>JAKLLS010000017.1 GCA_022014155.1 Marinobacter sp. | reverse complement strand
TTAGCGGGAGCGAAGTCTACACCAGCCCAAACCAAAAATAAACAGGCTTTTGGCGATTAGGCTGGATTTTAATGGAGCTTGGTTTCCCGCAACTTGATGATCATTTCCGGTGGTCCAAAGGTGTCCGGCTGAGCTTCGTGCCAGTACTTGTCGAATACACGGAGGCCGGTTTTCCCTTTCAGCAAGGCCCCTGGCTCAAGGAAGGGCAGCATGTCCATATAGGACTGAACCTCGGTCTTCGAGGTTCGTTGGATGATGTGCTCCGGTCCCAGTTCGGATGGATGGTTCAGACCGGAAGCTTCAAGGAGGTTCTGGAGGGCGTCCAGCGTGTTTTTATGATAGTTGTAAACCCGGCGACTCTTATCGGCTACGTCCAGTTTGTTGCCGCGACGGGGATCCTGCGTGGCAACCCCGCTGGGGCAGCGACCGGTATGACAATTCTGGGCTTGAATACACCCCAGGGAAAACATATAGCCGCGGGCGGCGTTACACCAGTCTGCGCCAAGGGCAAGAGTGCGGGCGATGTTAAAGGCGGATGTGATCTTGCCAGCGGCGCCAATGGCAATGTCTTCGCGCAGATTGGTGCCTACCAGCGTGTTGTGTACCAGTAGCAAAGCTTCCTTCATGGGCATGCCCAGGCGGTTGATGAACTCCAGTGGGGCAGCACCGGTGCCGCCTTCACCGCCATCCACGACGATGAAATCCGGCTTCCTGCCGGTTTCCAGCATGGCCTTGACGATAGCAAACCACTCCCACGGGTGCCCGATAGCGAGCTTGAAGCCAACCGGCTTGCCTCCCGACAGATTCCTCAGTCGTTCGATGAATTCCAGCATTTCTAAGGGGGTACTAAAGGCCGAGTGTTTTGCCGGAGACACCACATCTTCAGCAGCCGGTACCCCTCTCGCTTCCGCGATTTCCGGTGTTACTTTGGCGCCGGGCAAGATGCCGCCATGGCCGGGTTTTGCCCCTTGGGACAGTTTGAGCTCAATCATTTTTACCTGATCCAGAGTGGCGTTTTTAACGAACATGTCTTCGTTAAACGTGCCATCCGGATGGCGACAACCGAAGTATCCGGAACCAATTTCCCACACCAGGTCACCACCTGGCTCACGATGGTATCGGGAAATCGAGCCTTCCCCGGTATCGTGGTAGAAGTGGCCCATTCTGGCGCCTGTGTTCAGGCTGAGAATGGCATTGGCGGAGAGAGAACCGAAACTCATGGCCGAGATGTTGAACACGCTGGCACTGTAGGGTTTATCGCACTGCTTACCAATAAGAATCCGGAAATCGCTGCCGTTCAGTTGCGTCGGGATCAGGGAGTGGTTTATCCACTCGTAGCCTGGCTCATACATGCCTAATTGAGAGCCGAAAGGGCGCTTGTCCAGCACGCTCTTGGCACGTTGGTAGACGAGGCTTCGTTGTTCCCTGGAGAAGGGACGCTCCTCGGTATCGGATTGGATAAAGTACTGGCGGATTTCCGGGCCAATGGACTCCAGGACATAGCGGAAATTGGCAAGGATAGGGTAGTTGCGGCTGACGGTGTGCCGGCGCTGCACCATGTCCCAGGTGCCGACGGCTGTGAGAGCACCGAAAATGAGAGGCAGCAGGTACCATCCCTCCAGAAAAATGCTGAGCGGCGCGGTGATCAGCAGGCCCGCAATACTCAAGGCAAAAGTGGTGTACCTCAGGGGGAAGGTCGTGGTTTTCTCCATGGCGTCCTCTCTATTCATCTATCGTTTCCCGACTGCTGACAAGTGTACTTGTTTACAGTCCAGATCCATCAACTCCGTCAATCGATTTCTCTTCGACGGCGACATCTGGCAATTTGGTCTATGCTCAAGGTGGTAGCGAATATGGGATGCGTCTTTGATGTTTTGAGTTCGAATCACTAGACTCACGTCCCTGTAAAGCTTTGAATCTTAATTGTTAGTAATCAATCTGAACGGGAGACTCCAACCGTGGGCGACGTTGTAAAAGACGAGTACCAGACGGATTACGTCGCGGGCCAGGATAATGTAAATCCTTTTGGCCTCGACCTACATGCACCGGTATTCCCGATTACGGCGATATTGGTGGTGGTTTTTGTTGTCGGAACGCTGATGTTTCCGGCCGAGTCAAAAGAAATGCTTGATGGGGCGAAATGGAACATCATTGGCACTTTTGACTGGTTCTTTCTGCTCAGTGCCAACGTTTTCGTGGTGGTGTGTCTGGCCCTTATTGTTATGCCGGTAGGGAAGATTCGGATTGGCGGTATGGATGCCAAACCTGAGTTTTCCACCATCTCCTGGTTCGCCATGCTGTTTGCGGCTGGTATGGGGATTGGCCTGATGTTCTGGGCAGTGGCCGAGCCAACGGCCTATTACACCGGGTGGTATGAAACGCCCTTTAACGTAGAAGCAAACACGCCCGCAGCGCATGAGATGGCGATGGGCGCCACTATGTACCACTGGGGTCTTCACCCTTGGGCCATCTACGCGATAGTCGCTCTTTCCCTGGCGTTTTTTGCCTACAACAAAGGGATGCCGCTGACTATCCGCTCGGCGTTTTTCCCGCTGCTGCGTGACAAGGTTTGGGGTTGGCCTGGCCACATTATCGATGTGCTGGCAGTCCTTGCGACTATTTTTGGTCTTGCAACGTCTCTGGGTTTTGGTGCCCAACAGGCGGCCTCAGGCCTGGAGTATCTGTTCGGGATTTCGTCCGGTATCAATGTCCAGATGGCCATCATCACCGGCGTTACCGCGGTTGCTCTGGTTTCGGTGTTACGTGGCCTTGACGGCGGTGTGAAGATTCTCAGTAACTTCAACATGGCGTTGGCGGGCATCCTGCTATTCTTCATTATCTTTGCTGGTCCTACCATGACCATCATTGAAACCCTGTGGGTGACGTCATCCACCTACGTGGCTAACATTATTCCGTTGAGTAATCCGTTTGGCCGTGAAGATGAGACCTGGTTCCACGGCTGGACGGTGTTCTACTGGGCCTGGTGGATTTCCTGGTCACCGTTCGTCGGCATGTTTATCGCCCGTGTTTCCAAGGGCCGCACAGTGCGTGAGTTCGTGACCGCAGTGCTGATCATTCCGACTGTTATTACAGTTGTCTGGATGAGTGCCTTCGGTGGCTCTGCCCTGGAGCAGATTCAGCAGGGTATTGGTGCGCTGGCAGAAAATGGCCTGACCGATGTGTCCCTGGCCATGTTCCAGATGTTTGCCAACCTGCCACTGACGGGCATTATCTCCTTTGTCGGGATCGTGCTGGTGCTGGTGTTCTTCGTGACTTCTTCGGATTCAGGTTCCCTGGTAGTTGACAGCATCACCGCCGGTGGTAAAACCGATGCCCCGACTGTCCAGCGTGTCTTCTGGGTGATCATGGAAGGTGCGATCGCAGCAGCGCTGATCTTTGGCGGTGGCGAGGACGCCCTTGGAGCCATTCAGGCGAGTGCCATTTCCGCGGGGCTGCCGTTCACGGCGATTCTGTTGATTATGACGTGGGGGCTGTTGAAAGGCCTGACACATGAACGGAAGCTGCTGATCGCGGAAGGCAAGCTTTCATAATCTGTGGTTGAATAAAAAAACCGGAGCTCAAGAGCTCCGGTTTTTTTTGGCCTACATTTTCTGGTCAGTGCGCTATTGTTGACTTGAGAAAGCTTCCATGGCGAAGCGAGCGCGCTCCTCCGGGGTAAAGTGATGCCGCTTGAGGTTTTCGATTGCACGCAGACGTGGCAGGAGACCTCGGCCATTAGCCATCTGGATGGCCAGTCCCGGACGTGCGTTTAACTCCAGTAACAACGGGCCTTCATTAATATCAACCACTAAATCCACGCCCATATAGCCAAGGCCGGTTGCTTCATAGCATCGGGATGCCATAGACAGCATCTCTTCCCAGTCGGCTATATCAATGTTCTCCAGGGCAAGGCCTGTATCCGGGTGTAGTGTGATCGGTCGGTTGAACTGTACGGAGTTCAGGCTTTTCCCTGTGCCGATATCCAGGCCTACGCCGACTGCGCCCTGGTGAAGATTGGCCTTGCCATCGGAGGCGGTGGTTGCCAGCCTCAGCATGGCCATAACCGGGTAGCCCTGGAAGATGATAATGCGAATGTCCGGGACCCCCTGATGAGAGTATTTGGCCAGTCCCGGCACGGACTCCACCAGACTTTCGACAATGGCAACGTCTGGCGTCCCGGCAAGGGAGTACAATCCCGCCAGTATGTTGGAGAGGTGCCTTTCAAGGTAAGCTGCAGGCACCCGGGCGCCGGATGCCTTGATAAACTCATCCCCGTCACGGCCTGTGATGACGGTGATGCCCTTGCCGCCGGATCCCTTGGCCGGTTTTATGGCAAAGCCGGTCAGGTCTTCTGCCATTTCCCGGAAGTGCGGAATTTCGTGTTGTTGGCGAACGAGTTGCAGCAGCTTGGGTGTGCTTACGCCGTATTCAGCCACTACCAGCTTGGTTTTCAGCTTATTGTCCACCAACGGATAGGACGTTCGATCATTGTACCGGGAGATGTAATCGACATTTCTCCGGTTCATGTTGAGCATGCCCATCCGGGTCAGTGCGCGGGGGGAAATCCAATCCATCAGTCGTAAGCCTTCATCGGGGTGAAGCGACGAAGTTCACTCAGCTTGTAGCCTGTGTACTGACCCATCAGCAGAATGAGACCGAGCACGACGAAATGCAGCTCCGGGAAGTTGAAGGTCAGGTGCCGGGACAGCGGTGCATCCATTACCAGGAACGCACAAACCGCCACAAACAGGCTGCCTGCACCTTGCACAAAGACTTCATGAGCGCCTTCCTCTTCCCAGAGGATGGACATGCGTTCAATGGTCCAGGCGATGATCACCATCGGGAAGAAAGTTACGGTCATGCCGGTATTGAAGCCCATCTGGTAACCGACAATACTCAAGCCGGCGGTGATGAAGATTACCAGAATGATCAATGCAGATATTCGTGATACCAGCAGCAGATTCAGGCTGGACAGATAGCCGCGCATCAGCAGACCTATGGAAACCACAGAAGTAAAGGCAATAAGGCCCGGAAGCAGGTTGGTCTGAACAAACGCCACGGCAATCAGAACCGGCATAAACGTGCCCGAGGTGCGAATGCCGATAACAATGCGCATAAAGGCTACCATGAGGGCGCCTAGTGGCAGCAAGAGTAGCATCCGGAACATGCCCTGTTCTTCCACCGGCAGCTGGTAAAGGCTCAGGAACCCGAATCCGTTCTCTTCGGATTGCATGGCAGCCAGCTGCAAGGCGGGGATGGTTTGCCTCAGCATTGAAAAGCTGACGCTGGAGTCGTCTCCACCTACCACATCCAGCAGGGATGCCGCCCCCTGGCGCCAGAGAAGTGTGTCTTCCGGTAGCCCCTGTTCTCCGGACTTGGGATCGAAAGTAAGCCACTCGTCACCGTTATAGATCTGCAGGAACGGAGTCAGTCCCTGGCGTCGTCGGGCATCTTCAAGCTTGAGCCCATCGGCGGTTCTCGCGGGAATGCCTGCATGGTTGAGCATGCGGACAAGGAGGTCCAGGTGGTTGGTCCCGGAGACCAGCAGTGTCGTGTTTTGTGCCTGGGTATCTGGTTGCATCAGGCGGATCAGCTCTCGGGTCATACTTTCCGGTGTGCTGGAGCGTTCCTCCGCCTGGATGAGGATTTCACGTACGGCGGTTGCCTGTGGTTCTTCCCAGAAAACGGAAACCGGCTTCGGCGCCCTGCGAGGGCGGTCCCGGTTGGCATTCGGGTCGGGAATGAACTGAGTCTTGAAGTAGAGGGTTTGCGGTCCTATCACATTACGTTTAGACCATTCGGCTCTGCGGCTCCCTTCCTTTTCGACCACCGAAAAACCATACCCCGGTGATGCGGCCTGCTCTGAAAGGATGCGAAAGCCTGGGGACTGCTCGGGGATGTTCAGGCTTACCAGTACCGGTTCGTCAGCGGCGTTGAAATCGACCCTGGCTTCCACCATCCAGACCGGGCGTTGTTCTCCTGTGAGCCAGGGTATACCGAGTTCTATATGGCGCCAGATCGCCATAGCTGTTCCGGCTACAATCAGCAGAGCAATGGCAGTGAAAAATGGAATTCGGGAGCGGGAAGTCACGAGTCATCCCCGTTGGTGTTGGTGAGTGATGCTGGCAGTTCGGTCGCAAACTCCTTGCCAACGTCGATGAGCATCATGTCCCGGAGTACATTCCGCCCGATCAAGACGTTGTGTGACAGGTGTCGACGGTCGGTCAGGGTGAATTCCGCTACTTGCTGGTGATCCCCTATGGCGAACTGGAGATCGACCACCACTCGTCGGTCTGCTTCGTCCGCGCTGGACTGGATGATTCTGACGCGGCGGGACACTTCTTTTTCCATGGTCACGTATTCTTCGCTACCCGGAACCGGGACTTCAAAGCGAACCCAATTACTGCCGTCACGTTCGAACTTCGTGATGTTGCGTGCGTCAATGGATGACGTTTCGGCGCCGCTGTCTATACGGGCGTTATAAACAAGGCCGGGGCCCGCCAGATAGAACTTTTCCAGTTCACCGACAATGAGCTTGCCTTTCAACCTGTCTGCGCGGCCTTTCGTCTGCAAGTCTCTGACTGAGGGGCATGCCTGTGCTGTGACCGGAGGACACTTGGGTTTTTCGATTTTCTGCTCGATGGCCTCCAGGATGCTCCGGGTGGAGGTGTTATTGATTTCCAGCAGTTTGTCGTGCCGGGCCGTGGCGTTTCCCTCCATAGTAACCAGAGTGGCACGTTGGGATTGAACAGAACCGTTAAGTTTGTCCAGATTTTCCTTGGGCACCATAAAATAACGGTCCGCTGAGCACCCGGACAATACAAACAGAAGAGCGAGACAAGCCAGCGGCTTCCCGCATCGAAAACGCGTTGAGAACATCTAAAACCCCTGAACCTGCGACCCCGTCAGTTAGTCAGCTTGGGCCCGCCATGAAGACCTGCCAATATCCGCAGTAAGATACTCGCAGGAGGAGTATACAACAACCGATGTGTGTGGTTGCTTTACAGTTGGTTAAGAGTCAGAAATTTTTACGGTTTTGCGGGGTTTTTCAGGCTTCGTTAAGCAAAGTGCTGTTGCCCCAGTACTTCCTCGGAACGCAGATATTCCTGAATAACAGGGGAGCAATTCAGGTAAAACAGCAACAATTCCCGTTGGATATCCTGATCCTGAATGCGAGATGCAAAGCGAATCAGCGTCCGGATGTTTTCGTCTCCGGATTCATCAGTGTCGCTGAAGGACTTGCCGTACCGGCCCTTCAGTAGCATGGTCAGCCGTTCAAGATGGAATTCACCCGTGTGGGTGATATGGGGCAGCAGCCGAAAACGGGTGCCTCGGGTGTTATTAATTCTGCAGCCCTGGCCCCCCGCATAGCCGGATTGGGAAAATTCCGATCCCAGTTTTCTCCAGAGCTCTTTCAGCATGATGAAATCCTGTTCTTCCTATCGCTCCGGAACCGCGGCGACCCGGTTAAAAAACCGTTAATGCTTTCGTGGCGACAGAACACATTACTCTTTTAGTTTATATTACGGCTTGAGTCCATAAGTGAAGGCAACGTCTTTGCCTGTTTTGCCAAGCCGTCGAGGTTTGCATATTCAGGGTATTCATCAGGACGTCCGGAAACGAAAAAAGGTTCCAGTTAACAGGAGGAAAGTGTGCCCGAGGCCGTTGCAGAAATCGTTCGGAATGATCCAGTGATTTTCAGTGTTGTTGCCTCTCTTTTGTTGCTGGTTGGTTTGCTGGTGATTGTGATGGCCCGGAGCAGCCGCGTAAGAATGGCTCAGTTGGAATCGGAGAGAACCGAGTATCAGCGGCGGTCTGAGTCCCTGGCGAACGAACTGGGAGAGGCACGGGTAGCGTTACGTGAATACGAAGTGACGCTGGCCAGTGAGCGGCGCGCCAGCACAGAGAAGCTGGCGCTACTGGAGCGCAACCGGGATGCCCTGAAGCAGGAATTCGAGAACCTGGCCAATCGTATTTTCGATCAGAAAAGCGAACGTTTCAGCCAGCAGACCCGCACCAGCCTGGACAGTTTGCTTAATCCCTTTCGTGATCAATTGCAGGACTTCCGCAAACGCGTGGAAGACGTTTACACTTCCGAGACCCGGGACCGCCAGGCATTGCGGAGTGAAATCAAATCCTTACAGGATCTTAACCGACAAATCACTGAAGAGGCTGCTAGCCTTACCCGCGCTCTGAAGGGCGACAAGAAAATCCAGGGTAACTGGGGCGAGTTGATACTGGAAAGGGTTCTGGAACGCTCGGGGCTGCGCAAGGGAATGGAATACGAGACCCAGGGCAGCTATCGCGACAATGATAATCAGCTGCTGCGCCCGGATGTGGTGGTACACCTGCCCGACAACCGTAACCTGGTGGTGGATTCCAAGGTCTCACTGGTGGCTTATCAACAGTGGATCAACGAAGAAGATGAGGGTGCAAAGGCGGAGGCACTTCGACAACATGTCGAGGCCGTACGCACCCATATCCGAACCCTGAGTGAGAAAGACTACAGCCAGTTGAACGGGCTCCACTCGCCGGATTTCGTGCTGCTGTTCATGCCGATCGAGCCAGCGTTCGTGGCGGCTTTCCAGCAGGACGAGAACCTCTTCGCAGAAGCGTTTGAGCGAAAGATTATTGTAGTAACACCAACCACGTTGTTGGCCACGCTTCGGACCATCGAGAATATCTGGCGTTACGAACGGCAAAGCCAGAACGCCCAACGCATTGCCGACCGGGCTGGAGCGGTTTATGACAAGCTCCGGGTTTTCGTGGAGTCCATGGAGAAACTCGGGGCACAGCTTCACACGGCACAAGGCAGTTACGACGCCGCCATGAATACGTTGACCCGGGGCCGCGGAAACCTGGTGTCCCAGGCGAACCGCTTTGTCGAGCTTGGGGTTCGTGTTAAAAAAGAGTTACCCAGGGCCATCATGGACCAGGCCGAAGTGGATCCCGATGACGACGAAGAGTTCAGAGCGTCAGACCGGGCATCCGCACGCACCGGTGAATTTGCGGACAATCAGCAGGAGTAGAGGCAATGGTAAAAACATCCCGAAAGGGGCATAAACTGGCCTGTAGCCTGGTTTTTGCCTCATTGCTCGTGACCACGGTGGCCCAGGGTACGTCCTTGGCTCAGGAGCATGAAGTCCGCCGCCTTATGCTGGCCACCGAGGAAGCCGTTGCCGCCAAGAGCTGGGGCGAGGCCGGGGAATACCTGAACCGGCTTCAGGGCCTTGAGGGCGAAAAACCCGCGGATTATTATTATTTCCGTGGGCGTGTCATGCAGGAATCTTCCCATTTCAATGAAGCACAATCGGCACTGGAAGCCTATGTTTCCCGTGCCGGCTCGGAAGGCCGGCATTATCGGGACGCGCTCACAAGGATCACCGCCATTGAGAAGTCCCGCAAGGAGCAGCGTTCCAGGCAGGATCAAAACCAGGCCAGTAAGCGGGAGTCGGTCGCCATCATTGAGCCCGCCGGCCAACAGGCGATGTCCAGTCTGCGGAAGCTGTATCTCGCAGACTCTGACCGCGAAGCCCTTACCATTCACCTGAACAGTTTGCTGGAAGTGGCAGGCTGGCGTGCCGACCAACGTGTGGTCAGGCTCGATGTGCCTGCGGATGTGAGCTACAAGATTGCTTCCGTTGATAGTCGGATAGAAGTTCAGGAGTCCCGCAGGGAAGAGGGCGAGCGAATTACTAAAAATACCCAGTCCATCAACGTATACGGCATCAGTCCCCGGGTTCAATGGGATTGCCAGCCCTCGGCGGCAACCTGTTGGGTGTATGACCCAAGGGATGGTTCCCGGTTGCTGAAGCTGGGGCCAAACCGTGACCGGGCCGAGGAAATTGCCGGCACACTGGGGCGCTTGATAAAAACTCTCCAGAATCCCGGTTGATCGGTGGTCCTCACTCCCCGCTATTGCTTCGTTCTCCTTCCCGGTAAGCGCCGGGGGTTACCCCTGTCCACTTCTTGAAGGCGCGGTGGAAGGTGGAGGGTTCTGTGAAACCCACTTTGGTTGCGATGTCATTAATGGGTAGATCCTGGCGGCTCAGATAGTAAATGGCCATGTCGCGTCTGAGCAGATCCTTGATCTCCTGAAACGACGTATTTTCCTGTTTGAGCCGTCGCCGCAGGGTTTGCGGACTGGTATGCAGTTCGGCGGCAATCCATTCGAAATCCGGCAGAGGTTTGGAAAAATCCCGACCGATCAGGGCCCGGATTCGGCCGGTGAAGGTGTTACTTTCATCCGGCCGTGACAGAAGATCCGCCGGGGACGTCTTGAGGAACTGGTGCATTTCCGGTCGATCCCGGATCACCGGTGCGGAAAGAAAGCGTTTGTCGAAGGTGAGGGTTGTGCGTTCCGCTTCAAACGCCAGGGGGCAGTGGAATATGTGGCGGTATTCGTCGCCGTGGATGGGGCGTGGGTAATCAAACTCAGCCTGCAACAACTCCACCGGCTGGCCCACGAGCCAACTGCCAAGGCGATGCCAGATCACCAGCAGGCTTTCCCGCATGAAGTACATGGGATCGGATATGTCACCTTCGATAACGGTAACCAGTCGCGCTACCTGGTCATCTACTTCAAGTTCCATGGATACCATGGGCTCGAACAGGCGTGAAAACTGGAATGCCTGCCGGTAGACCGCCTCCAGGTTGGGGCAGTCAATGACCAGGGCGCACATGGTGGCGAAGGTACCGGCACGGCATTGCCTTGGGCCGAACCCCATGAATTCGTCATCCATGCGGGTCCAGATGACCTGCATCAGCCGGCTGAACTGATCGCTGTTCACCCGGGCCATCTCGATCTTCAACAAGTCGGGTGAGATGCCGGCTGCTCGCAGCATATCCCGGGTGTCGTAACCGGCCCGCTCCGCGCCGATCAGAGATGCCTCTACAAAGTGCCTGGAAACCGTCAGGTTTGACATGCCACTCGCTATTCCTTGGAAAACGAAGCCCATCATAAAACCCCCCGGCTACAATGCAACCGGCAGGCGCCCAAAAGCTGGAAGAAATGGCCAATTGGAATGACGGAACCCGCAGTTGGCCCCATAGGAAAAAACCGTCAGCATAGAAGCAACCACCAACAAGGAGAAAAATATGCCAGGCCCACTGACGTCCCTGAAAATTCTCGACTTCAGCACCCTGCTACCCGGACCTTACGCCACCATGCTCCTGGCGGACATGGGAGCGGATGTACTGCGTGTGGAGGCGCCGGACCGAATGGAGCTGACCCGGGTCATGCCGCCCCACGATGGCGGAACCAGCACCGCTCATGCTTACCTGAACCGTGGTAAGCGCTCCCTTGGGCTTGATCTCAAGAAAGAGGGTAGTGCTGAGGTTATCAAGGACCTGGTCAAGGATTATGACGTCGTCATCGAACAATTCCGCCCAGGCGTGATGGATCGCCTGGGGATCGGTTACGACACCCTCAAGGCCATTAATCCAAAGCTGATCTACTGTGCCATCACCGGCTATGGTCAGACTGGTCCCTACAAAGATCGAGCGGGCCACGACATCAATTACCTGTCTCTGGCCGGTGTCTCCAGCCATTGCGGTAGGGCTGACAGTGGCCCGCCCCCCATGGGCATCCAGATTGCCGACGTGGCCGGCGGCTCCCATCATGCGGTCATGGGGGTTCTCGCGGCGGTTATCCACCGGCAGCAGACCGGAGAAGGGCAGTTTGTCGATATCAGCATGACCGACGCTGCCTTTGCCCTCAATGCCATGTCCGGTGCTGCCTGTCTGGCCGGAGGTCAGGAACAGAAGCCGGAGAGCAGTCTTCTCAATGGTGGTAGTTTCTATGATTACTACCAGACCAGCGACGGCCGCTGGCTGTCTGTTGGCAGTCTGGAGCCCCAGTTCTCATCCCGCCTGTGCGACACCCTGGGTCTGTCTGAGATGAAAAGTTTTGCCCTGAGTCAGAACCCGGAACACCAGCAAAAGATAAAAGCCGCGCTGAAAGAAAAAATTGCCGAGAAAACCCTGGCGCAGTGGCAGGAGATCTTTGCAGATCAGGACGCGTGTGTGGAGCCAGTATTGACCATCTCCGAGGCGGCAGAGCATCCCCAATTGAAGGACAGGGGCATGGTGATCGGTGTCGATCGGGAAGATGGCAGTGAACAGCAACAGATTGGCTACCCCATCAAGTTCAGCCAGACTCCGTGTTCTGCAAAGCACGTCGGTAGGAAGCTGGGGGCGGATAACGACGCTATTCTGTCCTGAGCTAAGCGTCGCTCCCAGGTTACTAAAGCGTCATTGGCATTTTATGGAGATCGGGTTCTTAATTGAAAGTGCAGTCAACCATAGATCAAAAAATGATCAAGGAGGTGTCTGATGAGCTTTAAAACCCTGGGGCTTGCCACCCTGATGTCCATGTCGCTCTGCATTCCGGCCGTATACGCCGCCGGCTCCTACGGGACGGAAAAAGACGCAATGGATGGCGACAGCGAGAAAATGCAGCAAAGCGAAACCATGGGGCAGGGTATGAAATCCACACCCTTTGCCGAACTTGATGCCAATCAGGACGGCGTTCTCACCGAGGACGAGCTGAACGTATACGGCAGCACTGCAGCCGGAAACCCCGATGGAGAGCCAATGTCAGGTCAGGAAACCCGCGACTTGATGATGGAGCTGGATCGGGATAGTGATGGTCAGTTAACTCAGGATGAGTTTGAGAGTATGGAGTGAACTCTGAAAAAATTAATACGTCAGAAACAACGAACCCCCGCCATTATGGCGAGGGTTCGTTGGTAATCTAAGGGCTCCCTGATTCGAAGCCCTTATCAACTTCCGGTGGCTCTCTTATGGAGCAGTACAAAACGCAGGAAGCTCAGCCGGAGCAGTTCCGAATGTCACCAACGTCTCGCAGACCATGCCACCAAAGACCGCAGGGTTATTGGCAGACGCCGGTGTTCCATGATCCCCTTCCTCGTAGGTAGTGATCATTGACAGACTGAGCGTAAGTGGCTTGGTTCCTGCCAGTGGCGCGCTGAAGCTATTGACCGTTACGCTAACCGGTAAGCCGGTGTCCGCAGGGGCGAAGGTGCCAGATAGTGGAGCAATACCCCACACCTGCTCATCGGCAGCATTTGGAATGACTGCGTCACCAGCAACTTCAGAAAGCAGTACCGGCGTCATCAGAGTGTCCAGATTATCCGCGACATTGATCGGGTCCGCTGAGTCAATTGCAGCCTGGAGTACATTGAAATACGTCTCAAGATTTGCGTCCCCCTGAGTCAGGCCTGCCGCTTGCTGAAGCCCAAACAGGATCCGGGGAGCAAAGGCGGGAGAGTTTTCGAGCAGCCTTACTACCCCTCCGCCCGGTGTCAGCATGCTTGCAGAGGCAATGTCGTTGAAGGCAGATGGCAGCGTCGAACTGAAGTCTGCAGCGGTGTAGATTGTGTCCGCAATCTGGTTTGCATTGACTGCTGCGGTGAATGGCATGCCGGTAATGGTGCCCAGGGAATGACCAGCAAAGTAGGCTGGAGTTGTTGCATCTACTACGGCTATGCTGTTGTCCCCCCCCGCAGTGTCTGGTCTTGGAAGTTCCAATCCTGAGCTTGCTCCCGGGAGGCCAAAGAGCGTCGCACGAAGGTTCATCTGATCAACTGCACTCTGGCGGAGGTTATCCCGCGCGCCAAGGAAATTCTGCAAGTTAATGAACAGACTACCTGAGCCGTCCGCACCTGCAGGACTCTCGGGATTAAAGGACATAGCAGCGGGTGTGCCAGATGCGTCAGCAAACAATCCAAAGTGACGTTCACCGTCTCCCGGTGCCAGCCCTGGGATGGTGCTTCCAGCATTAGCCACTGTGTTGATCAGTGATTGGGCGGTCAGAGTTGACTCTGGGGTCGCTGTGCCTCCGCCGAGCGCAGCAGCAAGATTGTCTTCATCCCCAGCCACTACGAGTGGAGCCAGTTGCTCTGCTTCTGCCTGGGTAGCACCCCCACCAACCAGTAGGGCGATGGCGAGAGGAAGCTGATCGTCAGCCGAGAAGGGTGTTACACCGTGCAGTGGCTGGTCAATGGCGACTACGACATAACCTTGTCCTGCCAGGGCAGTACCGAACGTAAGTGCCGTACTGCGATCTGTGGTAATGCCATGCTGGAAAAGCACAACACCTGCTACTGCACCAGTGTTTGGATACAGGGTCAGCACCGGCACCTCTTGAGTGCTACGCTGTTTTGGGAATGGGAACACATAGTTCACTGCAGTAGAGACGCTCGCATCAGCTTGCGGAATGGAAACGCCAAGCGCTGAAAAAGTCTCATTGAGCGACTGGGCAAGTGCGTCGTCTGCAACCCAGTTCAGAGAGGCTGGGCCTGCAAGTTCGGCTGGTGCACTCCCAAGATAGTATGGAAGGCTGATGCTACCTTCCGCCGCCAGTACGGTATCAGATCCCGGAATTGATCCCGCAACAGCAGAGAGCAAGCCGACAGGCTTGATCGTCGTGTTATCGATATCAATGGCGTTGTTAAAACCACCTGATCCATCAGGTACGGTCCGGTTTACTCCAGGTAGTGGCGTGGGCAGCTGATCTGCAAAGTTAGACGCAAGTGCAACACCAACACAGTCGATAGCATCTTGGCCAACGGAGGTTTCACAGGGGCCACCGGGGCCGAACAAGGCATTCAATGGTGAGTCCGGGTTTGGTGGCAGAGAGGCCGGGAAAGTATCAACCGCACCATTGGCAACAGGAGCGATCTGATCATATGAAGTTGCACCGCCCTCAAGAGCTTGCTTGGTAGCGGAAATCTTTACAAACGTAGTGATTTGGTCAGAGAACCACGCCGCAGGCTCCGCAATATACTGCAGCACTTTCTCATCGTTGGATGTAGTAAAGCTGTAGGTGATCGCAATATTGTCATCGGTGATCCCAAGCGCTGCACCTGCAATCGGCTCCCACAGACTGTTAATCAGGGTGCGAACCGGGGCCAGACCAGAGTTACCCAATGGCTGCTCTTCATCGGTGAGGTTGCCGTAGCTGGGAGAGGCGATGATGTTTTCGCCGTTGATGTCGGTAATGTCTTTGGTAACCACTGCCACGTAACGCTTACGTGGGTTCAGCGGTTGCAGGGGCAGAATGCGAATGGCTGAGGTGCCGTCAAGGGTTTCAACATCAGCGCGTGCGGGGGCTGGGCCAACTACTGTCGGTGGCTCACCAATGCTAAGGCCCTGTAGCGGATCGCCGCTGGCATATTCGAGCTCAAGCAGAAAGACGGTCTCGCCGTAAACAACGGTAGCTGGATCAATCTGTCCATTGAACTGGATCACAGCCGGAGCAACCGTAGAGGCCCCGCTCAGTTCATTCAATGCTGTGGTAACGGGCGGCGAGCTGTCGTTTACACCAAAGGTTCCGTCACCTTGCTCAGAGTCGAATATCAGATCGTTCGGAATGGGAAGTTGGCTCAGCAGTGGGTTGAAAAGTGGCCAGGTTTTCCCGTCGATGGCGGGGTTATTGATCTTATATTCCGGATTCGCATTCTTCCCCGAGCCGGCGCTGTCAAAGCACCCTGTCAGACCAAGGGAAGACGCCACGGCAAGACTTATTAGAGTTTTCTTGAACATGGGTGTGGAACCTTTTCCTGTTGTTGTGTCGTTTTTCTGTTTTTCTGTAACTCTGACTATAGCGACAGTATGGCAACAGTTGATCAGCCAAAAGTGTGATTCTGGCGTTATGAGACCTCCCCCGCAGGGGAGGTCTTTGGCCTGCTATGAAAAATAGTTGGCGGGGAGGTATTTGTCGAGTTTGCTCAGGTGGTCAGTCGAACTTTGAAAAGTCCGGTTTCCGCTTCTCCATAAAGGCTTTGAAAGCTTCGGCTGCTTCCCTGGATTTGAGGCGTTCGCCGAACAGTTTTCCCTCCGCCAGCATGGTGTCTTTCAGTTGCTCCAGGGTGGGGCGGTTGAGCAGCTCCTTGGTGACCCGGATAGCAGCCGGCGCCTGGGCCGCCAGTTTGTGGCAGCTCTCCAGGGCGGTGGCTTCAGTGGCTTCCGGTTCGCATACCCGGTTGATGATGCCCAGGCGGTAGGCATCGTCAGCAGTAAAGGCGCCGCCCAGCATTAATAACTCCGCTGCACGGACACGGCCAATCCACGAAGGCAGAAGCAGGCTGGAACCGCCCTCCGGACACAACCCCAGGTTGGCAAAAGGCATCTGGAAGCGGGTGTTGTTGCCGGCGAATACCATGTCGCAGTGCAGCAGCATGGTGGTGCCGATGCCAACGGCAGGGCCGTTTACAGCCGCAACGACAGGTTTGGTGGCGGTGGCCAGAAGGAACAGGAAGCGGCCCACCGGGGTTTCTTCGAATGAGCCTGGCAGCCCCTGAGCGAAGTCGCTCAGATCGTTGCCGGCGGTAAAACAGTCATCGCTGCCGGTAAATAAGACGCAACGGATGTCTCCATCGGCGTGGGCATCTTCAAGGGCGTCACCCAAGGCGGTGTACATGGCGTGGGTGAGGGCGTTTTTCCTGTCCAGACGGTTAATGCGTACTGTTAACACCTGGTTGTTTTTTTCTGTGAGGACGAGGTCAGTCACGGTGTCTCCTGCTGTCGTTCTTGATTTATTCGTTAGGATGGTAACTTCTTTTTGTGGTTTTTTTCACGCGTTTTTGTCGGGAGTGGTTCTGGGAATGCTGAGCTTCTTCATCGGTTGCATGCCGCGCTTTGGTCATTTTCTGGTAAACTCCCGCTTCCGAATTCTGTCATCGATAAACCAAAACTGATGAGACGCCTATGACCACCGTAATTCGCCAGGACGACCTGATTGAGAGCGTAGCGGACGCGCTGCAGTTCATTTCCTACTACCACCCGAAAGATTTTATTCAGGCTGTGTATGAGGCCTATCAGAAAGAAGAGTCCCAGGCGGCGAAGGATGCCATGGCGCAAATTCTGATCAACTCCCGCATGTGCGCCCAGGGCAAGCGTCCGATTTGTCAGGATACGGGTATTGTGACGGTGTTCGTCACTATCGGTATGGATGTGCAGTGGGATGCCGACATGCCGCTGGACGATATTATCAATGAAGGCGTTCGCCGCGCTTACACGCATCCGGATAACGTGCTGCGGGCCTCTGTTCTGGCCGATCCGGATGGCAAGCGGGCCAACACCAAGGACAACACCCCGGCGGTGATCCATTACAAGATGGTTCCGGGGAATACTGTGGACGTCCACGTGGCCGCCAAGGGCGGTGGTTCCGAAGCCAAATCCAAGTTCGCCATGCTGAACCCTTCAGATTCTGTGGTGGACTGGGTCCTGAAGATGGTGCCTCAGATGGGCGCCGGTTGGTGTCCACCGGGGATGCTGGGCATTGGTATTGGCGGTACCGCAGAGAAGGCGATGGAGCTGGCCAAGGAATCCCTGCTGGACCCGATCGATATTCACGATCTGCAGGCCCGTGGTGCGTCCAACCGCTCCGAGGAACTGCGCCTGGAGCTGTTCGACAAGGTTAATGAGCTGGGCATTGGCGCCCAGGGCCTTGGCGGTCTGACCACGGTTCTGGATGTGAAGGTGAAGGATTATCCGACCCACGCGGCCAACAAGCCGGTGGCGATTATTCCGAACTGTGCCGCTACCCGCCACGCACACTTTGTGCTGGACGGTTCCGGCCCTTCACTGCAAACGCCACCGAGCCTGGACGACTGGCCGGAAATCACCTGGGAAGTGGGCGACAGCGTGCGCCGCGTGAACCTGGATACGGTGACTCCGGAAGAGGTTAAAGACTGGAAGCCGGGTGAAACCGTGCTGCTGTCTGGCAAGATGCTGACCGGCCGTGACGCGGCCCACAAGAAGATGGTGGACATGATCGAGCGCGGCGAAGAACTGCCGGTGGATCTGAAAGGCCGCTTCATCTATTACGTGGGCCCGGTGGATCCGGTTCGCGAAGAAGTGGTTGGCCCGGCTGGTCCCACCACCGCCACCCGCATGGACAAGTTCACCCGCACCATGCTGGAAAAAACCGGCCTCACTGGCATGATCGGCAAGGCCGAGCGTGGTCAGGTGGCGATTGACGCCATCCGCGAATTCGGCGCCGTGTACCTGATGGCCGTGGGTGGCTCTGCCTACCTGGTGTCCAAAGCCATCAAGAAGGCCGAAGTGGTGGCCTTCGAGGAACTGGGTATGGAAGCCATCTATGAGTTCGAAGTGGAAGATATGCCGGTGACTGTGGCAGTGGATTCCAAAGGTTCTTCCGTCCACCAGACCGGCCCGGTGGAGTGGCACGAAAAGATCATCGCCGCCAAGGCTGTCTGACCGCTGACTCCTTGTTCCTGATCCGGTCGGGATCAGGATGAGCAACTGATGTTCAGGTGCTTCCCCCAGTCCGGGGGAAGCGCCGCATACCCCTCGAATTCCGGCTGTTCATCGAACGGCTTTTCCAACACCTTCAGCAACGCCTTCATCGGCTCGTAATCGCCGTTTTGCGCTTCCTGAATCACCTGCTGGGCCAGGTAGTTCCGCAGGATGTATTTGGGGTTTACCTTACGCATGGCGAATTCACGGGCGTCATGGGCGCGGCTTTCCAGTTCCAGGCGCTGCCGGTAGCGTTCAATCCATTGATCCGCCACGCTTCGATCCACAAACAGGTCGCGGATTGGCGCGGTGCCGTGGGTGGTCAGGTTAGACAGCCCACGGAAGAATCGGGTGTAGTCCACGTGATGTTCGTGGAGCATGTTGAACGTATCCATAATCAGCGGCAGGTCCGACTGATCCTCCTGCACCAGCCCGAGCTTGTCCCGCATGTTCTGTAGGAAACGTTCGTTGTAGGCGATTTCATATCGCTTCAGGCCGCGGCGGACGCTGTCTTCATCCATGACCGGCAGTAACGCATTGGCCAGGTACTGGCAGTTTACAAAGCCGATTTCCGGTTGGCGATTGTAGGCATAACGGCCGCCCTGGTCGGTGTGGTTGCAGATGTAACCGGCGTCGAAGTCGTCCAGGAATGCGTAGGGACCGTAGTCGAAGGTATCGCCGATGATGGACATATTGTCGCTGTTCATGACGCCGTGGCAGAAGCCGACGGCTTGCCAGTCGGCGATCAGTCGCGCGGTGTGCTCAACGACTTCCTCAAACCATCTTGCGTAGCGCTCGCTGTCTGCCAACCCGATCAAATGCGGAAAGTGCAGGGCAATGACGTGATTCATCAGAGTTTTCAGCGTGTCTTTGCCTTCGTGGTGAGCGGCAAACTCGAAATGGCCGAAACGGATGTGAGTTTCAGCAACGCGGACCAGAGCGGCAGCGGTCTCGATGGATTCGCGAGGTACGGGGTCCCGGGCGCTGACCATGAACAGGGCGCGAGTCGTGGGAATGCCCAGGCCGTGCATGGCTTCACTGCAGAGGTATTCGCGGATGGTGGAACGTAACACCGCGCGGCCATCCCCAAAGCGGGAGTAAGGGGTCGTGCCGGCGCCTTTCAGGTGCCAGTCCCAGCGTCGTCCATCTGGCCCAATGGTTTCCCACAGGAGCAGGCCCCGGCCATCCCCCAGGTCCGGGTTGTACATACCGAACTGGTGGCCGGTGTACTTCATGGCCACCGGATCCATGCCTTCGAGTAATTCGGTGCCGGCGCCCACGCCGGTCCAATCTTCCGGCTGGTCGGTGTGAAACCCCATCTGTTTTGCCAGCACGTGATTGAAGCACACCATGCGGGCGTCTTTAAGCGGTGTGGGTTGAACCCGGGTGTAGAAGCTGTCTGGCAGCTCCAGATATCGATGTTCCACCCGAAAACGGTTGTCGCTCATAGGACGCCTATACTCTTATTTGGTACAAAACATGCTAAATCATGTAGATGTAAACACAATGTTCTTAGGACCCCGGACCGTGGCTGATCAACAACACCTGACGAAACTGCAGCCCCTGATGGATCAGGAATCCCTTCCTCCATCCTACGTGAGGACGGTGGAACAGACCATCGTACCGTTGGCCGAGCACATACAGGCTCTGGCCAGGGCGAGCAAACGGCCGGTCCTCATTGGCATTCATGGTGCCCAGGGCACAGGGAAATCAACCCTTACCCTGTTCCTGAAAGAGATCCTCCACGATGTGTTTGACTGCCGAACGGCCAGCTTCTCCCTGGATGATATCTACCTTACCAGAGCAGAGCGTGAGCACCTGGCTGAAACGGTTCACCCGTTGCTGGTGACCCGGGGTGTCCCCGGTACCCATGACATTGCGCTTGGCCAGAAGGTGATTGACCAGTTGATGGAGGCAGGCCCGGGTGACCACACGCCCGTGCCGACCTTTGATAAATCCATGGATGACCGATCCCCCAGAGCACTGTGGCCCGAGTTCGAAGGGCGCCCGGATGTGGTGCTGGTGGAAGGATGGTGCGTCGCCGCGACCCCGTCGAAAGATGCCGCTGAACTGGCTACTCCGGTTAATACGCTGGAGCGCGAGGAGGATCCGCAAGGCATCTGGCGCCAATACGTTGATGATTGTCTGCGAGGCACCTACAGCATGTTCTTTGGTCAGCTGGATTCCCTGATCATGCTCCAGGCGCCTTCCATGGACTGTGTTCTGGAGTGGCGCACTCTGCAGGAGCACAAGCTTGCCCAACGGCAGGGTGGCGCACTAATAAGGGGCAAAAGCCCCGCGTCCCTCAGAATCATGACCGATGAACAGGTCGCCCGATTCATTATGCATTATGAGCGCATTACTCGTCGGTGCCTGGCGGAATTGCCGTCGCGGGCGGACGTGGTGATTGAGGTGGCGGAAGACCACAGTTTGGGCCTGCCCAGCTTCCGGAAAGCTGAGGGAGGCATGTCATGACCAGGCCCCGCCTATTGGTGTTCACAGACCTGGACGGCACGCTCCTGAATCACGATACCTACCGCTGGCAGGCGGCGAAACCTGCTCTGGAGCGGCTACAGCGGGCGAATATCCCGGTCGTTCTCAACTCCAGTAAAACGGCGTCGGAAATTCGCGATATCAGGGCCGCGTTGAACAACCACCACCCGTTTATTGTCGAAAATGGTGCAGCGGTCATCATCCCGGCGAACTGTTTTGGGCCGAGGGCCGAGCAGGTGGTGAATTTTGGGGCGTCCCGTGAGCAGGTGCTATCCGTGTTGAGCGGGTTACGCTCCGAGGGCTACAGATTTCGGGGCTTTGCCGACATGTCGGTGGAGGAACTGGGGCGCTTGACCGGCCTGTCAGCAACCTCAGCCGAGCTGGCAAAAGACAGGCAGGGAACGGAGCCTTTGCTGTGGGAAGGTTCGGATGAGGAATTAGCGACGTTTACCGAAAAACTGGCCGCCGAAAAACTGCGCCTTATGCAGGGAGGGCGCTTCTTCCATGTGATGGGAGACTTCGACAAAGCCGATGGGGTCCGTTTCTTGCTGAGTAAATATCGGGAGCACTATGGTCGGGAGTCCCTGGTGACTGTCGCGTTGGGGGACAGCCCCAATGATCAGAGGATGCTGGAGTCGGTGAATATTCCGGTCATCATCCGTGGTATACAGTCAGACCTGGTGCAGCTTACCTCCGACCGGCATGCCATGCGCTCCCTCAAACCCGGCCCTGAAGGCTGGAACGAATGCGTACTCAATATCCTCTTTGAGTACGGTTACTGAAACAAGAGGAATGCAGCCATGGGCGATTTTTACCAGAACGGCATCGTCACCACCCTTCATAACCTGACCCGGCGTCCGGTGGAAAACCTCGAACAGGAACTGATGGACTTTCGCAAGGCGCGCCCCATGTCACTGGTGTTGCCCTCGCTTTTCTCAGAGTTGGAAGGGCCGGCACTCAAGCACATTGTCAGTGAACTGGCCAAGGTGCCGTACCTGGAACAGATTGTCATCGGGCTGGATCGAGCAACGGAAGAGCAGTATCGCTATGCCCTGGAGTATTTTTCGGAACTGCCTCAGAACTTCAAGGTGCTCTGGAACGATGGCCCCCGGCTGCGCGCCATTGATCTCAAACTCCGGGAACAGAACCTGGCGCCCACGGAAATGGGCAAAGGGCGTAACGTCTGGTTCTGCTTTGGCTATGTATTGGCTTCCGGTCTCAGCAAGTCCGTTGCCCTGCACGATTGCGATATTCTGACTTACTCACGGGAGCTGGTGGCTCGCCTGATCTACCCGGTCGCCAACCCTGCCTTCAATTACATGTTCTGCAAGGGCTATTACGCCCGGGTCGCGGACAGCAAAATGAACGGTCGCGTCAGTCGACTACTGGTCACGCCGCTGATCCGGGCGCTTAAGAAAGTCTGTGGCCCCAACGATTTCCTGGATTACCTGGACAGCTACCGTTACCCATTGGCAGGGGAGTTCTCGTTCCGGACAGATGTCATCAACGACCTGCGGATTCCCAGTGACTGGGGTCTGGAAGTGGGAGTGTTGTCCGAAATGAAGCGCAACTACGCCACTAACCGATTGTGCCAGGTGGACATTGCCGACACCTACGACCACAAGCACCAGGAACTGTCGCCGGAAGATGCCAGCGGCGGGCTGTCCAAGATGAGTACGGACATTTCCAAGGCATTATTCCGAAAGTTGGCCACCAACGGCGAAATTTTCTCCAACGAGAAGTTCCGCACCATCAAGGCGACTTACTTCCGGATCGCGCTGGATTTTGTCGAGACTTACCAGAACGACGCCATCATCAATGGCCTGACCTTTGATCGCCACAAGGAAGAAAAAGCGGTAGAGCTGTTTGCGCAGAATGTGATGCGCGCCGGGGCCTATTTCCTCGATAATCCTATGGATACTCCGTTTATTCCGAGCTGGAACCGAGTAACCAGTGCAATTCCGGATATCAAAGAACAACTGATGGAAGCGGTGGACATGGATAATGAGGAGTTCCGCCCATGAAAGAACCACTGAAATCCAAGCTGGCGGGGATGCTGGACGTCATCTATCCCGATCTCGACAGTGGGTTTCTGGCGGAAAAACTGCTCAAGGCCATGGGGCTCGCTCCGAATCAGGAGCCACCGCCGGCGCACCAGAATAACTGGGATGAATCAGACATCGTCCTGATTACCTATGCGGACACGATCCGGCGGGCGGATGAAAAGCCGCTGGTGACACTCCGTGAGTTCCTGAACGATTACCTGGCGGATGCCATCTCGGCCGTTCATATCCTGCCATTTTTCCCTTACAGCTCCGATGACGGCTTTTCAGTCATGGACTATCTGGCGGTCAACGAATCCCATGGCACCTGGGAGGACATTGAGCACATTGCCGGGGACGTCAAGCTGATGGCGGATCTGGTGATCAACCATATGTCGGCTCGTAGCCGCTGGTTCGAGAATTTTCGCAAGCGAATTGACCCGGGCAAGGATTACTTCTTCGAGGCCAGCCTGACGGATGACCTGAGTGCCGTGGTGCGTCCACGGACGTCACCACTGCTGAACCCGGTAATGACAGAGGATGGTGAGCGCTACGTCTGGTGCACGTTCAGTGAAGATCAGGTGGACCTGAACTTTGCCAATCCGGACGTGTTGATGGAGTTCGTGTCGATCATCCGCAAATATCTGGAGCGTGGCGTGGTGATGTTCCGGCTTGATGCCGTGGCATTCCTGTGGAAAGAGCCGGGAACCTCATCCATTCACCTGCAGCAGACCCACGAACTGATCAAGATCCTGAGGCTGCTGATCGAACACCATAGCCCGCGGGCGGTCGTGATCACTGAAACCAACGTGCCCAACCGGGAGAACCTGACGTACTTCGGAAACGCCAACGAAGCGCACGCAATTTACAACTTTTCCCTGCCGCCGCTGCTGATCCACACCCTGGTGACCGGGAATTGCCGGCATCTGAAAACCTGGTTGATGAGCATGCCCCCGGCCCAACTCGGCACCACCTACCTGAACTTCATTGCTTCCCATGACGGTGTAGGCTTGCGTCCCACCGACGGCCTGCTGACTGAGGACGAGAAGCAGGGGCTGATCAATGCCATGGAGTCCTTCGGCGGCAAGGTCTCGTACCGTCGTACGGAAGACGGCCGTGATCAGCCTTATGAAATCAACATTGCGCTGTACGATGCGCTAAAGGGGACCGTCAAAGGCGGGGCTGATCATTGGCAATTGCAGCGCTTCATCTGCGCCCACACGGTGATGCTGGCGCTGGAGGGCATCCCGGCCTTCTACATTCACAGTTTGCTGGCCACAGAAAACGATTACGAGCGGGCAGAGCACACCGGCCGCCTGCGTTCCATCAATCGGGGGCAGTGGAAACTGGAGTCGATCGAAAGTGAGCTGGCCAACCCGTTGAGCCATCACAGCAAGGTATTCAGGGAGCTGAAGCGCCTGATTGCCATTCGCCGCCGTCAGCCGGCGTTCCATCCGAACGCCACCCAGTTCACGCTCCACCTCGGCCTGCAATTGTTCGGCTTCTGGCGCCAGAGCATGCGGCGGGACCAGTCCATTTTCTGCATTCATAATATCAGTGACGAGGTCCAGAAAATTGCCCTCAGTGACATTAACCTGATTGGTACCGACCAATGGGTGGATCTGATTTCCGGGCTGCGGGTGGATGACCTGAGCGGCTCCATTACACTGAAACCCTACCAGAGTGTCTGGTTGTCGAATCGGGAGTAGGGCAGAATGCGGTCATGCTCAAGCAACCGCGATCATCGTCAAAACCACGAGTACTCTTGTTGTCAGCCTACGATGCCGGCAGCCACAAGCGCTGGCGGGAGCAACTCGTTGCCAGCCAGCCGGCATTCGACTGGCACGTGCTTGCCTTGCCGCCCCGGTTCTTCCGCTGGCGGATTCGCGGGAACGCACTGACCTGGCTCCAGGAGCCCGCGCTTCGGGAACACTGGGACCTACTGTTGGTGACTTCCATGGTGGATCTGGCGTCCATACGAGGGTTTCACCCCCATCTTGCCGGCACCCCGGCTTTGCTCTACATGCATGAAAACCAGTTTGCCTATCCGGATTCCGGCAAGCAGCACGCCAGTGTCGAGCCCCAAATGGTTAACCTGTACAGCGCGATTGCCGCCGACCACGTGGTATTCAACAGCCAGTGGAACCGGGACAGCTTTCTCGTTGGAGCCGATGAGTTCTTCAACAAGTTACCTGACGGCGTACCCGATGGCGTGGTTCGTCAGATCCGGGACAAGTCCAGCGTCGTTCCTGTGCCGATAGAGGACTATCTATTCCGTGAACGGGCCATTCCCCATAACGTCGGCTGCCCGCATTTGTTGTGGAATCACCGCTGGGAGTACGACAAATGCCCAGACCGACTGTTACGGCTGCTCGACCGGCTGGTGGATATGGGGCAGGATTTCCGCGTCAGTGTGGTGGGGGAGCAATTCAGGAATCAGCCCCGGGTGTTTGATGAGATAAAGCACCGTCACCGCAGTCGCCTTGTGCACTGGGGCTTTGTGGAAAGTCGTGAAGCATACGACAGGCTGTTGCAGGATGCCGACGTGGTGGTGTCCACCGCATTGCACGATTTCCAGGGGCTGTCGATGCTGGAGGCCATGGCGTCTGGCTGCCTGGCTTTGGCACCGGATCGCCTGGCGTACCCCGAATACGTTCCCTCCGCCCATCTTTACACCAGCGTGATTGACGACCCGGAACAGGAAGCTCTGTATGCGGCCGACACTCTGATGTCGCTGCTCGAACAGAAACCGGATGCGACACCTCCCCATGAATGGCGCCTTACGGATTTGAAACGCAGTTACCGCAATACCATGTATGTCACCATTGGCAGTGACGCGGTATGCTCAATGAGTCAAGAATGAACCACCGGAGCGTGCGAATATGATGAAGGCGATCAAGGTTGTTGGTGATGCTCTGAACTGGGAGACCTGTGATGCTCCCACTGAGCTGCCAGAAGGTCATGTCTGCATTGATGTGAAGTGGACCGCTATCAATCGTGCTGACCTGATGCAGAGGGCAGGCGTTTATCCACCGCCTCCAGGTGCCTCGGAGATTCTGGGGCTGGAAGTGAGCGGGACCATCGCCGACGTTGGTGAGGGTGTGAGCGGCTTCATGCCGGGAGACGAAGTCTGCGCGTTGCTGACCGGTGGTGGGTACGCCACCAAAGTGATCGTGCCGGCGGTTCAGGTATTACCGATTCCGGAGGGATTGTCTCTCAGGCAGGCTGCGGCGGTACCAGAAGTGTTTGCGACGGCCTGGTTGAATCTTTACCGGGAGGCGGCATTACAGCCCGGTGAAAAAGTCCTGCTCCACGCGGCCGCCAGTGGCCTGGGTACGGCCGTTATTCAGCTGGCGACAGCGTTTGGTAATCCGGTGTTTGCCACGGCGGGCGACAATGGAAAACTGGCTGTTTGTCAGAAACTCGGAGCCACCGGCATCTGGAATCGCACCAACGGCTCGTTTGTGGATGCGGTCCGGAAATGGGGTGGCATCGATATGGTACTGGACCCGGTGGGCGGCAGTTATATTGGCGAGAACCAGAAAGTGTTGAACGTGGATGGTCGAATCGTTCTGATTGGCCTGATGGGCGGGCGGTCCGCCGAGGTGGATCTTGGCTTGATGCTGGTGAAACGTCATCGCCTGATCGGATCAACCCTGCGGTCACGACCGGTGGCGGTCAAAGGAGAAATTATGCAGGCCCTTTATCGACACGTCTGGCCATTGCTGAGTTCCGGGCAAATTGAGCCGATTATTGATTGTGAATGGCCCATTGAAGAGACTGCCGAAGCCATGGCCTACGTGGCCGCCAATAAGAACACCGGCAAAGTGCTGTTAAACGTAAAAGGCTAAGTCAATGTAGGTCGGATTAGCGTAAGCGTAAGCGTAATCCGACAACCCCTGAATCAGATCAGTCCGCAATACGAACCAATTGCTTTCCGAAATTTTGCCCCTTCAGCATCCCCTTGAACGCCTCAACGGCATTATCCAGCCCCTCGGCAATGCTCTCCCGATACGTCAGTTCGCCGTTGGCAATCCGGTCAGCGAGAATACCGGTAATCTCCTGATGCTTGTCCTGCCACTCGGTGACCAGGAAAAAGCGATGCTCGGGTACCGGATCCAATGCTTTCAGGACGTGGAAAGGTGTTTCGACCGACGCCATGTCACTGGCATTGTAGGCAGACACATAACCGCAGATGGGCACGCGGGCCCCGGGGTTCAGTAACGGGGCAACCGCGCGGGTTACGGCGCCGCCAACGTTCTCGAAGTAGATGTCGATGCCGTCAGGGCAGGCGGCTTTCAGATCTTCTTCAAGGTTACCTGCCTTGTAATCGACACAGGCATCGAAACCCAGCTCCTCAACCACGAATCCGCATTTGTCCGGCCCGCCGGCCACGCCCACCACACGGCAGCCTTCCTTTTTCGCCGTCTGGCCAACCACGGTGCCGACAGGGCCGGAAGCGGCCGACACCACCACGGTTTCACCTGCCTGGGGTTTGCCTACGTACATCAGTCCGCAGTAGCCGGTACGGCCGGGCATGCCCGCCACGCCCAGATAAGTCTGCAGGGGCACATTGGCTTTCTGATTGATCTTGTAAACCATCGGCGCATCCGCCGGGAAGGTTACATATTCCTGCCAGCCGGAATAACAAGTGACCAGGTCGCCGACCTTGAGTTTGTCTGAGCGGGATTCCACGATTCGCGCGACGCTTTCGCCGACGATCACCTCATCAATGGCAATGGGGTCCATATATCCCTTGGCATCGTTCATACGAGGGCGCATGTAAGGGTCCAGTGACAGCCACAGGACCTGGGCCACAACCTCGCCCTCGTTGGGTGGTCGGACAGGGCGTTCTTCCATAACAAGGTCGCCATCCTGGATTTCGCCCTGGGGACGCTGTTTGAGCACGATTGCATGATTCTTGTAGTCGTTCACTGACGTTCTCCGGTTGCATTATGAAACCAGATTAGGGTGCAGCAGAATGGGTTTGGGGTCAACCTCTCAACTCGGGATGCCCGGGGTTACATTCGTCAGCCCGATCGTTATAATCGGGCCCACTCAGGACGAGTAATGAATATACGACTTTATCTTCAGGGACCGAAGACATGCCCCAGGCAAGCGGATTGCAGTTCACCGCCACCATTGGCGAATTTTCCTCTGATCACTTTTCCGTCGTCGGCTTCGAGCTGACCGAAGCCCTTTCCGAACTGTTTCATGGCAAGCTCGAGCTGGCCAGCACCGATCCGTCGGTCGCGGCAGCCGATGTACTGGAACAGGCCGTGGACCTGGTGATCTGGCAGGACGGCGCGCCGTTGCGACGCTTCACCGGCGTGGTCAACGAATTCGCCCGCGGCGATGCCGGCCACCGCCGCACCCGCTACGAAGTCATCATCCAGCCCCCGCTGTGGCGCCTGGGCCTGATGCACAACAGCCGCATCTTCCAGACCCAGAGCACCGACGCCATCGTGCGCACCCTGCTGGAAGAGCGGGGCATCGTTGATACCGTGTTCGACCTCAAACGCTGCCCGGAAGAGCGGGAATACTGCGTCCAGCACCGGGAAAGCGACCTGGATTTCGTAGAGAGACTGGCCGCCGAGGAAGGCTGGCATTACCGCTACCACCACGGTTCAGTAGACGGGAAAGAACAGCCGGCCCTGATCATCGCCGATCACCACGGCGACGCCCCCAGGCTCGACCCCGCGGAATACAATGGCAAAGCCGGTGGCAGTACCCGCCAGAGCGCCATCTTCCAGTTCAGTTATCGGGAAAGGGTCAAGGCCGCTTCCGTGGCCATGAAGGACTACACCTTCAGGAATCCAGCTTATGCCCTGATGCACGACAGCGCGGCTGGTGATGTCCAGCACCGGGAAGACTACCAGCACTACGAATACCCCGGCCGCTTCAAGGCCGACGCCAGCGGCCAGCCGTTCACCGAAAGCCGCCTGGATGCCCTGAGAAACGACGCTGCCACCGCCAACGGCCAGAGCAACCGCCCCGACTTTACCGTGGGCGCCAAAGTCGAACTCATCGAACACGACAACCAGGCCCTGAATCGGGAATGGCTGTTCACCAGCATCAGTCACACCGGCGAGCAGCCCCAGGCCCTGGAAGAAGAGGGTGGTAGTGGCGCGACCACCTACCACAACGCCTTCAATGCCATCCCGGCGGACCGCACCTGGCGCCCACAGATCCAACACCGCCCGCGGATGGACGGCCCTCAGATCGCTATCGTCACCGGCCCGGAAGGCGAAGAGATTCACTGCGACGAACATGGGCGCGTAAAAGTCCGCTTTCCATGGGACAGATACAGCAAGAACGACGAACACAGCAGCGCCTGGCTGCGAATCAGCCAGGACTGGGCCGGTGGACAATACGGCTTCATGGCACTGCCAAGAATCGGCCACGAAGTCATCGTCTCCTTCCTGGACGGGGACCCGGACCAACCGATCATTACCGGCCGCACCTACCATGCCACCAACACACCGCCCTATGCGTTGCCGGAACATAAGACACGCACCACCCTCAAAACCCAGACCCACAAGGGCGAGGGCAGCAACGAGTTGCGATTTGAGGACGAAGCGGACCAGCAACAGATCTATGTCCACGCCCAGAAAGACCTGGACCTGCTGACGGAAAACAACCGCACCGAAGTCATCAGAAACGACAGCCACCGAACGGTCGAGAATAACGATTTCACTCACATCAAAGGCAACGATCACTGCACCGTGGATGGAGAAAAACGCCAGACCATCGGCGGCGACTGCAGCCAGAATATCGGTGGCACCTTCCACCAGAAATCCGGCAAGGGCACCCTCAGCGAAGCCGGCACCGAAATTCACCACAAGGCCGGCACCAAAGTGGTGCTGGACGCGGGTGCGGAACTCACCATATCCGCCGGTGGCAGTCTGCTGAAACTGGATCCGAGTGGTGTGACACTGGCGGGTCCGGGTATCAAGATCAATTCTGGTGGCGCGCCGGGTAAGGGGAGTGGCCAACAATCTCAGCATCCGGAAAAGCCTGAGACTCTCGGCACTCACCGTGACAAAAGCGCGAACGCTTCTGAGCTGGCGGAAACCTCGATTAGACAAAATGTCGGGCCGGAATCTCGAAGTTTGCCAAAGATCTGTAAAGAATGCTGGTTGAGAGCGCTGGATCATGGATCACTTATGGTAAGTGGAGATTAGAGGCGTGATTGAGTATGTACCCAGAGAGTGGCTTGATAGTACGGATGAGAAGCTGAACTTTTTCGTTATTGCAGAACTTGCTTTCATTGAGCCCACAGAGCGTGCGGTGACTTTGGATCAGGTATCAGGAAGGATGTGGCCCCTCGTGTATGACGACACCCAGCTACATTTGGTCAGCGAGGGGCCTTGGTTGATTCAGCTTGATTTAAATAGGCTTAAACAGGCCAGTATCAGCAGCCTGGCTGGTGCCTGCCAGGCATGGATAGTGGCGTACTCGGAGGGAGAGCACCTTAGCCGTCAATTAGCTCCGGCATTATGCTGTATTTCTCCGGAGCAAGAAGTGCGTTTGCTTAGATTCTACTGCCCGGAAATTATCAAGATACTGAAAGATCAGGTGGAGTGTTCATGGTTCGATGAGCTTTTCGCCAACTTGGTTTCATGGAACTACAAGTTGGAATATGGAGAATTTCGAACGATCTTTGAATTCCCGTTAACAACGAAATCTGATAACTCTGACGGATGGACATTGGAAGTGGATGGAGATCTATGGCGTGAATTGGTGGGCAACCCAGAGATAGATGCGCTCATTAGCAGCCTTACCAAGGAAACACCAGAGGTGTTTTGTGGTTTGAGTGGCGTAATGAAGCGGCAAAGGGTGCAGGATTGTCTGAATCGAGCTGACGACCTAGGTATTGTGGCCGTTGATGACCGAAGAGTTTATGTGTATTTAGCTATGGCAGCAGGTAATGAAGAAACAGCATCCGCCGAAGTTAAGGAGCTTGCAGAACGCGCGGTTAGTATGAATAAACCATTAGTTGATTTACTCGACGGGCTGGTAGAACAGGGGAGTATATGATTGGTCGCTGGTTAATGAACAAGGTTCTGGATCCGTTGCCCGTATGGTTGCAAGTAAGTCTCGTGGCCGGGTGTATTGGCCTAATTATCTGGGACCAGTCATTTGCGACGAAAGATGCTGCATTCATATTGCATAACCACACAGAACGACCAATTTCAGAGGCCATTGTAGGCGATGTCTGGATCGGAAATGCTGCCGCGTTTAACGGGTATTCAACGGGAAGTGGGGTTATATGCTGCGCTGCAGTAGAAAAACAAAGGGTTGAAGTTCAGTGGAGGCTGAGCGTTACGCAAAATCAATATGATACTGGTGTAAGGGGAGAGGATAGGGCCAGGGAGGTTCGCGTCCCAGAGCGCTCTGGTGATGATCAATATCTCCACGTCCATATATACCCAGACAATGTGGTAAGGCTGTTTTGGAGTGAGACGATGCAGTCCAAATTTCAGGTAATCAAAGGCAAGGAAGCACGAGATTATGTTATCGGGAAGAGTGGTTGATACCTGCAGGCGAATTGTAAGCGGTTCCGAAGAAGAGGGGGCCTGCAGTTCTACACTTAATTTAGGATTCTTTTTTGATGGGATGGGATGCGAGATAAATGGAACGAGGTACGGCGATCGTAGAAGTAACGTAGCTAAGATGTGGACGGTATTTCGTAGCGCGGATACGTCAAATGGTTTGCAGCATTTCGACAGATTTTATTTTTCCGGGTTGGGCACCGAATTGAATGTGTCCCTTAATTCTGGCCTTGCAGGAGGTGCTCGCCGTACCCCTGACGAGATTGGTGCTGGAGTTGAAGGTCAATCGCAAGGGGCTGGGGTGGATGCCGGAAAGGATACGATAAGCAATAGAGGTGGTCGTCCTTGGTACGAAACATTCTCAAGAACCTTTAGGGATTCTTTTACGGATTGGAAAGGCTGGGTTAAAGAGATTCGGAACGGTGCAATTCGTGCTGGTACTGAAATATTCGAGCCAATACGTGATAACCCCGTTGCTGCCAGCTTGTTGATGTCAGGTGCGCCAACTCGGTTAGATATGGCAGAACGATCCTTTCGCGGCAAAGTAGAGGAGGTAATGTCAGCTGAGGGGCCACCATTACGTGCGATTCGGGTTTCCGTATTCGGGTTCGATTTTGGGGCAGCTATAGGTAAACGGTTTATCCGGAACCTGTTGGAAAATGTATGTACCCAGTCCGCTGAAAAGTTTTTATATAACGATGTCGAAGTCATTGTCGAATTTGCGGGTTTCTTTGATTGCGTTGATCGTACTCACCCGGAAATGGGACCGCTCGATTGGATGCATCCATTGACTCCGGTTCTGGACGATGGGGGAGACTTGCATCCGACTGTCACAACAGCTTTACATTTGGTCGCCGCCCATGAACGTCGTTTCTATCGCCGCTCACGGACCTTGGGAACATTGAATAACAACTGGAGGGAGGAACTATTCCCTGGAATCAGTCCGGATGTAGGAGGTGGTCTTGAGGATGGCACCCAGAAGCCAAGCTCAGAACTTTCCACGGTAGCCTTACATCGTATGTATAACTCAGCCTATCGGGCTGGGGTTCCGATCCCTCATATAGATGATCTTGCACAAGCGGATCGCGAAATTGCACAACAATTTGAGTTTAATTACGTCGTGGGCTCCCACACGATGTTCGGATTAGTGCGTCACTATGAGCGCTTCATGAGGCAGTACCGGCATGAGTTGACGGAGGAGGCTTTCAGAGCCCATATCATGCTGTATCTGTACTGGCAGTCCCAACGATTTGCTGAGTATTGTCACGCAAAGAATATTCTTGAGGGTTCTCAGGACGAGTTACCGGGTTGGCTGCATTCGAGAGTTAGTGGGTTAGTCGCTGCGTTGGCTGATTCTGACGAGAATCGTTGGCAGACGGTCGCGCAAGAGCGCGATAGATTGGATACGGCACTGGAGGAGTTGGATGAGTCGTGGGGCTGGCTTAACCAGGTCGATGAGGAAGCAAGGGATTTGATCCGTAGATTTGAATCGGCGGACCCATCTGTTTCAAAGCATGCACGATTGGTCTTGCGCAATGAATGTTCAATGGCATATCGCTGGAGAGATTGGGTAGAGGGACAGAATCTCCCGAATGATGTGCCAGAGGCTGTGATGCTTTTGTTTAGTCATGGTATGCACGATACGGTTCCGGAAAAAATGGATTTTCGCTCCAATCAACAGGCAAACCTCTTTCATGGTTATCGGTATTTTACTGTGAGAGGCGTTGAAGTACCTACCTAGGATTGAGCCCTACACAGGTGGAACATTTTATTCATGTAGATCCTATTACGCTACATTTCGAACTGACCCTGATTCCCGTTTTCCTTTGGTAGTGAGAGGAGTATGAACCGTTTAACCTGGCCCGGCACAGCCGCCACCACCTAAAGAGCGGATGGTTCTGGACCCCTACGCCCAGCCAAAAGCCCTTACTGGTACTTCACTAAGGTCAGCGTATGAGTGAACAGCCGGAGATGTCCGTGTTTGCGGACACCGCCTTTCGGGCAACGGCCGTCGGCCCCTTGCCGGAATCCCCGAAGAACCGGATTCGTATTGGTGAAGAGCTTCAGCCTGTTGGCACCTATGCAGGAGCCATTCCCTATCTCGGTACGATTCAGGATGTCGAAGCGCTTCAGGATCAAGAGAAGACCGATCCGGAATTCAAGTCCAAGGACTGGTGGTGGGATCACCAGCGAATTCGGTTCTTGAATGGCAAGCTAGGTCTGCGGTTTTTGATTCTGATCATCCCGATGATTTGGGTTTTTTTCTGTGGTTTAGCGGAATTGCACTAATTGGTTGGGGAGTTATTGAGGTTAACAATAATCTGAATATTCCCTCAGAGGTGTTGGTCATAGGCGGGGGGATATTGTCGCTATCATGGTTTGCCTTTGCGATCTGGGTAACCCCCGTTACCACCAATTGGCTCATGAGCACCGGCATCGGATTCTTTCTCAAGCCTTTCGAAAAGACCATCAACAAGAATCTGGACGACACCCTGGAAGACGGCTGTAGCGAGTTCAATCGGGTCACCGGTCAGGTTCGCATGGCCCTGGGTCGTGGACGGTATTTCGAGGCCCCGTTTGTGGAGTTCGATGCCTATGTGGATCGGGTGATTCAGCAAAGCGGCATCTTCTACCGGCTGATGCTGGTACATCGATACACCCAGAAGGCATTCAACAAGACCGCCTTCAGCACCATAGAGTCGAGCAAGTACGAGGTACTGGCCATGTGGGACGTGCTGCAACGCTACATGGATGTGACTCAGCCTTTGCCAGATACGCCCCGCCTGGAACCGTTTCGCCACCTTGACCCGGTGACCGCCGAGCACGATAAGCAGATCGGCCGGAATCCCCGATACTGGCGCGACCTGGATCTGGAAGCGTGGAAAGAGGGGGAGGGCTGGAGTGAGGTGCACCGACGGCAGTGCGAATACCCCTGGGGCCAGCGGGTGTGCAAACTCACCCCAAAACGTGGCCAGATCGACATGGCCACCTATCGCGAACAGCGCCCGGCGACGGCGAGTGTGATCTAAGAGAAGGTCGCCAGCGGATGGTTACCGAGTTCAGTGCATGAGTGAACAGCCGGAGATGTCCGTGTTTCGAATCGTGCGAAAACGTATTAAAGACATGGATTCAATACTGTTCCAGTCATTTCAATAATTGGAGTACTTCTGGCCGCATTGAACGGTGCGCTTACATACTATCTGAAAGTGAGTTTATTTCCACACATGGGTTTTATGGATGTGAGAACAGATGATGAGGGGCGCTACATCTTAGAATAGTTTTAATAGCTTGGTGTAATCGGTTTGCCTGTATTCTGAAAATTATTTTAGATATTCCTGTTCCCCACATCGCGAATCCCCATCTTCCACCACCAAATACCGAGCCGGCAAATCCGGCAGCGAGGTAGTAATCAACGCCTCCAGCCGGCCGGATTCCCGCAGCTCGTTCAACCCGTCGTTAAACTCCTTCAAATACCGCTCACTGTCAGGCACCCGGCGGGAGAGGATCAGGTAAAGGTAATCCGACTGCAGCGGGGTGGTATGGAAGGTGATTTCATCCCTCAGGTTCAGTGCCTTGAGCATGCCCATGCCCACGGCCGGTTCCATGGGGAACAGGTCGATGCGGCCAGCAGCCAGTTTGCGGAAGTTGGTCTGGTCCGAGGAGGTGATCTCTGCATTGATGGTGCCGGCAGCCACAGCTTCTTCGAATTTCTTACCGTAGTTATAGTCTTGTGTCAGGCCTATGCGATAGCGTTCCAGATCTTTTACGTTGTCCCAGTCAAAGTCCATGTTGGTGCGGTGGAACAGTACATAGTTGTGAGCCATGATGGGGTCGCTGAAGTGGAAATGCTTGAGCATTTCCGGGCGGCAGGTCCAGGCTACCGAGCCGTCCCACACACCTTTTTCTGCCAGCATGCGGGCCCGGGACCAGGGGAAGAAACCATAGGTCACCGGTGTATCGTGTTTGGCAAAGGCCAGGGTCACGATGTGTGAAACTACCCCGTAGTGAGGAGGGGTGTTTTCCATGTACGGGGGCCAGTGCCCGTTGGTGAGTCTGACACTCTGAGGCGGCTCGTCGGCTTCTAGTCCAGGTGCCAGGGCGCAGGTTAGCACCGTACCCAAAAGCAGGTTGCAGAATCGATTCACGAACCGGTTGAGCTGTCCTTGCAGTGGCATCTTTCCATCCAGGCATGGTGGTGCGGCCCGGACAATACCGTCCTGCGTGCGGGGTCACCACCGATAAGAGAGAACGTAAACTTCTTACATCCAAAGAGTAGCATGGAGCCGACTCTATACAACCGTGTTGCATGGGCCAGCGTTTAACGGCTGTTTCCCCTCAGATTTTTCACGGTTTCTTCCAGTCGTTCAGCGTTTGCCTGTTCTGCCGGTAAGGGCTCGCCGGCTACTAATTCAATCCGCGACCAGAACCGCCGGGGGAAGTGCCTCAGGGCCGGCCCGCCGCAGTGGCTGAAGAAGCTCCCCCACAACCCCCGTAATGCCATGGGCACAACAGGCACGGGTCTGCGCTCGAGGATAATATCGACTCCGCTGCGGAAGGTGGCCACTTCACCATCGGACGTCAGTCGTCCCTCGGGGAAGATGCAAACCACATGGCCGGCGTCCAGTTCCTCGTCAATGCGTTCGAAAGCGGCGTCGTAGATCTCCGGCACCCGGTTGCGGGGGCCGATGGGGATGGTCTTGGCGAGCCTGAATATGGCACCGAGTATCGGCGTTTTGAAGATCTGGTAGTCCATTACGAACCGGACCGGTCGCCGTACCGCACCAGCAATAATCAGCGCGTCCATGTAGGTGACGTGGTTGCAGACTAACAGCACCGGGCCTTCCTCGGGTATACGGTGCAGGCCTTCGTGGCGAACCCGGTAGATTGTGTGAGAGAGCACCCAAACGATAAAACGGAGGGCGAATTCCGGTACCTGCTGGTACACGAATCCCGCTACCACCAGGTTCATGATGGACAGCACCAGGAAGAATTCGGGAATACTGAGGCCGATAACGCCCAGCATCAGGATGCCCATAATGGCGCTGACCACCATGAACAGGGCGTTGAATACGTTCAGCGCTGCAATCACGCGGGCCCGCCGGGCTTCCGGGGTTTCCCGCTGCACGAAGGCGTATAGCGGCACGATGAACAGGCCGCCAAAAAAGCCGATGCCCAGCAGGTCAATGGCCACTTGCCGGTGCTGGCTGTCGCTTATCATCATCCACCAGTCGGTCGGCACCGGGTTGGCGGGCATGTTGAAGTAAAGATCGAGCCCGAACAGGCTGATGCCCAGGGAGCCAATGGGCACGATGCCCAGCTCTATCCGGTGACCGGAAAGCCGTTCACAGGCGATTGATCCCAGCGCAATGCCAATTGTGAAAATCGCCAATAGCAGGGTGACGACGGTTTCGTCGCCCATCAGATTGGTCTGGGCGAAGCTGGGGAACTGGGTCAGGTAAGCGGCGCCCAGGAACCAGAACCAGGAGATGGCCATGATACACAGCAACACCGAATGGTTCTCCGCGGCCAGCCGCATCAGGTTCCAGGTTTCCCGCAGGGGCCGAAGGTGTATGGTCATCTCGGGATTGGTTGCACCGGTAACCGGTACCTGTCGCGCCGCCAGGTAGCCAACCACTGCCAGAACCACGACCCCGATGGCGGCGAGTTTCTCCGGCTGGTCGCTGCCCATCAGCAGGCCCGCAGTCAGTGTGCCGACCAGAATGGCCACGAAAGTCCCCATTTCCACCAGGGCGTTGCCGCCCACCAGTTCGTCATCCCGGAGCACCTGGGGCAGGATGGCGTACTTCACCGGGCCGAAGAATGTGGATTGCACGCCCATCAGGAACAACAACAGCAGGAGCGATTCGTACCAGCCGTGCCAGAGCCCGGCGGCAGCCAGCGCCATGATGGCAATTTCCGCCAGTTTTACCCAGCGGATCACCCGGGATTTTTCGTACTTGTCCGCCAGTTGGCCGGCGATGCCGGAAAACAGGAAAAAGGGCAGGATAAACAAGAAGGCTGCGACGTTCACTACGACATCGATGGGTAGGCCCAGCAGGCCACCGGCAGTATAGGTGATCAGCAACAACAGGATGTTGCGGAACAGGTTGTCGTTAAAGGCTCCCGAGAACTGTGCCAGGAAGAACGGCAGGAATCGTCGCTCGGAAAGCAGCCGGAACTGGCTGTGATCGTCCATGATTGGTTTCCATCATTGTCGTATCAGAAGGGAATATTCTGCCACAATCCGGGCACTTAAGCAGGGTGCCGGTAGCACGGGTGTGTGTACAGTGGCTGTTGCGTACAAAGATTTTCAGTTTTTCACAATTGCGGTAAGCGAAATCATGGTTTTCCACGTAATCTGTAGGTATTCATTCTGGAAGTTGCCACTTTTATGAGTCAGGCCGGGTCCACTTCCGCCAGGGAGCCAATCAAGGAGCGTCGCCCGCAATTCTGGCAGGTAGCGAAACGCTGTTGTCAGATCGCGGCCACGGTTGATGTGGCTTTTTTCTTTCTCTTCCATCTTCTAGGTTCCCCCATCCTGGCCTGGGTAAACGTGCTCAGCGTTACCATGTATATCGTGGCGTACCGGGCGCTGGGCAGGAAACAGAATGGCCTGGCCATCACCCTGATTTGGGCGGAAGTTATTATTCATGCCGGGCTCGGCGTTGTACTCATCGGCTGGGAGAGCGGCTTTCACTATTATCTGCTGATGTTCATTCCGGCGTTGTTCGTCAGTATGCGAATACGCGGGGCGGTAGTGGCGTTGGCCGGGCTATGGGGCTATTACGTCGCGCTATATCTGTTGATGTGGTTCATCGAACCCCTGCAGCCCGTTGCCCCCGGGGCCTTGCTTGGCGTTTACCTGTTTAACCTGAGCGTGGTGTTCTCCATGTTCAGTTATCTTTCATTTTTCTACCTCTCCATGGTGACGTCGACGAACAGGAAGCTGCGGCGAATGGCGACAACGGATTCATTAACAGGCCTTTTTAACCGCCGCCACATGACCTATCTGGTGGGAAAGGAACTGGCCCGTTTTCAGCGAATTGGCCATCCGGTGGCTTTTATTGTGCTCGATATTGACCATTTCAAATCGATCAATGACGAGCATGGCCACGAAACCGGCGATCACGTGCTTGAGGATGTTGCCAGTATTATCAAGGCTCAGTTGCGTACTCAGGATCTGACTGCCAGATGGGGCGGGGAAGAGTTTCTTGCCGTACTTCCGGACACCAAATTACAAAGCGCCCAAGCCAGCGCAGAGCGGGTGCGGGAAGCGCTCCTGACTCACGACTGGCTGGCGCCCAACGGGGAGCGGATCGATATTACCATTAGCGCAGGCGTCAGCGAATTCCGCGGAAACGACGACCTGAACTCCGCCATCAATCGAGCTGATCGTGCGCTTTATCGCAGCAAGGAAGGTGGTCGGAACCGGGTAGAGCTCGAAGCTGTTTAGGGAGCTCCTTTAGCCCTGGCTCGGTGTAGCCGGCCAGTTCTCAGGCACTACAAACAGGCGAGATGTCTCCTGCCAGTAGCCGTCCACCGGGGATTGTGCCAGTGCCGCAAACAGCCGGGGAATGCCGGCTGAACGAACAACTTCCAGTGCTTCCACGGTTTCCTGGCGGTCGGGGGCCTGTTTCTGGCGCCAGGGGCCAAGCCAGTGTGGTTTGATCAGCGGAGTCCATGTTCTGGTATCTGTTTTCCCTGCATATTCCACAACGCCTGCTTTAGCCATCTTGTCCAGATCGTCGATGTAGAGCCAGTCGCCGCGCAGATGGTCTGACGGAATGTGGTCGGGAGGGGGAAGTTTTTCGCCCAACGGGTAGAATAGATAGCCGGGCATGAATATCCGCGGCCGGGTGGGTGTCTCTATTCCCAGTGACTCGAGAAGGTTTCGGGCTTCGGGCCGCTCAGTCATCTGGCTTTGGTGGCCGATCAGCCGTTGAGATTTGATATCCAGCCGATCCCTTGCGTTGGGCCCGTACCACAAGGCCGTTTCCCGATCCGCCTCAAGGTGACCGAGGTAGAATTTCACGGCAATTTCGTGGTGTTCAACGACATTGTTGGCGGGATTGCGGACCACGAAATCCAGTTCGCCCAGGGTAATACCGTTGTTTCTGACCGGCTGGTTCTTCAGCAGAATCTCCCAGCCCAGCAGGTCCTTTATCAGGCACTCGTACAGGCGCTCGAAATAGTGTCCCAGGCGCCGGGCAGGCTGCTCTGTCAGCACGGCAGGGCCAAGCTGGGGTTCTCTGTCCCAGGCCTTCAACCGTTCTTCTGCATCCTCTGGCAGATATTTTTCCGGAGCAAATGCCATGGGAGAGCTGATAAGCTGGGGGGTATGACACATCCACGCCAGATGGCGCACGGCTGGAATGCGGTAGTGAAGATGGGCTGTGGTTTCAGGACGTTGGTTCATGGTGGCAGGATAACGCAACAGGAGAAGCAATATGCAGTATCTTCACACGATGATTCGGGTCAGCAACCTGGAGCAGACCCTGCACTTTTTTTGCGACGTGCTCGGCATGGTCGAAATCAACCGAAAGAGTAGTGAAAAGGGCCGCTTCACGCTGGTGTTTCTTGCTGCCCCGGACGACGAGGCACGGGCAAGGGAGGATAAGGCTCCGATGATCGAGCTTACCTATAACTGGGACCCGGAAGAATACACGGGTGGTCGCAACTTTGGTCACCTCGCTTATCGGGTGGATGATATCTATGCTCTGTGTGAGCACCTGCAGGCCAACGGAGTCACCATTAACCGGCCTCCCAGGGATGGTCACATGGCGTTTGTGCGTTCACCGGACGGCATTTCCATTGAGCTGCTTCAGAAAGGTGAAGCGCTGGCACCCCGGGAACCCTGGGCCAGCATGGAAAATACAGGAACCTGGTAAGCTCACCAAGCCGATGGGTATGACAAGGCCGCAATGGGAAACCAGGCGGCTTTACGCTAGAATTCGCGAAACGTTCAACC
>JAKLLS010000248.1 GCA_022014155.1 Marinobacter sp. | reverse complement strand
CGGGCAATCCAGGAGTTGTAGCGGGTTGCCAGTGCCCTCACGTATCGGGCTTCCGCACCATCCAGGTTGCCCAGGACGCCATTGAAGATCCAGCCTCGCTCGTAGAGTCCAAGCACCCGCTGTTCGTCATCCAGGTTGACGCGTTGATTCAGTTTCCTGCAGATGGCATCCAGCAGCGGCAGCTTGTCCGGACGCTTGATCGCGCCCTGGCGGGGGCCGGCTGGCTGATTTGCTGCACGTGTTGTCGGATGTCTTCTCATGATGTTCTCCTTGTCGTTTTGCGGCTGCAAAAACAAAAACCCCGGTGCCTTGGCGCAACCGGGGTCTGGCGGAGAGATTGGCCCGGTCGCTCGAAAGGCTCCCGGGACTGACCGAAAGCCTTTAGCTGTCTTTCACCATAGCGCGAACACACTGGCCGGCGTGACAGCTCGTGCCCGTGTAAGCAATGGAATGTCGGATGATGTGTCGCATGGTTTCTCGCTCTTTTCCGGCGGTGCACTGGGCACTCATTAACCGGGTATCAACGGTTTCGGTACACTGATCAGTGTATAGCCTGCCGGCGGGTTTGCAAGAGGCAAAGCGCTTCGGCAAACCCCTACAGACGGCTTTGGGGAAACACCCCATAATTCGCCCCGTCACGTGTTTTACGTTGTGCAATCCTTGGTGTTGGCCATCTTACTTACTGTGGTACACCATTTGGATCTCTCCTTTCGACGCAGCCCCCTGGGCTGCGTTTTTTTTTGGATAGTGGTTAATCCGTAGCCACTAGTTCGTACAGAATTTTCCCTCTGTTTCATCGATAATACGCTTGCTAACCAATTATTCATCTCAACAGATATTCAGAGGTTGAAACCTAAGTAAATGCCTGACAAATCAGGATCTGCCAGAGAAAAGTTCCATTCACACGTCGTTGTGGAAATGTTCCTTGTCGCCGCGCTTATTGTGTATCTGATGTTGGCAAAAGGACAGGTTGTGGGGGATGACTTCACATTTACCGTGGTAGGAGCGGGTCTGATGGCCCTGGTTACCTACTGGACCCTGAACACCCTGCGTGATGGTCTGGAAGTAATTGCGGTCCGCCGGTATCCAGATTGATCAGCTCCCAGGTCCTGTGCAGGATCAGTGCGTCATTGGCGGCGCGGTGAACCGGTAGTCCCAGCTGGTTGATGACCTCCTGGCGGAGCGTGGACCAGTGCCTGACCTGCACCGAGTTCAGCAACATGGATATGGATTCCAGTTGAAAGGAAGGCTGGATGCCGGCGACGCGGAACAGGCGATGCAGCCAGAAGCTGTCAAATGTCCAGGCGTCGCAGAAGACCTGATCGGGAAGCAGCTCGTTGAGGTCGTTTGCCACTTCCGCGACCGGAACGCCCTCGGTCTGCAGGGTCTCCCGGTCAATGCCGTGTATCTGTTCGGCACTTTCCGACCAGTCCTGCCACAGTACATGGGGACGAATCAGCCAGCTGTGCAGTTGCCCATCAGGCAGGCAGATACCCACTTCAATCGGGTAGCTGGCAATAAGGTCGAGGCTGGATGCCTCGAAATCGATAAATGCTGGCCTGGTCTCGGAGTTCATTTTCTCTGATTTTTTATTGATGTGCTTTGATTTGAGTTTACCCGCCCCTTTGTTCAGACGCGAACCCATCGTGTCATTCCACTGTTACAATATGCTCATCGAATGTAAAACCCCGATGACAGCCAAGCGGTTGTTGGGGATATCACTGGGAAGCACTGATGTCTGAAACTGTTGTTGTGATTTACTCCGGAGGTATGGACTCGTTCACTTTGGTGCACCTGGCCCGCGCCCGCGGTCACCAGGTCCATGCCCTGTCTTTCGATTACGGCCAGCGTCACGTCCGCGAGCTGGAGTGTGCGCGTAACGTCTGCAAAGATGCCGGTATTCCCCACAAGGTGATTGATATTCGCGCCTTGGGAGAAGTCATGGCCGGGTCGGCGCTCACCGCCGATGTAGACGTTCCGGAGGGGCATTACGAAGAAGAGTCGATGAAGGCGACGGTGGTGCCCAATCGCAATATGATCCTGCTGTCCCTGGCTACCGGTTATGCCGTTACCGCCGGAGCCAGTGCGGTCTGGTATGGGGCTCATGGTGGAGATCACGCCATCTACCCCGATTGTCGCCCGGAGTTCGTGGAGAAAATGGACGCAGTATGCCGGGTAGCGAACTACGAACCGGTGGCTATTGAGGCTCCGTTCATGGCCATGGATAAATCTGCGATTCTGGCGGAAGGGCTGAAGCTGAATCTGGACTATAGCCAGACCTGGACCTGCTATAACGGTCGGGACAAGGCTTGCGGCCGCTGTGGTTCCTGTGTGGAACGTCGTGAAGCCTTTGCCGCCCATGGCCTGGTTGATCCGCTGCCATACGAGGACGCTGACTGATGTACAGAGTCAAGGAAGCGTTCTATACCTTACAGGGGGAAGGCGCCCAGGCCGGGCGTGCCGCTGTCTTTTGCCGGTTCAGTAAGTGCAACCTGTGGACTGGCCGGGAGAAGGACCGTGCCGGATCTGTCTGTGATTTTTGCGATACGGACTTCGTCGGGACCGATGGTCAGAACGGCGGGACATTCGACACCGCAGAGGCGTTAGCCAGCCACATTCACAGCCTGTGGCCGGATGCGCCCGGCCGGCCCTATGTCGTGTGTACCGGGGGTGAGCCATTGTTGCAACTGGACACCGACCTGATTGCGGCGTTCCATGATCAGGGCTTTGAAATCGGTGTGGAAACCAACGGCACCTTGCCGGCGCCTGAGGGAATTGACTGGCTGTGTGTCAGCCCGAAAGCCGATGCGCCGGTGGTCATTGA
>JAKLLS010000016.1 GCA_022014155.1 Marinobacter sp. | reverse complement strand
AATGGGTCAGCCGGAAACCATGGCTGCCCTGGGTGCTTGCCCCCATGGCGGGTCCGTTTGCGTACTGGTCCGCCAGCCAGTTGGGCGCGGTGGAGTTGCCGATGATGACTTTGTCACTGGTGGCACTGGCACTTGGATGGATGGTGGTGTTCCCCCTGCTGTTGCTCGTTCGCAACACGCTATACACGGAGCTTGCGTCATGAATACTCGCCAATCCCTGTCAATGGCGACCGCCTGGCTGCTGGCCACCAGGGCGTTCGCTGCTGAGTCGGAGTTTCAGTTCGTTGGTAAGGCCAGCGACAGCGGCTCCCTGGTGTATGAAGAGCATCATGTCGTAGCCGGGACCTGTAACCGTGGTATTTGGAGACCAGACACGCATTCTGTAGATTACAGAAAGCCGGACACTGGCCGGACCTTTGCCACAAAGGAGCTGCACTACCAGCACTCGCCGCTTCGCCCGGAGATGACCTTCCAGCAGCCGGACTTCAACGAATCTCTCATCGTGAAACAGGATGATGACGATACGCTCGCCATTCGTTGGCATACCCCTTCAGGGAAAATGCAAACGTTCGATGTAAGCTTTAATGATTCCGTCGTGGTGGACGCAGGATTCGATAACTTCGTGCGGCGCAACTGGGATTCAGTGGTTGCGGGGCGCTCGGTCGACTTCCGTTTTCTCGGCCCGACCCGTGGCGAGCATTACGGTTTCGTGATGGAGGAGGCAACGTCAGACAAGACCGACGCCGCCCATATCGTTCGTATACGGCCTTCTGGCGTAATCGCCCGTTTCCTGGTGGACCCTATCATCCTGGGCTACAACAAATCCGGCGCCCTCACCGATTACATCGGCTTGAGCAATATCCGGGAATCCGAAGAAGGTAACTATACCGTCCACATCCGGTATCAAGTCACCCGACAGCCGGACTGTAAACTGACTCCATGACAACGTCCTCTCAGCCAAGGCGGAATCCCCGGTTGGCTGTGGTAAACTCCTGCGCTAAAGCCCATGCCACTGAGCCAGCGAATCAGAGAGTGTTCACCGATGACCTTCGTTTCCTTCAACGTCAATAGTATCCGTACCCGCCTGCACCAGTTGGAAGAAGTGATCAACACCCTGAACCCGGACGTGATCGGTCTTCAGGAAACCAAGGTGAAGGATGAGGAGTTCCCCGTGGAGGCCATTCGGGAACTCGGCTATCACGTGCATTTCCATGGTCAGAAAACCCATTACGGCGTGGCGCTGCTGTCGCGGCAGGAGCCAGACAAGGTGATCAAAGGGTACCCGTGGGATGAGGAGGACGCCCAGCGTCGCCTGATCACCGCTCAATTTTCCCGCAATGGCGAGAAAATCACCGTTATTAACGGCTACTTCCCTCAGGGTGAAAGCCGGGACCATCCGGTCAAGTTTCCCGCCAAGGAAAAGTTCTACAACGACCTGATGCGATATCTGGATGACCTGAAAGCGGCAGGTGGCCATGTTGTGCTCATGGGCGATATGAATATTTCGCCGACCGACAAAGACATCGGTATCGGGGCCGATAATGCCAAGCGCTGGTTGCGCACAGGCAAATGTTCGTTCCTCCCGGAAGAGCGTGAATGGCTTGGTCAGGTCGAGAGCCGTGGCTACACGGACGTTTTCCGCCACCTTCACCCCGAAGAAGCCGATACCTTCAGCTGGTTCGATTACCGTAGCCGGGGATTCGAGCGGGAGCCCAAGCGGGGCCTGCGTATCGACCTGATCATGGCAAGCGACAGCCTGCTGCCCAAGGCCAGGGAGGCTGGTGTGTCCTATGATATCCGCGCCATGGAGCGACCGTCGGACCATTGCCCGATCTGGGCCCGTTTCGACCTTTAATCCACAACCAGGCCGCGACATGAAAAAAATCAAAACCCGCGACCGAATACTCGACGCCAGCCTGATGCTGTTCAATGGCGTCGGTGAACCCAACGTCACGACCCTGCTGATCTCCGACGAACTGGAGATCAGTCCCGGCAACCTGTACTACCACTTCAAAAGCAAGGGCGACATCGTCGGAGAACTGTTTGATCGTTACGAAGACGAGATGATAGACCTGCTGGCGGTGCCGGAGGACGTGGAGATCAGCCTTGATCAACAGAGCTTCTTTCTCCACCTGCTGTTCGAAACGGTCGCGCGGTACCGGTTTCTGTACCAGGACCTGGTCAACGTCCTGTCCCGGTACGACCAACTGCAAAACAGATTCAAGCGGATACTGAAAAAGAAAACAGCGGCCTTTGCCACTATTTGCAGTAGCCTGCAGCGTCAAGGCATGATGAAAATCAGCGACAGCCAACTTGCATCTCTTTGTGAACAGTTGACGCTAACGGCCTGTTATTGGAGCAGTTATGATAGCCTATCCCATCTGGATGACCGGGATGCGGTCGATCCCGGCCGGGGCGTCTACCAGATGATGCAGTTATTGCTGCCTTACCTCGGCCCCGATGAAAAAGAACAGGTTTGCCTGATGAGCCAGGACTACCTGTAACACTGCTTACTCCTCGGAATCATCCCCTATGTCGCCCCGCAAACGACGTAACTCGGCCTCCAGAGCTTCGATACGATGTTCCAGCGCGTCTATTTCCTCACGGCGGTGGATGCCCAATCGCCGCAATGCTCCGGATACCCGCTGATCGAACATGTGTTCCAGCTTGTCCCAGGTGCCGGTGGCACGCTCACGAACATCGCCCACCCGATCCTCGACGGTCTTGATCTGTTTCTCAACCACGCCGCGGGTTTTGTCCTCTAACTGCTCACCCTCCTGGACCAGTCGTTCAAAGAACCGACCGGCGTCTTCTTCGGCCTTGGTGTAGGCTCCCAGCCCCGCCAGCCAGATCTGACGCGCGGAATCCTTTATCTTGCCCGCCAGCTGCGGATCATTCTGGGACTTGTTTTCGTTTTCATCATCAGACATGTAACAACCTCGGGGCTCAAAACTGCATAGTGGCACCATTGTATTACAGGCGATGGTGAATTTCAGTGGATAGTACGCGCCTGTAACCCGCACAACGACCGGCCGCAGTATAAGCACCCAATCAATATGAAAAAATGTTTTCAAAGTAAAGCGGCTGCGGCTTGAAGTGTACAAATTATAGTCAATACTTCCCTATACCGGTGTCCCTGCTGATGCCGGTTTGTCTGGAAGTCTTTCATGGATACTACTCGCACGCCTCTGCCCGGCCACCAGTGCCGGGCTTTTTTTTGCTCAATCGGCACATATATCTATTACATCTATGCTTATTCCATTTATAATTCCATGCCGTCCCCACATTTGAAGGAGCGCTCAATGATTGACATCGCGTGGAACAGCTTCACCCCCTGGTCCGCCCTTGTAGGCGGCCTTTTGATCGGACTGGCAGCCGCCAGCTTTATTCTGCTCAACGGTCGCATTGCCGGCATCAGCGGTGTCCTTGGCGGGCTACTTGCGCCTCGTTCTGGCGATATTGGATGGCGGATTGCCTTCATCCTCGGGTTGGTTGGCGCACCTGCCGCCTGGCTCATGATGGCTGAGCTGCCTGCCATAAGGATTGAGGCAGATTACCCTGCCATCATCGCCGCCGGTCTGCTGGTTGGAATTGGCACTCGATACGGTTCTGGCTGCACCAGCGGTCACGGTGTGTGCGGCCTTTCACGCCTCTCTCCGCGCTCACTGGTGGCCACTCTATCCTTCATGGGTACGGGCTTCGTGACTGTTTACCTGATTCGACACGCATTCGGAGGTTGAGTAAATGATGTATTCACTGGCAGCATTTGGTTCAGGGCTCGTATTCGGTCTGGGCCTCCTGGTTTCAGGGATGGCAAATCCCGAAAAAGTGCTCGGTTTCCTCGACATTGCTGGCCTCTGGGATCCGTCCCTGGCCTTTGTTATGGGAGGAGCAATCCTTGTTGGTTTTTTTGCCTTTGCAGTTGCCCGCAAAAGAACGCTCAGTTTTCTAGGGTTCCACATGAAATTACCAGCCAGCGACCGAGTTGATACTCGCCTGGTGGTCGGCAGTCTGATATTCGGTGCCGGCTGGGGTATTGCCGGTTTTTGCCCTGGCCCCGGGCTGGTCGCACTAGGGGCGGGCGAAATCAAGGCTGCGGTATTTGTCGCGGCAATGATTGCAGGTATGGTGATCTTTGAAATCATTGAAAGAAGCCGCGCAGCAGCACCCAATAGGCAATTTCCGGTAAAATAATACCCAGACGCTCTGAAAGATCCGTTCTGCTATGTCATCATTACGGCACACTTTTCCATTCACATCCAAAGGCCTGTTTGCATTATGGACCTGAGAAAGATCGATGATCAGATAACCGTGGCTCCCCAGATTGCCGTTGACGACGTAGCGGAAATTGCCAGACTGGGATTCAGGACCCTGGTTGCCAACCGACCGGATCATGAGGAACCGGGGCAGCCGCCCATGGCCGAGATTGAGGCCGCCGCCCGCGAGCACGGCCTCAACTGGGTGTATCTGCCCGTGGAATCCGGCAATATCACCGATCAGGATGTGGACCAGTTTGCCCCCATGATCCAGCAGGCCGAAGCCCCCGTATTGGCCTTCTGTCGTTCAGGAACCCGTTGCACGGTTCTGTGGGCTCTGAGCGCAGCCCGCAACACCCCCGTTGAGGTCATTTTCACCAAGGCTCGCAATGCCGGTTATGACATTGGTGGCTTGGCCCCCAGGCTCGCACAGCAGGCAGCCAGGCAGGACTAGGCGGGCCAGAACTGCCCCATGCCATCAATCGCCAGCCAGGAATCAGCAAATGCAGTACAAAGGAATAGAAAACTTTAACCACAGGCAGCCTGAGAAGCTCGGCGTACTGGTCACCAATCTCGGTACGCCGGATGCTCCGACCCCTTCCGCGCTTCGACGTTACCTCGGTGAATTCCTGTCTGACCCACGGGTGGTGGAACTTCCTCGCCCCATCTGGTGGCTGATACTGCACGGCATCATCCTCAGAATTCGGCCACGGAAGTCGGCTAAAGCCTACGCCGGTGTGTGGCAGCCTGAGGGATCACCGCTGTTGACGCATACCGCAAACCAGGCTGAAGGTATTCGGAAGACGTTGGCCAGAAAGTACGGCAATCACATCGTCGTCGGTTTTGCCATGCGTTACGGCAACCCTTCTATTGCCAATGTGCTGGATGAGATGCAGGACCAAGGTGTCCGCAAACTGATCATTCTTCCGCTCTATCCCCAGTACTCGGCGTCGACTTCAGCTTCAACATTCGACGCCATCGCAAAGGACTTTACGAGCCGGCGCTGGCTCCCGGATCTGCGCTTTATCTCCCATTATCCGGATTACCCTCCTTACATTGAGGCGATGGCGGCCCACATCCGGGCTTATTGGGAGCAGCATGGACGGCACCAGAAACTGATTTTGTCCTACCACGGTATTCCGTTGAAATACCTGAAAAAAGGCGACCCATACCATTGCGAATGCCACAAGACATCGCGATTGCTTGCAGAGTGCCTGGGCCTTGGAGCAGACGAGTACCTGACCACTTTCCAGTCCCGCTTCGGGAGAGAGGAATGGTTGAAGCCATACACTGACGAAACCCTCAAGGCCCTGCCCGGAAAAGGCACCAAATCCATTGATGTGTTTTGCCCCGGCTTCTCCTCGGATTGTCTCGAGACCATTGAGGAAATCAACGAAGAGAACCGGGAGTATTTTATGGAATCCGGCGGCCGGGGCTTCAGTTACATCCCCGCCCTGAATGCGTCTCCCGGGCATATTGATGCTTTGGTCAGGTTGATAGAAGATAATCTTAAGGGCTGGACCGTTCCGGACAACAGCCCGGAAGCACTGCAACATCGGGATGCCCTGGCGCAACAACAGAAGAACGTGGTGTACCCGGACAGAACTCTCTGAAGGTGCATGAACGATGAAACTGAACTGCGACCTTGGTGAAAGTTACGGCCCATGGCGTATGGGGCAGGATGAGCATGTCATGCCCCTGATCGACATGGCGAACGTGGCCTGTGGCTTCCACGCGGCAGACCCGATGGTGATTCGCCAGACCGTTGCCCTGGCGGCCCGGCACCAGGTCGAGGTAGGCGCCCACCCGTCTTATCATGACATTGTCGGCTTTGGGCGACGTTCAATCGTCCACTCCCCGGAAGAGATCCAGGCACTGATGCTGTACCAGCTCGGAGCCCTGGAGGGTTTGTGCCGGGCTGAAGGCCTGCTCCTGAGCTACGTCAAACCTCATGGCGCCCTGAACAATGACATGATGAGGGATGCCACCATTCTGCGGGCGGTGATGGAAGCTGTCCTGACGTACAGTGCCAACCTGCCACTAATGATACCGGTCACCACCCACTACAGACGGCACCAGGAGCTGGCCGGACAAGTGGGCATACCGCTCCTGCTGGAAGCCTTCGCCGACCGCGCCTACGATGACGAAGGGCAGCTGGTATCCAGAAAACTGGAGGGTGCGGTTCATCATGACCCACAACGTATTGTCGACCAGGCCCTGTCATTTGCCACGCGGGGCGGCATCACCAGCATCAACGGACAATGGCTCGAACTGCCAGCGGACAGTCTTTGTGTCCATGGCGACAATGACAGCGCACTGGCGGCGGTTCGCGCCATACGAGACGCCCTGCAATCAGCGCAATGAAGATCTCGGCAGTCTCCGAAGACAGCGTACTGATCACCCTTGCCGACGCTATCAGTGATACCTTGCCACGCCGCATTGCCCGACTGTGTCACCGGATAGAGGCAAGTAGCGGCGACTGGCTGGTGGACCTTGTACCCTCCTACACCACCCTGCTGGTGATCTACGACCCGGTGCGGATTGATTTCCGTCGGGTTGAGGCACACCTGAAAAGCTCTCTCCGAAAAGCCAGTGAAACCGGGGCAGACAGCGCCTCCGGCGACCTGTCCGGTCAGATCACCCATGACATCCCGGTATACTACAGCCCGGAGACCGGCCCGGATCTGGAATGGATCGCCCGGAATAACAGTCTCAGTGTTGATGATGTCATCAACTATCATAGCGGTGGGACCTATACCGTTTACGCCATCGGGTTTGCCCCGGGTTTCGGGTTTATGGGCCAGGTCGACCCGACCATAGCGGTGCCGCGAAAAGACACTCCCCGCTCCCGGGTGCCTGCGGGAAGCGTAGGAATTGCCAACCGGCAAACCGCGGTTTACCCCAAAGCCTCCCCCGGCGGCTGGCAACTGATTGGCAGGAGCCCTGTCAGCCTGTTTGATCCCGTCAACCTGTCTCTGCTCAACGTCGGTGATCTGGTGAGGTTTCACCCGATTACCCGACAGCGGTTCATAGAACTGGGAGGAGAGCTGTGAGTGGGCTGCGAGTCATCAATCCCGGAGTCCGCTCCACCATCCAGGACAGCGGACGGCGGAGCTACCGTAAACATGGCCTGGCGGCGGGCGGTGCTCTGGATATACATGCCTACAACTGGGCCAACAAGCTGCTGGACAATCCAGTCAATAGTGCCTGCGTCGAAATATTGCTGGGAGGCCTTGAGGCCGAGGCTGAAACCGACATGATCATTGCAGTGGCGGGTGCCGCGCCCCGTATCCGCGTCAACGGCAATCCTGCGGACGGCTGGCAGACGGTTCAACTTCATAAAGGCGACACGATTGCTGTCGATCCCGCCCGCTCCGGAAGAATCACCTATCTCGCGACTCCCGGAGGCTTTGATACGGCAACCTGGTTTGGCTCACGATCCGTTGTCGTGCGGGAACAGATTGAAGGTATAGAGGCGATCCGGAAGGGAGACATCCTCTCATCTGCCGATGCCATCGCCGAGTTTAAGCCTCGCCGGGTTCCAGTACACTTTCATGGTAACTACTCTGACCGGCTGACCCTGCGACTGATGCCGGCAGCTCAGCATTCGCTGTTCCACCGGGATGACTTGTTGAAACTTACAACCAGCACTTATCAGGTAAGCAATCAATCGGACCGGATGGGATTCAGGCTGGAAGGCCCTGCGCTGGAGCATGTACCGCCGGGTATTATTTCAGAAGGCATCGCAATGGGATCCGTCCAGGTCCCGGGCGATGGCAAGCCCATTGTTTTGCTGAATGATTGCCAGACGATCGGCGGATACCCGAAACCCGGCACCATCGGCGCCCTGGACGCCGGGAGACTGGCCCAGAGATTGCCAGGCCAGGAGCTCGAGTTCTGTTTTGTCGATGTTGCCGATATCCAGAACGAACGGGTCGTTTTTCACCGTTTCTTCAGCGAAACCCGCTGGCATACCGATGGAACGAATCTGATATGGCTATAAGGAAAATACTGCAAAGGAGAGGGAAAAATGGCGGTGGGCCAGGGATTCGAACCCCGGGAAGGCTACTAACCTTCGGCGGTTTTCAAGACCGCTGCATTCAGCCACTCTGCCAGCCCACCGTTTTTCCATCGCCGTCATTGCGACAGCGGTGAGCATGATACCGGAATTGCCTGCCCTGTCAACGCCCTGCATGAAGTCGACCGGAAATTTGAACATTAACAGCTTTTAATGGAATCTGTTACGTGCTTTTCTGTCGTAAATGATTGAAAGTTGCGGTAGTGACATTATAGTGGTGTCAGTGACCAGACGTTTTACCAACGGAGATGACAATGGAAGACAGACGATTCGGCGTTCGCAATAATCAGGGGGCCTATTCCGCACCCCAGACTGAGCGCGCGACCACTGGCATCAGCGCAGATGCCATGAACGTGTTGCGCAACACCTACATGTTGCTGGGCATGACCCTGGCTTTCTCGGCACTGACTGCCTTCCTGAACATGAACGGCACCCACCCGGGGCTCCTGATCACCATCGTTGGCTACATTGGCCTGCTGTTTGCCACCTATAAGCTGAAGAACAGCCCTTGGGGCATTCTGACCACTTTTGCCCTGACCGGTTTCATGGGATACACCCTGGGCCCAATCATCGGCTCTATTGTGGCTGCAGGCGCCTCACAGATCGTCGCGCAGGCGCTCACTCTGACAGCGGTCGCTTTTGTTGGCCTGTCAGCCACCGCACTCATCACGAAGAAGGACTTCAGCTTCATGTCCAGCTTCCTGACCGCCGGCGCCTTTGTGCTGATCGGTGCCATGGTTCTGGCCTTCATCATGGAAAGCTCGGTACTGCACCTCGCAGTCTCTGCAGGCTTCACTATCTTCGCCTCCATCATGATCCTGTTCGAGACAAGCCGGATCATCAACGGTGGTGAGCGTAACTACATCATCGCAACTGTCGGTCTGTATGTTGCCATCTACAACCTGTTCGTCAGCCTGCTGCACCTTCTGATGGCGTTCAGCGGCGATGACTGATCAATGATCACACATTGATTTGGCCTAGAAGCCCCGGCATTTGCCGGGGCTTCTGCTTTCGGTACACTTAATATCCTGACCTCATCGGAATTGACCGTTACAGATGCCTGCAGACATCCATACATTTACGCTGGTCATTACCGGCGCCCCCTACAGTTCCCAGGCGCCGGAAACTGCACTTGGATTCGCCCGGGCCGTCCTCAGAGCCGGCCATACCATTGATCGGGTGTTCCTTTACGGAGAAGGTGTCCACCTGGCCTCTTCATTGGCGTCGCCGCCCTCGGACGAAACCAACTGGACACGGGCCTGGGGCGACTTTCTGCAGGAACATTCGGTACCCGCCGTTGCCTGTATCGCCTCGGCACTCAGGCGAGGACTGGTCAACGAGTCCGAGCAGAAACGCTACCAACTGCCAGCCAGCAATCTTGCGGCACCTTTTGAAATCGCCGGCCTCGGCGAGTGGGTGGAGAGTACGATAAAGAGCAGTGTTCAATCTTCCCGCGTTATCTATTTCCACGGTGGAGCCTGAATCATGCACACGCTGATTGTCATTGATCAGCCCCCCTACGGCAGTTGGGGAGGACGAGAGAGCCTGGATATGGCTTTCTCACTGGCGGCTTTTGATCAGCCGGTCTCGCTGTTATTTATTGACGCTGGCGTACTCTGGCTCAAACAGGGGCAGGAACCAGACGGCATTTACCAGAAATCGGTGGAACGGAACCTGGCGGCAGCGAGCATTTTCGGGGTCGAAGCACTTCTGGCAGAGGCCACAGCCTGCCATCGATTCGGCCTCACTGACAACAACCTGATTAATGGTGTTACCCGAATTGAGAATACAGGCACGACGTTGCAACAGTACCAACACGTCGTGTTTTCAGGCTAAGGCATCGCCCGCCCCCAACAGGATACAACGGTTATGCACACACTCCATATTGTCAGCAAGCCACCGGGCAACACACGGTTTCGTGAATGCCTGGGAATGATGGGTGAACAGGATGCACTCCTGTTGACCGGTAATGCCGTCACTGCCCTCGCAGATTCAACCATCACACTGCCAGCGATGGTTTATGCGTTGCAGGAGGATGTTCGTGCCAGGGCGATTGATCCCAGACAAGATATTTCCGGCCAGGTCACTTTCGATGATATGGTCTCTCTCACCATTCGGGCACAACGGGTTATCAGCTGGTAAATCATGACAATGGTCATTCGTAACAACGAAGGGTTTCTGGAAGATGCCTCTGCATGGACAACGGAGGTTGCGCGGGAAATTGCTTCTGAAGACGCAATCGATCTATCTGAAAATCACTGGGAAATCATCATGTTTCTGAGGGGTTTTTATAAAGAACATGAAATATCACCCCCTTCAAACCGCCTGTTTGTCAAAGCGGTAAAGGAAGCCTTTGGCGAGGCGAAAGGAAACAGTATTTATCTAATGCAGCTATTTCCCGGAACGCCGGCCAAAACGGCCTGTCGTATTGCAGGACTGCCCCGCCCGACAAATTGCCTTTAATCCGGCCGCTGATCGGTGCCGTTCCCCCGGGAATGGCGCTCCAGATCTGCAGCGCTGCCCAGGAAACTGCTCAACCCATTCTCAAACAACCCTGAGCCAAACTTCAGGAACTGGCGAGTGGATTCCTTGACAGTGCTTTCGGGCAGCTCTCTAAGGGTCTCTGCCACGCCGGCTTTCACCCCGCGTGTAACGCCTGGCTCAATTTCACGCGAGGCTTCAATCAGTTCCTCGACCTTGCGATCCAGGTAAGGACGCACAACCTTGAACCAGAAGCCAGCCAGCACACCCAATACAACCAGGGCGGTGATGCCGGCCTGGGCCAGTAACATTAATCCGAATTCCATGTGTGGCTCTCCTAGGGGTAGATTATGGCTGATTACAATAGCAGGTTGTTTAGGGCAACAAACTGCAGGAGGCCCGCCACGGCACCAAACAGCCCACCAACAACCATCAACTGAACCTCTTCCTCCCGGAAGGCCGGGCGAAGTATGTCCTGGAATTCTGATGGCTTCAGGGATTTCATCTGCCCGGCAAGCACTTCTGCAACCACGGGAGCCCGCTCCCGGTTAAAGGCCGGATCGCCGAAGACGTCCCGGGTAGCACCGACAGCCTTCTGGTTCATCGCTTTTTTCAGTTCCGTGTAACCTGTCATTCCGACTGCCACCTGAGCGGTAATTTTCATCGTCACCGAATTATCCAGTAACGGCCGCAGGTGCTTCTGGATAATGGCTCGGGTGCGATCACCGTGGTTACCATTAATCATCGCGTCAGCAACCTTTTCAACGGTTATCAGTTCTTCGGCGACCAGACGCGCCCACACATCACTGATCTCCGGCTGCCGCCTCAGAAACAGACCCTGGACTTTCCAGAACAGGAGCCGCCTGGGCTTCAGCGGGCTGAAAATGAGGTTAATCGCCAACCAGTTTGTCAGAAAACCAACCGCAAAACCGCCTAACGGCAAAAGCCAGGGCTCTGGATACTTCGCCCAAAGCGGGGCCAGAATCGCACCAAGCAGGCCACCGATAATGGCACCACGATTAATAACAGAGCGCAATTCAACCGAACCGGCCTGCTGGAAGATCCGGTTCATCAGATCAGGATGGTGTTCGAGTTCGCGGCTCAACAGGGCCTTGAGATCGACCAGGTCGTTCAGGTCGTCCCCGAAATCTTCCACCAACGATTCAATGCGTGAAGGCAACTGCTCTCTCGCCCACTCATAGATACGATTTCTCAGGAACAGCGGCAGGTTATCCCAGAGGACAGGCTGAATCTCGTACATGACTTCATCGATGTACTCATCAAGCCGCGGATGCACCTGGGCAACGACCTGTTCAACGATGCGATGGGGCTCCAGCTTCCGATAAACAGCATTGAGATCCCCGAATTGCTGCAGGGTGCGGTCAATACAGATGTGCGCCATTTTCTCGGACTTGCGGGGAATAACGCCCTGCCAGCCAATGGCGCCGATTCCAATAAACTGGACCGGATAAAAGGACATCTGAATGGCGAGCCAATTGGTAAACCAGCCAACAATCGCCGCCATCAGTGGCACAGTAAGAAGTGCAACGTCGAACAAATCTAACCCCGGTAATGTAAATGTCGCAGGTACGCTTACCTGCGAGTGCGCCTTATTTGTCAGACAGGCATGGTACCCGTCCGTAGTTCTTGATTGTGTGACAGATCATGAAGTAACTGAAATTCAAGAGCATTGGCCGAGTAGCCAATAAAGCGAGGGTAATGCGGCAGCAGTGAAAAGCGATGCCTGGCCCCGACAATAGGGTTATCGGGAACCAGACGCCAAATGACGAGCAGGGCTTACTGGTAGTAAGCGTTTTCGGTCACGGTATGATCCGTTACATCCCTGACAGCAGTAATCTCGGGAACACGCTCTTTCAGCGTGCTCTCAACGCCTTGCTTGAGCGTCAGACTGACAGCGCTACAGCCCTGACAACCGCCGCCGAAACGGAGCACGGCAACGGATTCCTCGACAATTTCCACCAGAGATACATCACCACCGTGAGCGGCGAGATTGGGGTTAATCTCGGAGGCCAGTATATAGTTCACGCGGTCCGGCAGTGGAGCGTCGTCATCAATTTTCGGCACTTTGGCGTTGGGCGCCTTAATGGTGAGCTGACCTCCCATCTGGTCCTTGGAATAATCGACATACGCTTCCTCAAGGAAAGGTACCGAATTATGGTCCAGGAAAAGGGTAAATTTACCCATATCCAGTTGCTCATCCGTTGGAACAACTTCATTGGGTGGGCAATAGGCCAGACAGGTTTCGGCGTTCTTGGTGCCGGGCTGGGTCACGAAGATCCGCACGCCCATGCCTTCCACGTCCTGCTTTTCGATAAGTTGTGCCAGATAATCCCGTGCGGGATCAGTCACTGTAACCAATGCCATGTTCTCAACCCGTTTGAAAGTTTCAATTCATTTTAAGGGAGTTCGCCTGAACATGAAAGACCAAGTAAAATAGTCGGGCTTTACGCTGATGATGAATTTCCCTTATTGACGCGAATAATTGACTATCGTCATCGGTACCGGGACGGAATCCTGCAATTTTGCTATGATCCCGCGCCATTCAGTTAAATACGACGTTAAACACGACTTCCGGAATACGCTATGACCGATCGCACCACTCGCCTGGAACAGCTCCACAAGGCCCTGCAGGAACGCATTGTTGTCCTTGATGGCGGCATGGGTACCATGATCCAGAATCTGAAGCTGGACGAGCAAGCGTTTCGCGGTGATCGTTTTGCGAATTACGACCGGGAGGTCCAGGGCAATAACGACCTGCTGAACCTGACCCAGCCTGCCCTGCTCCGCAATATCCATGCGGATTATCTGGACGCCGGCGCGGACATCATTGAGACCAACACCTTCAACTCCACCCAGCTGTCCCAGGCGGATTACGGGCTGGAATCCATCGCGAAGGAGTTGAACGTTTCCGCTGCGAAGCTGGCGCGGGAAATCGCGGACGAGTTTACGGCGAAGAACCCGGCAAAGCCCCGGTTTGTTGCCGGCGCCGTCGGCCCCACCTCGCGCACGGCCTCCATTTCCCCGGACGTGAACAATCCCGGTTATCGTAACGTCGATTTCCAGACCCTGGTGGACAACTATTACGAAGCGGTGGAAGGCCTGGTCGAGGGTGGCTCCGACCTCATCCTGATCGAGACCGTTTTCGACACCCTGAACGCCAAGGCGGCCATTTACGCCACCCAGCAATATTTCGAAGACAGCGGCATCACCCTGCCGATCATGATTTCCGGCACCATCACCGATGCCTCCGGCCGCACCTTGTCCGGACAGACCACGGAAGCCTTCTGGAACTCGGTGGCTCACGCCAAACCCATTTCCGTCGGCCTCAACTGCGCTCTTGGCGCCGATGCGCTGCGCCCTTATGTGGAAGAGCTGTCCACCAAGGCGGAAACCTATGTCAGCGCCCATCCGAACGCCGGTCTGCCCAATGAATTCGGCGAGTATGACCAAACGCCGGAAGAAATGGCCGAGATCATCGAAGGTTTCGCCAGGGATGGTTTCCTCAACATTATCGGCGGTTGCTGCGGGTCACGCCCGGACCATATCGAAGCCATTGCCAATGCGGTGGCCAAGTATCCGCCCCGCAAGATTCCGAAGCGCCCCAAGGCCTTACGCCTGTCCGGACTGGAACCATTCACCGGAGACGAGAACACCCTGTTCATTAACGTCGGCGAACGCACCAACGTAACCGGTTCCAAACGTTTCCTGCGCCTGATTAAGGAAGAACAGTACGAGGAAGCCTTGAGCGTTGCCCGTGATCAGGTCGAGAACGGCGCACAGATCATCGATATCAACATGGACGAAGGCATGCTGGATTCAAAGGAGGTCATGGTGACCTTCCTGAACCTGGTCGCCTCCGAACCGGATATCTCCCGCGTGCCCATCATGATCGACTCGTCCAAATGGGATGTGATCGAAGCCGGCCTCCGCTGCATCCAGGGTAAGGCAGTGGTGAACTCCATCAGTCTCAAGGAAGGCGAAGAGGAGTTTATCAAGCGCGCCCGTGACTGCATGCGTTACGGTGCTGCAGTGGTTGTTATGGCCTTTGACGAACAGGGCCAGGCAGACACCTACAAGCGCAAGACCGAAATCTGCAAGCGCTCCTATGATGTGTTGACCGGCATTGGCTTCAACCCGGGCGATATCATTTTCGATCCCAACATCTTTGCCATCGCTACCGGCATCGAAGAGCACAACAACTACGCCGTTGACTTTATCAATGCCACCCGCTGGATCCGGGACAACCTCCCCCATGCCAGCATTTCCGGCGGCGTCAGCAACGTGTCTTTTTCGTTCCGCGGCAACGATGTGGTCCGTGAGGCGATCCATTCCGTGTTTCTGTACCACGCCATCAAGGCCGGGATGAACATGGGCATCGTGAATCCGGGCCAACTGGTCATCTACGATGAGATCGACCCGGAACTCAAGGAACTGGTGGAAGACGTCGTGCTTAACCGCAGGGACGACGGCACCGATCGCCTTCTGGAGATTGCCGAACGCTTCAAGGGCAAAGGCGGCAAGACCCAGGAAGAGGATCTGGCCTGGCGTGAATGGCCCGTGCAAAAGCGCCTGGAACATGCACTGGTCAAGGGTATCACCAGCTACATTATTGAGGACACCGAGGACTGCCGCCTTGAGGCCGAACACCCCATTGAGGTGATCGAAGGGCCGCTGATGGATGGCATGAACGTGGTGGGCGACCTGTTCGGTGACGGCAAGATGTTCCTGCCTCAGGTGGTCAAGAGTGCCCGTGTGATGAAACAGGCCGTTGCTCATCTGATTCCCTTTATCGAAGCGGAAAAGTCCGAGGGCCAGAAGGCCAAGGGCAAGATCCTGATGGCCACCGTAAAAGGCGATGTCCACGATATCGGCAAGAACATCGTAGGCGTCGTGCTTCAATGCAACAACTACGAAGTGATCGACATGGGCGTGATGGTGCCCTGCGACAAGATCCTTGAAATGGCTAAAAAGGAAAATGTCGACATCATCGGCCTCAGCGGCCTGATCACGCCGTCCCTGGACGAAATGGTGCATGTTGCCCGGGAAATGCAGCGCCTGGATTTCCATATTCCGTTGATGATCGGCGGCGCTACCACCTCCAAGGCCCACACAGCGGTCAAAATCGAACCGCAGTACAAGAACGACATTGCCCTGTATGTGTCGGACGCATCCCGTTGCGTCAACGTGGCCTCCCAGTTACTCAGCAACACAGCCAAACCTGCGTTTGTTGAGGCCGCACACAAGGAATACGACGAAATCCGCGAACGTCGCAAGAATCGTGGAGAGCGCACCAAACTGGTGTCCCTGAAAGAGGCCCGGGACCGGGCACCCGAGATCGACTTCACGGAGTACCAGCCAGCGAAACCGACGTTTACCGGTGTCCGCGTATTTGAGGACTATGACCTTAACGAGCTGGTGGATTACATCGACTGGACCCCGTTCTTCATCTCCTGGGACATCTCCGGAAAATACCCGGCCATTTTTGATGACCCCAAGCGTGGCGAAGCAGCCCGCACACTCTTTGACGACGCCCAGAAGATCCTGCGCCAGATGATTGATGAGAAACGGGTCTCCGCTCGGGGCGTGATCGGGTTCTGGCCGGCACAACGCCGGGGTGATGATATTGTCGTCTTCAAGGACGAGTCTCGAACCGACGAGCTGACCACCCTGCACCACCTGCGTCAGCAGGATGACAAAGCCCCCGGCAAACCTATGATGGCACTGTCTGATTTTGTTGCACCCGAGGGCTCGGGTAAGACCGATTATGTTGGGGGCTTCGCCGTTACTGCGGGAATTGGTGCCGAAGAGTTGTCTGTTGAGTACAAAGACCGCAACGACGACTATAACGCCATTATGGTGAAGGCCCTGGCCGATCGACTGGCGGAAGCGTTTGCCGAACGGATGCACGAGCGGGTCCGACAGGAATTCTGGGGCTACGCGACGGACGAGAAACTGCCCAACGAGGACCTTATCCGCGAGCGCTATCGCGGCATCCGGCCGGCTCCCGGTTACCCGGCCTGTCCCGACCATACTGAAAAGGCCACGCTGTTCCGCCTGCTCGAAGCGACGGACAAGACCGGGATCGAATTAACCGAACACTTTGCGATGTATCCCACAGCTGCAGTATCCGGCTGGTACTTTGCCCACCCCGAGTCCAAGTACTTTGCGGTGGGCAAGATTGGCGTGGATCAGGTTGAAGACTATGCTGAGCGCAAGGGTATTTCGAAAGCGGAAGCCGAGCGCTGGCTAGCGCCCAGCCTGGCCTATGACCCGGCCGAATAGTTCACTGTAGCAGGATAACTCTGATGGCAAACGAAGGAAAAGAGGACAACAAGAACGAGAAATCCCCTTCAGTTCGTCCGGGGGTGCTGAAAATAATGCAAAGCATTATCGCCGGCGCCTTCGGTGTTCAGTCGGACAAACGCCGGCAGGAAGACTTCTCCAGCCACAGCCCGCTTCCCTATATCATCGCGGGCCTGCTGTTCACGGTTGGCTTTGTCGTGACCCTGGTGATTGTCGTGAAACTGGTGCTGTCCGGGCAGTAGCCTACTGCCCGCTTACCCAGACCACGGCAAATGCCACCACCAGCATGACCAGCAACACCGCAGCCACGGCATCAACACTACTATCAGAATGCGTACCTTTCTTCATTCCGGAAACCTCCTCAAACCTGTTTTTGTTGTAGGGTTAAGTTAAGCACTGAATTGATATTCGTCCAGTCCTATTGGCAGTTCATTATCACCCAAATCGATAAACATATTTGGAAATAATCATTTTAAGAATATATGCACGGTGATATTCTGCCCCCCTCAAAGGGCTATAAAGCCTTATACCACGCGTTTTAGCAGGACGTTTTACTATGTACGTATACGACGAACACGATCGGCAAATCGCAGCCGAACGGGTTGCCCAATTCCGTGACCAGACCGAGCGCGCTCTCGCTGGCGAACTGAGCGAAGACGAGTTCCTTCCCCTTCGCCTCCAGAATGGTCTTTACGTTCAGCGTCTTGCGCCCATGCTGCGGATTTGCGTCCCCTATGGCATGCTTCGGTCCGAGCAGTTGCGCCGCCTGGCACGGGTCACCCGTGATTACGACAAAGGTTATGCCCACTTTACCACCCGTCAGAACGTCCAGTTGAACTGGCCGGCACTGGAAGATGTCCCGGACATTCTGGCGGAACTGGCGGAAGTGGAAATGCACGCCAACCAGACCAGTGGCAACTGCATTCGCAATACCACCACGGATCAGTTCTCCGGTGTTCAGGTCGACGAGATCGTTGATCCCCGACCTTATTGCGAGATTATCCGTCAGTGGTCCACGTTCCACCCGGAATTTGCATTCCTGCCCCGCAAGTTCAAGGTAGCGGTCAACGCTTCCGAGAAAACCGACCGCGCGGCCATCCAGGTTCACGATATCGGCCTGCAGATGGTACGTAACGATCAGGGTGAGCTTGGGTTCCGCGTCCATGTCGGTGGTGGCCTTGGCCGCACCCCGATGGTCGGCCCAGTGATTCGCGACTTCCTGCCAGAACTGGACCTGCTGACGTACCTGGAAGCTGTATTGCGGGTGTATAACCGCTACGGCCGCCGGGACAACAAGTTCAAGGCGCGGATCAAAATTCTGGTAAAGGCGCTGACGCCGAAAGGTTTCGCCGAGAAGGTCGAGGCTGAGTGGGCTCATATCAAGGACTCCCCCACCCGACTGACCCGGGAAGCCATTGAACGGATTCAGGGCTACTTCACCGAGCCCGCCTACGATGCATTGGAGAACGCCACTGAGTTGCTGGCGAGCCAACGCTTCGATAACCGTCAGTTTGATCAGTGGCTTAGCCACAATGTCGACAGCCACAAGAAGCCAGGCTATGCCATTGTCACCCTGACCATGAAGAAAACCGGCACACCGCCCGGTGATGTGTCTGACACGCAATTGGAACAGATTGCCGAGCTGGCAGACCAATACAGCTTTGGCGAGGTCCGCGTCACCCACCAGCAAAATGTCGTGCTGGCTGACGTTCGCCAGGACCAGCTGTTTGAACTTTGGCAACGTATCGAGCCCATGGGCTTTGCAACCGCCAACCTCAATACCCTGACCGACGTTATTTGCTGCCCGGGCGGTGATTACTGCGCCCTGGCCAACGCCAAGTCGATTCCGGTGGCCGAGTCCATCCAGCGTCGTTTTGACGACAAGGATTTTCTTTACGACCTTGGGGACATTGATCTGAACATCTCCGGGTGCATGAACGCCTGTGGCCACCATCACGTTGGCAACATTGGTGTTCTGGGTGTCGACAAGAAGGGTGAGGAGTTCTATCAGGTGAGCCTTGGCGGTTCGTCACACCACGACGCCACCATCGGCAAGATCCTCGGGCCGTCCTTTGCCCAGGAAGACATGCCGGATGTCATCGCCAAGATCATTGATGTTTATGTCGACAACCGGAAGGAGGAAGAGCCCTTCCTGGAAACCTATCGTCGGATCGGAATTGAGCCATTCAAGGAGCGGGTCTATGCCTGAAGTTATCACTAAAGACGGGTCCATCAAGCAGGACTCCTGGGTTGTTGTTCCCCGTCCTGAGGATGGTGAGTCCCTGAACATTCCTGAGCAGCCGGCACTGATTCCTGCGGATCTGTGGCTGGCTGGCAAGGAGCACTTTGAGGGCCGTGACGATATCGGCGTCTGGTTCGACAGCCACGATGAGCCGGAAATTCTTGAGGGGGTGGTCAATGAGCTGCCGCTGATTGCGGTGAACTTCCCCAAGTTTGCCGATGGTCGGGGTTACAGCATTGCGCGCCTGTTGCGGGAGCGCTTTGGCTACCAGCACGAGCTGCGGGCAATCGGGGATGTTCTGCTGGATCAGTTGCAGTTCATGAAGCGTTGCGGGTTTGATAGCTATGCGTTGCGGGAAGATAAGGATGCGTCCAAGGCTGCCCGTGCTCTGAACTTTTTCAGTCAGGGGTATCAGGCTGCTACAGATACCGATGTGCCGCTGTTTCGTCGGCGCGCTTCCTAAATTTATTGACTCCCGGGACGAACAAAGGGGAACGGGTTACCAAAACACGCCTCAAGACGTTTGGTGGAGGCATTGAGGGGCTAACACCTGATCAAAACACGCTGTGAATACATCCTTGTACGCTCGGCTCCGCCATCCATGGCTCCGCACGGATTTTGATCAGGTGTTAGCCCCTCAATACCCGTACTTCATTGCAGAGGCGCCCGTTAAAGAGCGTGATCCAGCACAATTTTTCCTGACGACTCTCCTTTCAAGAACGCCTTCAGGGCGCCATCCAATTGAGCACGTCCGATATCGCGGGCGGAGGCTTCGGTTTTCGGGCATGCCCACTCACCAGCGAACTTCTCCCAGACAGCGGCTTTGTCCGCCAGCGGAATCTCTACCGAGTCCACGCCAAGTAGGTTCACACCCCGCAGGATGAACGGCAGTACCGTGGTTTCCAGTTGCGGGCCTGCGACCAGGCCGCAGCAGGATACAGAACCACCCGGCTGGATCTGTTTCAGAAGTTCCGCCAGGGGCTGTCCACCGACGGTGTCCACGGCATTGGCGAACAGGGGCTTGAGCATGGGCTTTTTCTCAGCGGCCAGGGCCTCACGTCCGATGACTTCGGAGGCTCCCAGGGTCTTCAGCTCGTCGGCGTGATCTTGTTTGCCACTGACAGCAACCACGTCAAAACCAAGTTTCGATAACAACTCCACCGCGACACTGCCCACGGCGCCGCTGGCGCCGGATACGGCGACTTTACCCTGCTCGGGGGTGGCGCCCATTTTGAGCAGTTTCTGGACGCACAGGCCGGCTGTCAGGCCGGCGGTGCCGTAGATCATGGCGGTGCGACCATCCCAGCCTTCCGGCAGGGTGACACACCAGGACGCCGGTACGCGGATGTACTCGCCAAATCCGCCATCGGTGTTCATGCCCAGGTCGTACCCGGTAACGATAACCTTGCTGCCAACAACCGGCTCACCAGTGGCGGATTCGATTACCTCACCGGCAGCATCGATACCGGGGGTGTGGGGGAAATTTCTGGTGACGCCCTTGTTGCCGGAAGCGGACAGTGCGTCCTTGTAGTTCAGGGACGAGTAACTGACTTTGATCAGTACTTCATTGGCCGGCAGGTCGCTGGCCGAGACTGTCTGTTCACTGCCAACGTATTCTCCACCCTGCTCCTGGACACGCCAGGCTTTGAATTCGGTCGTTGTTGTCATACTGGTCCCCGTTTGTCTGTATCAGCTACTGGATTTTCTGGTTACGAAACGCGCCCAACACTTTCCACACGGTGTGCTCAAGGGCTGCACTGGTCGCCAGGCCAAGCTTTTCCGGCAAGGTCCGTTTGCGCTGGTAGGTCACCGAGATTACATCTGCACTTTCGCAGGCATCAATGAGAAATTCGTCGGAGGTTTTGATTTCGTCGACCAGATTCACATCCATTGCCCGACGACCAAACCAGATGTCGCCATTGGCCACGGCCGAGATGTCTAGCCCCGGCCGGCGTTCACTGACGTACTCCTTGAAGAGCACGTGGGTGTCTTCGAGGTCTTCCAGGAATTTCTGCCGTCCTTTATCGGTATTTTCACCAAATACCGTCAACGTGCGTTTGTGCTCACCGGCAGTGAGGACTTCGAAATCCACGTCATTTTTTTTGAGGAAGCGGTGGAAATTCGGGAGTTGGGCAACGACACCGATGGAACCAAGTACGGCAAAGGGGGATGCCACGATGCGATCCGCGACACAGGCCATCATATAACCGCCACTGGCGGCCACTTTATCCACGCAGGCGGTCAGGTGCAGGCCCTTGCTGCGGATTCTGTCCAACTGCGCCGCAGCCAGCCCGTAGGAATGCACCAGACCACCGCCGCTCTCAAGCCGTATCACAACTTCATCCGTAGCCGGATCTGCCACGCTCAATACAGCCGTCACCGCCCTGCGGAGCGGATCGGTGTCGCTTGCCTTGATGTCACCATCGAAATCCAGGACGAACACTCGTTTCCTGGTATCGGCCTGGTCTTTCCCGGCTTTGACTTTATCCTTTTCTGCCTTGGCCCGGGCTTTTTCTTCTTTCTTATGCTTCTTGTCCCAGGCCTTACGTTCATGGTCCGAGAGCAGACGGGCCTGAAGTGATTCCCTGAGCTTGCGGTACTTTTCGTTAAGCTTGCGGACCCGCAACTCCCCTTCACTGTCGTCTCCTTTATCTCTTTGGGCTGCTGACATAACAACCGAGATAACCACGACCACTGCAATGACCAGTGTCACGGCCTTGGCGACGAATAAACCGAACTCTGTCAGAAATTCCAAATTGCTTCTCCAGCCTGATTTTCAAAGCGCAGATTGTAACTTACAGGTCTCATTGTGGTAAGCAACATGGAAATTTAAAACAAGCGTTCGATCGAGCTTGACACTGCCATGTTGGCACCATAAAGTCGAATGGCTACGTCGGCTAACCCTGGCCTTCCGGAACAGGCTCACCGCCAGGGCCGTCAAGCCGTCACCAAGCCATGACAATCACCAATAAGGGTAAAATAATGTCTGTAGCTCAGGTATTTGACAAACTCGAACAGAATTTCAACGCAGACGCAGCCGAAGGCCTGGATCTGGTATTTCAGTTCGATATCGAAGATGACAAAACTTACCACCTGGTCATCAACGATGGCACCTGCAAACTCCACGAAGGTGCCCACGACGATCCTTCCGTAACCCTGATCATGAACTCTGAAACCCTGCAGGGCATTGTGTCAGGCGAAACTGATGGTATGCAGGCATTCATGGCTGGCCAACTCCGCGCCGAAGGCGACATGATGCTGGCTACCAAGCTGGGTGAACTGTTCAAGATGGGCTGAATCCGCCCGGACAGACAGACCTGAAAAAAACCCTGCCGTGCAGCAGGGTTTTTTTATACCTCTCTATAGGCCTACGTCATTCATTGACGATTCGGCGAGGCGAAGCAGATCGGCGTTGCGATCTTCTCGCTTGCCAATGCTCTCGATGTAATACTCCAGGGATGTCAGCGCATCCGCCAGAGCTTCCAGCACCTGTGGCGACGGCGCTTCCCGGGTATCCAGCAGGCGCTCCTGGATCGACGCAGCAACACGCTCCAGAACTCCGGCCGCGCCGGGATCACCGACCATGTGCAACCCACCCCAAATGCTGTGCAGTGTTCCTGGAAGATTGGCCAGGTGCAACCTGTCATAATCAGACTCAATAAAGGCGGTAATAGCGCGTTTGGCCAGGGTCAGCGCACTGCGGGCCTCATCGGCAACAACGAACGTCGCTTCCTGGAGATACAGGGACTCATCACGTTTTCGATCACCTGCTGCCAGGGAATCCGTTTCCGAGGTAATACCACGGGTAACGATCTGCATGACCGCATCTTCAATACCAAGCACGGAGTCCGCCAACGCGTAGAGCTCATCCTCACTCGGTGAACGTGACTCGGATTCCCAACTACGCAATCGGCTCGCTTCGCCACGACACTTGCCGGCCAGTTGATTGAGATCCAGCATGACCAGGGTGTTGCCGAGACGCTCAAGGGTTTCCGCAATTGATGAGAATTCTGCCAGGTCCGGCTCAATTCCACGCTCAATAATGTCCAGCTTATCCTTGAGCTGGTTAAGCTCATCCTGCAAGGCTTCTGATAGGGACTTGAGAACGTCGGCGCCGGGACCATACAGCCTGCGGGCATGAGCCTCCAGCATGGAGTCCGGAAATTCCGCAGGCGTCAATCGATACGCGGAGAGAATGTCCGTCACCTCCGGGTTTCCGGAGCCGCTGCGATAGAGCACATAAATCATGTCGCGGATCAGCGAGTCCGGGGCATCCTTGGAAGTTGATACTTTTCCGACGTATACCACTTCCCTGGCGTACTTCTCGATACGCATGAACATGCGCTTGCGCGCCTTTGTGAAGGGCATTGCCCGGTCGAGCATGGTGTCCGCGACAATGGACGCCAAACACCACATTTCCCCCATTGGCGTTCCCCGACAGACTCTTGCCAACCCCCGAGCCGCGCGGCCGAACAGCTTCTGGCTGACAACTTCATTCCGCTCCCGCAACATGCCCAGAAGGGCTACCTGAAAGGTTAACCTCATCCGGCGGGCCAGAATCTCGTACTCGGCCTCATTACCCTCAAACGGCTGTAACGACATCCCGGAACAGAAGTCCGGTCGCTTTCTGACGTCGATATCGAAGAAGCAGGATTCCGGGTATGGCTTCTCCTTGCGAGCCTCCCGCAAGTCGTTGATGACCGGTAACAAGAGTTCCGGGTGATCCACTCGTTGCTGGTGATAGTACTCGACGTACCGCCGCAGGATAAATAAAGCGCTGTTAAGGGTGGTGAGCAGAATGTTCTTGTCGTCGTTGGCGCCGACGGGTACATCGTTCGCCATGGTGACGGCCTCCTGGCACAGCAGGATGCCACCGCGTAGCTCGACAAGAATGAAGATACCGCGAAGCTGGTTCAGAAAATCCACGCAGTTCTGGAGGTCTTCGCCACTCTCACGATTTTCCTGAAAGCGTTCAAGGCTGGACTCGGCCTGCTTTATGGTCTGCTCAATTTCACTTTTGACCAGATCAAAGGATTGTGACTTCGTCGCCAAAGACGATTGAACCATAAACGCTTCCTGTTAACTTCGCGGAAACTACCGCGTCCTGTTCTTGGAATAGGTACTTATAACACAAAACTCAAGTTGCTCAAGAAATCAGGAATGTAACAAATAGTACAGGCTGATCCAGTTCTCATTCCGGATCCGCGATTCCTCTATTCCCCGGGACCATCCATACGACCCCAGACAGTACCGCCCGCCTGTTTGGCCAGAACTTCCATAAACGCGTCATGAGCTGCCTGTTCTTCTTCGGATGCCTTGAGAACTTTCAGCGGATTTCTCTCTGCCGCCAAACGACGTATGCCGTCGACACCACCGTTATCGTCACTTCCGGCGTCCAGGGAAAGCGCGGTTTGACCGCCGGTCAGTAGCAGGTAGACATCGGCCAGAATCTCGGCATCCAGCAGTGCCCCATGCAATTCACGGTTACTGTTGTCAACGCCATAACGCTTGCACAGGGCATCGAGGCTGTTCTTCTGACCCGGATGTTTTTTCCGGGCAATGGCAAGAGAATCCACAACACCGCAATGGTCTGCGGTTTTTCGCAAGGGCTTCAGTCTCGCGAACTCGGAATCCATGAACCCGACGTCAAACGCAGCGTTGTGAATGACCAGTTCGGCACCCTTGATGAACTCAAAGAATTCATCGGCGATCTCGGAAAACACCGGTTTGTCCGCCAGGAACTCATTGGTGATTCCGTGGACGGTAATGGCTTCCGCCTCTACCTCGCGCTCGGGATTGATGTACACGTGATAATTACGACCGGTCAGCTGCCGCTCCATCATTTCCACGCAGCCGATCTCGATAATGCGATGACCTTCCGAGGGATCAATGCCCGTGGTTTCAGTATCCAGTACTATCTGTCTCATGCTCGCCCTGTCTCTGACTACGTATTAACCAACTCTTCAACACCCCGGTTCGCCAACTCATCCGCCAACTCGTTATCCGGAACGCCGGAGTGCCCCTTGACCCAATGCCAATTTACTTTGTGGCGGGCGACCTGATCGTCCAGCTCCCGCCACAAGTCTTCATTCTTTACCGGTTTCTTCGCGGCGGTTTTCCAGCCGTTGCGTTTCCAGCCGGCCATCCATTCCGTTATGCCCTTGCGCACATACTGGGAATCGGTAAAAAGCTCCACCTCACAAGCGCGCTTAAGCGTTTCCAGCCCCCGGATCGCGGCCATCAATTCCATGCGGTTGTTGGTCGTTTGCCGTTCACCGCCATGCAGGGTCTTCCTGGCATCGCCATACCGGAGAACCACGCCCCATCCTCCCGGCCCCGGATTACCCTTACAGGCACCATCGGTATAAAGAACAACCTTACCCGCCATTACAACTCCCTGACTGTCTTGATTTGATACTGGTGCGCCTGGCGCACCCCCGGGACACACCCACGGTCCCGGAACCCGGCAGTGTAATGACTTTTTGCTTGTTCCACACGGGGCGGCGGGGAATCCGTGAACACACCCGCTTTCTGGCGACGATACAGTAATAGGCACCAATAGGCAGAATCCCGTTTCCACAAACCCGCTCAAGCAGACTCTGGCGCCGCTTAGCGACAGGCTTTTGTATCGGAAGGCGATAAAAACACGAGCGGGAGCACTCAACCGAAAAGTCCAGCAACCTGAGCCAGTCTTCCATCCGCCTTTTCATCAGGAATCGCCCGCCCCACGGCCCCGTCCGTGACCGCGACAATAATCGGCGCACACCCCAGACGCTGACAGGATTGAATCCGATCAACAAGATAGTGCCCTCTCCGCGCAGGACGCGTGACGCTTCCCGCAACACCTGATGGGGATGGGGTGAAAAGTCTGCAGTGTGATGAAGAATCACCAGGTCCATAGAGTCGCCGGGAAATGGCAGCTCATCGGCGTCACACACCGCCACCCCTTCCGGAATAGCCGCCGCCCACTTTGGGGTTGTCACTATCTTCTGTGCAAAGTCAGTACTACTGGCCAGCGGAACACGGTGACTGATCCCCACTTGCAACTGCCTGGCTCCCGTGAGTTTTCGGAGATGGTGATCAACACAAGCACGCTGATCGGCCAGCAACGCACGACCAAGAGGCGTCTGATACCAGCGTTCAAAGCTGTCGTGTCGTAAAGAAAAATCAACGGGTTCGCTTGATGCCATTACGGTCTGTCCCCGGCCATGTCATGACCGCCCTTGGGACGGTCTTCGTAATGCATTATCATAACAGGGACATCCACTTGGCACATGTAGGGCCCTATGCTGACTATCACCGCGATTCCTGCCTTCAATGACAACTACATATGGTGCCTTGCGAACACTGATTCCGGCAAAGCTCTCATCGTTGACCCTGGGCAGGCGGAGCCTGTCAGGGCTCATCTCAGGCACCACAACCTGACACTCGACACCATATTGGTCACACACCACCATCCGGACCACGTTGGTGGCGTCGACGCCCTGGTATCAGACGTGCCTGGCTGCAGAATCACCGGGCCTGCCAAATCCCCTTTCAAAGGGGTCACCGAGCCGGTACATCCTGGCGATGAAGTGGCCTGGGATGAAATAACGTTCCAGGTTCTCGGTGTTCCCGGTCATACCCTGGATCACATTGCCTATTTTTCCGAATCAAAGGTTGATGGTCATCCGGTACTGTTCTGTGGTGACACCCTGTTTGTGTGTGGCTGCGGCCGACTGTTTGAAGGTACGCCTGCCCAGATGCGGCAGTCCCTGGATACGCTGCGCAAGCTCCCTGATGACGCGAAAGTCTATTGTGCTCACGAGTACACACTTGCCAACCTGACATTTGCCCGTCACTGGCTTCCTGATGACGACAACCTCCGACAGTTCGAAGAAGAATGCCGAACCCTTCGCGACAATGGAAAAGCAACCGTTCCGTCCATTCTCGGAGACGAGAAACGCCTCAACCCCTTCCTCAGGTGGGATGACCCCTCTGTCATAGCCGCCGCCCGGGAGTACGGTGCCGATACGGGTTTGCCATCAAACAGCGAGGACGACGTATTTGCGGCCGTACGGCATGGCAAGGACCACTTTTAAGGCGGTTAACAAATCCTCTCAATGACGTAACGAGAGGTTTCTTGACCCCCTTCGGGCACGCCCATAGAATCCTTTCAAAATTATTGCCATAACTTATTAAATATGCCGGTTTTTCCTACATAACCGGCGTATCCAGCCAGTCGGAAGTATTATTATGTCGGTCAGACGAATATCTGCAATTGTCTTCGCCAGCGCCGTGATGGGCGGCTGCGCCAGCCTCTATAACAACACGCCCGACCAGGCCTCCTCCGAAGGCAACCCGCTGAATTCAGAAAAAATGACTGTCGCTGCGGGCGACCAGGACCTCAAGACGGCTGTGGAATACGGAGATAGCCCGGGCAGTTCCGGAACCGAACTTGACGAAGCCATCTCCCCAGAACTGAAAGCAGCGGCTGAAGTAGCCAGAACGAAGCTGGACTCGCCATCGGATCATGTCGACGACAATGCTAACGGAGGCGCCGACCTGTGGCACCGTCTTCGCGCCGGCTTCAAACTCGACCACGACATTACCGACCCGAGGGTCAAGGCTCAACTGGACTGGTATCGGAAACACCCAAAATACATCGACCGGGTCGTCAAGCGTGGCAGCCGGTACCTGCACTACATTATCTCGGAAACCGAAAAACGTGGGTTGCCGACCGAGCTGGCCCTGCTGCCGGTTGTCGAAAGTGCATTTGATCCCTTCGCCTATTCCCACGGTCGTGCTTCTGGACTCTGGCAGTTTATTCCAAGTACTGGCAAATACTTCGGACTGACCCAGAGCTGGTGGCATGATGACCGGAGGGACATCATCGAGTCGACCGATGCGGCCCTGACATACCTGGACCGACTGGCCAAACGCTTTGACGGCGATTACACCCTTGCCCTGGCCGCATACAACAGCGGTGGCGGCACAGTATCGAAAGCCATGCGTCGCAACCGTAATGCCAACAGGTCTACAGATTATTGGTCACTCAGGCTTCCCCGGGAAACAACGCACTATGTGCCCAAACTGATTGCGCTCGCCAAAATTTTTGACAAGCCAGAAGACTATGGTGTTGAACTACCGGCACTGGATGACGAACCCTACTTCGAAGTAGTGGAAACGGGTTCCCAGATGGATCTGGCCCAGGCCGCAGAACTTGCAAGTGTTGATGTCGAGGAAATCTATCTGCTCAACCCTTCGTTCAACCGCTGGGCAACAGCTCCAGACGGCCCTCATCGTCTGTTGGTCCCCAAAGAGAACGCCAGCACTTTCAAGACGGCTCTGAGCAAGATTCCTGCAAAAGATCGTGTCTCCTGGCGTAACTACGAGGTGGTTTCCGGAGACAACCTCAGCACCATTGCGCGAAAATTCGCAACCACCACCTCGGTCATTCGCAGGGTCAACAACCTTAACAGCGACATGATCCGCATTGGGCAACGCCTGATGATTCCCTCGGCCAGCAAGAGCACCGACCAATACGCCCTCAGTGCGAGCCAGCGTCTGGAGAAAAAGCAGTCTCGTAATCGCAGCGGCAACCGGGTTAACTACACGATCCGGCGCGGCGATACTTTCTGGGACATTGCCCGGGAACATCGGGTCACGGTTCGCGAAGTGGCTGCCTGGAACAATATGGCACCGGGTGATCCCCTGATCCCCGGCAAGAAGATCGTCATCTGGTCCCAGGCCAGCCAGCCTAAAACCGTGGCCAGTAATAACCGGGGCCAGGCAATGGTCCGCAAAGTCGGCTATCGGGTGCGCAAGGGCGATTCCCTGTCAACGATTGCCAGCCGTTTCTCGGTAAATGTGCGCGACATCGCAAGCTGGAATGACCTTAACTCTGCCCGTTATCTCCAGCCGGGCCAAAGTCTGGTACTCTACGTAGATATCAGGAACAGCCCCTGACTCTGTCGCCGACGGCAGGAACGCCGGGGAATAAAAACAATCATTGTTCCTGGACGATTCACCAAAACGTGCGAGATCTATGACAAAAACACGGACAGCCTCAACCCTTACGTCGTTTTGTGCCCTGACCCTGGTTCTCCTCACTGCTCCGCTTCCTGTCCTGGCAGCGGATTCCGGGGCCGAAGTTCGTCACGCTATCGCCATGCACGGCGCGCCCAAATACCCTGAAGGGTTCAGCCATTTTGAGTACGTCAATCCCGAGGCTCCAAAAGGCGGTACATTGCGCATGGCTGTGGTCGCCAACGGCTACGACTCCTTCAATCCCTTTGTGGTCCGTGGCGTCGCCGCGGCGGGTGTAAGTAGCTACCTGTATGACACTCTCCTTGAGTCGTCCGGCGACGAACCTTTCAGCGCCTATGGATTGATTGCCGAATCTCTTGAGACCCCTGAAGACCGTCGCTTTGTCATCTTCAATCTCCGCGAGGAAGCGCGCTTCCATGACGGCCATCCCATTACCGCAGAAGACGTCAAATTCTCCTTTGATATCCTTACGAAGGAAGGCCATCCGTTCTACAGGAATTACTATGCCGACGTCAGCAAAGTGACCGTTGAGGGCAACCACCGAATCCGCTTCGACTTCGGCGACACCGATAACCGCGAGCTACCACTGATTCTTGGCCAGATGCCGATTATGCCGGCCCATTACTGGGACGGTCGTGAATTCGATCGCAATGGTCTGAAACCGCCACTGGGCAGCGGACCCTATAAGATCAGCGAGTTCGAAGCGGGTCGTTCCATCACTTTCAAACGGGTGCAAGACTACTGGGCAGAAGACCTGGGGACCCGGGAGGGTCGGTTTAATTTCGACAATATTCGCTTCGACTACTATTCCGATGACACCGTCGCCCTGGAAGCATTCAAGGCCGGCAATTTTGATTTCCGTATCGAACCATCGGCCAAAAACTGGGCCACGGCCTATACCGGTGACAAGTTCGAGAACAACACCATTATTACCGAAGCTATCGAGCATCAACGTCCTGCCGGTATGCAGGCGTTTATTCTGAACACCCGCAAAGCGAAATTCTCGGACCCAAGGGTACGTGAGGCTCTGTCCTATGCCTTTGATTTCGAGTGGGCCAACAAAAACCTTTTCTACGACCAGTACACCCGTACAAAGAGCTATTTCGAAAACAGTGAATTGGCTTCGACCGGCCTGCCCGAAGGCCGGGAACTCGAAATATTGAACCAATACCGGGACCAGCTTCCGGAGGATGTCTTCAAGGAAGCGTACAAGCCGCCGGTTATTGATGGCAAGAATGGCCTGCGGAACAATTTGCGCAAGGCAATGGAGTTGCTCAAGGCAGCCGGTTACGATATTCGTGACGGTAAAATGGTGAATGCCAGTAACGGCCGGCCACTGTCATTTGAAGTATTGCTGCACCAGAAAAACTTTGAGCGCATCGTGCTCCCCCTGAAAAACAATCTGGAAAGACTGGGCATCGATGTGTCCGTCCGCTTGGTCGATACCAATCAATACATCCAGCGGGTGCGGCAGTTTGATTACGACGTCATTACCCAGGTGCTACCGCAGTCTGATTCTCCGGGCAACGAGCAGCGGGAATACTGGCACTCTTCCAATGTCGATGTGCACGGCTCCAGAAACTACATGGGCGTTAACGATCCGGTCGTGGACGAGTTGGTCGACAAGGTCATTCAGGCTCCTGATCGGGAGGAACTGGTCAACCGGGTACGCGCACTGGATCGCGTCTTACTCCATGGCCATTACGTGATTCCACAGTGGTATCTGCCCCGCGACCGTATTGCCTACTGGGGCTACCTCGAGCGCCCTGAAACAACACCCAAGAACGGAATTGATATCGATAACTGGTGGATTCAACCCTGACCAATGATTGTGATCAACGCAGCGGTGAAAGGGCTCCACTAGATGGGCGTATACATACTAAGACGGCTGGCACTGATTATCCCGACCCTGATCGGGATCATGCTGCTCAATTTCGTTATCGTCCAGGCAGCTCCCGGCGGTCCTGTTGAACAGCTGATCGCTGAAATGGAGGGCCATGGCGGCGGTGCCCTGGCCCGCGCCAGTGGTGGGGGCAGCGGTGGCGAGGTCGCCTCTTCCAACGGAGACAGTCGCGGTTCGCGGGGCATCCCCGAGGAACTGCTCAAGGAAATCGAGGTCATGTACGGCTTTGACAAGCCGGCCCATGAGCGTTTCTTCAAGATGCTTGGGGACTACGCAACCTTCAACTTTGGTGAGTCCTTTTTCCGGGAACGGACAGTCCTCGAGTTGATCATCGACAAGATGCCGGTTTCCATATCCCTCGGCCTCTGGTCCACACTGATCATTTACCTGATTTCGATCCCTCTGGGGATTCGTAAGGCTGTCACTGACGGTTCACGATTTGATGTCTGGAGCAGTTCCGCCATCGTCGTCGGCTACGCCATTCCCGGATTTCTCTTCGCCATCCTGCTGATCGTGCTGTTTGCCGGTGGCAGCTACTTCGACTGGTTTCCCCTCCGAGGCCTCACCTCATCCAACTTTGATGAACTCAACTGGTACCAGAAAATCGGGGATTATTTCTGGCACCTGGCACTGCCGGTGACCGCTAACGTGATCGGCGGCTTTGCAACTCTGACGTTGCTGACCAAGAACTCCTTCCTGGACGAAATCAGCAAGCAGTACGTGGTGACTGCCAGGGCCAAGGGCCTGGAAGAGAAACAGGTGCTCTATGGCCATGTATTCCGTAACGCCATGCTAATTGTGATTGCCAGCATGCCGGGCGTGTTGGTGTCGTTGTTCTTCACCGGCTCCCTGCTGATTGAGGTGATCTTTTCACTGGATGGTCTGGGCCTGCTGGGTTTTGAAGCTGCTCTGAACCGGGACTACCCGGTGATTTTCGGCACGCTCTATATTTTCACTCTTATGGGGCTGGTACTGAAACTGATCAGCGACATCACTTACGTCCTGGTGGACCCGCGCATCGACTTCGAAAGCCGGGAGGGTGCCTGAACCATGGCGTCACTCTCCCCGATCCAGAAACGGAGACTCAGAAACTTCCGCAATAATCGCCGTGGATTCTGGTCGCTGTGGGTTTTCCTGGCGCTGTTCGGGTTGTCCCTGTTTGCGGAGTTGATAGCGAATGACGCCCCGCTGGTCGTGTCTTATCAGGGCGATCTGTATTTTCCCGTGGTGGAGTCAGTTCCCGAGGAAACCTTTGGTGGCTTTCTGCCGTCGGAGGCTGATTACCGGGATTCCTTCATCGCTGACGAGATCAGGGCCAATGGCTGGATGATCTGGCCACCGATCCGCTTCAACTATGACACCATCAACTATGATCTGGATGTGCCCTCACCCGCGCCACCCAGTTCCGAGAACTGGCTGGGCACCGATGACCAGGGGCGCGATGTTGCCGCCAGGGTCATCTACGGGTTCCGGATTTCAGTGCTCTTTGGTCTGACCCTGACCATTGCCAGTTGCATTGTCGGTGTTGCTGTAGGCGCAATCCAGGGATTTTACGGTGGCAAGATCGACCTGCTCGGCCAACGATTCATTGAAATCTGGTCCGGACTTCCGGTGCTGTATCTGTTGATCATCCTGTCCAGTATCGTACAGCCCAACTTCTGGTGGCTGCTGGGGATCATGCTGCTGTTCAGCTGGATGGGGCTGGTGGATGTGGTCCGTGCCGAGTTTCTGAGAGCGCGGAACTTCGAATACGTCCGGGCCGCCCGCGCTCTGGGCCTGGGCAATCGCAAGATCATGTTTCGGCACATTCTGCCCAATGCCATGGTGGCCACGCTGACCTTCATGCCGTTTATCCTTACCGGCGCTATTACCGGGCTTACGTCACTGGATTTCCTCGGTTTTGGTCTGCCCTCCGGGTCACCTTCACTGGGCGAATTGATTGCCCAGGGCAAGGCCAATCTGCACGCGCCCTGGCTGGGTATCTCCGCATTCGTCTCCCTCTCCGTGATGCTGACCCTTCTGGTGTTCGTCGGCGAAGCCGTACGGGATGCCTTTGATCCGAGAAAGAACTGACATGTCCAAACTTCTGGAAATCTCAGACCTCTCTATCCACTTTGACCACGGCGAACCGGTGGTCGACGGTCTCTCCATCGATATCAACCGGGGAGAAACACTGGCACTGGTGGGGGAAAGCGGCTCCGGAAAATCCGTCTCGGCGCTTTCCATCTTGCGGCTGCTGGACGAACGGCACGCCCATTACCCGTCGGGAAAGATTCTCTTCCAGGGTGAAAACATGCTGACAGCCAGCGATAAGCGGCTTCGACAGATTCGTGGGCATCGCATCAGCATGATCTTCCAGGAACCGATGACGTCCCTGAATCCGCTGCACACAGTGGAAAAGCAGGTTAGCGAGACCCTGGCCCTGCACAAGGGACTGCGTGGCCCACAGGCACGAAAACGGTGCATAGAGCTGCTGGAACTGGTAGGTATACCCTCGCCGGAAACGCGACTGTCCAGTTATCCCCATCAGCTGTCCGGTGGCCAGAAACAACGCGTTATGATTGCTATGGCCCTGGCCAACGAACCGGAGTTGCTGATTGCCGACGAACCCACCACTGCGCTGGATGTCACGGTGCAACGTCAGGTGTTGGAATTGTTGCGGAACCTGCAACAGGAATTCGGCATGGCAATCCTGCTGATCACCCACGATCTATCCATCGTCCACCGCTATGCTGATCGGGTCGCGGTTATGGAACAGGGCAAGGTCGTGGAACAGGCACCCACAGAGCAGCTCTTTATCGCTCCCGAGCATCCCTATACCCAACGCCTTCTGGATGCCGAGCCTCCGGCGTCCCCGCTCAGTATGGACCGATCGGATCGACCGCTGCTTGAAGTGGATAACCTGGATGTACGGTTTACCACTAAAAAGAGTCTGTTTGGTCGTACTGTCAGCTACTTCCATGCCGTCCGCGAGACCAGCTTCACGCTCGCGCGAGGGGAAACCCTGGGCATCGTCGGTGAAAGCGGCAGCGGTAAAACCACCATCGGTCACGCATTGCTGAAGCTCACCGGAGCCACCGGCAGTATTCGTCTGGATGGTGTGGAACTGGCTCATCTGGACCAGAAGCAGTTTCGGCCCTATCGTAGCCGAGTGCAGATTGTTTTTCAGGACCCGTTTGGTAGCCTCAGCCCTCGCATGTCAGTCGCTGAAATCGTTCGCGAGGGTCTTGAGATCCATGCTCCGGCCAGTCCAGAGGATCAGGACCGAAAAGTCATCCAGGCACTGGTGGATGTCGGCCTTGACCCGGACGCCAGGCACCGCTATCCCCATGAATTTTCGGGTGGCCAGCGTCAACGCATTGCCATTGCGCGGGCGCTGGTGCTGCAACCGGAAGTGATCATACTCGATGAACCCACTTCGGCCCTGGACCGCACCGTTCAGAAACAGGTCATCAATCTGTTGCGGGATATCCAGGCCCGATATCAGCTAAGCTATATTTTTATCAGTCACGATCTATCGGTGGTTCGGGCACTGAGCCATAAGCTGCTCGTACTCCAGCACGGCAAGGTGGTCGAGTACGGAAATGCGACGGACATATTCCATTCACCGAAACAGGACTACACTCAGGAACTGTTGAGTGCCGCACTGTTCTATCAAAAGCCTACGACCAATTGAGCGTTACCCCCATCGGATCACTTCGGGGATAATGCATGCAAACCGAGAACACAGGGAGAAAATCTATGGGATTACTCAGTGGCAAGAAAGCGCTGATCGTTGGCGTGGCCAGCAAACACTCTATCGCCTACGGCATCGCGGAAGCGTTTGCCCGTGAAGGCGCCGAACTGGCCTTTACCTACCAGAACGAGAAGCTACAGTCCCGGGTAGAGAAATTCGCTGACGGATGGGGTAGCCAACTCACCTTCCCCTGTGACGTAGCCAGTGACGAAGAGATCGAAAACGTCTTCAAAGAGCTGGGAAAACACTGGGACAACATTGATATCATCATCCATGCGGTGGGCTATGCCCCAGCCCATGAGCTTGACGGCAACTTTGTGGATGTGACAACCCGCGAGGGTTTCAAGATCGCCCACGACATCAGTTCCTACAGCTTCGTTGCGCTCGCCAAGGGTGCCCGTAGCATGATGCACGAGAACAGTTCGCTGCTGACGTTGAGCTACCTCGGTGCCGAAAAGGTACTGCAGAACTATAACGTGATGGGTCTGGCCAAAGCGTCTCTCGAAGCCAACGTGCGTTATATGGCTGCCAGCCTGGGCCGCGAAGGCATCCGGGTGAACGGTATATCCGCCGGTCCGATCAAGACCCTGGCTGCATCAGGCATCAAGAGCTTCCGTCGCATGCTGGCGGAAAATGCCAAACGTGCCCCCCTGCGGCGCAATGTGACGACGGCGGAAGTAGGCAACGCCGCAGCGTTCCTGAGCTCTGATATGGCCAGCGGCATCACCGGCGAGATCATGTATGTGGACGCCGGTTTCAATATTACCGGCATGGGCGAACTGGAAGACTGAGTTCGCTCCCCACCGGGTGTCATGACACCCGGTGGGGCATTCACCCGTTTTACCCAGGGCTCGACGCATGCCCTACGACTTCCGGCCTACCCGAATCCTTCCCACAACACGGCTCAGGGTCTCATCAAACTCAGCGGAACTGCCCAGTACTCGCGCACTCCCTGCAACGATTGCCTCCACCAGATCATTACCCTGAAACTCTCGGCGGTTAAGGCCCAGCCGGTCAACGAAAACCAGTTTGTTTGACGCATTGATCCTGACAGCCAGCTTCATTCTGACCGGGTCACCGTTTGCGTCCTTCTCATTAAACGTTATCCACCCACCCAGTTTGATACTATCTACCAGTCGTTGTCCTTCCGTCAGCTTTTCCTGTTCCAGTCGTTCCCGTTCCGCGAGCTCGTCGGCAAGCCGTTTTTCGTGCTCTTCACGCCGGACTCTGTCGATCTCGGCTAGCCGCTCAACTTCTTCCGCTCTTCGTTTAATTTCTGAAGCCTCTTTCTCTTTCTTGATCGCAGCCGCCCTACTCCTGGCCTCCCTGATGGCTTTCTCACGCAATATTTTCTGACGTTCGAGCACACCGGAAAGCGCACTCACCGCCTCGGTCAGGACGAGACCAAAAGGCGTCAGTGCAGGCAAAGGCCGTAGGTCTCCCTGGCGCCTGTCAGCTTCAAACTCTGGCCAGGGCTGCAGCCCGAGCTTCACACCGGAACCGTTGGTCCACAGAATCTCTGCGGTGTCTGGCAGCAACGCAAAGAAATATCGACGCTGTTCCCTGGCACCTTCCCCTTCCACAAACCACTGCCCCTCAAGATCTTCCAGGTTATTGGGGTCAGGGCCTTTGAAAGACAGCCAGGAAGCATCCCAGGGGAAGCCGGACTCGTCCGGTAACGCATCGATCAGATCCGGGACCTCCCCCCGCAGGCGCGCCATCATAACTAACTGGATGCCTTCAAGAGCGTTCGTCGGCAGCGGCTTTCCAACGACCCGATTCCAGACATCCAGAATACGATCGCCAATTTGTTCGCCAACGTGATACAGACGGTTGCGATCCTTGTCGGACAACGCCGGATCGCCGATCCAAACCAGCCACTCCAACAGTTTTTTACCATGCCGCCAGTTTTCGCCGTCCACTCCACCTGCCCACACCACTTGCTTGAGCAGAAGCATCCAGTGATCAAATATAAAGGCAATTATAGGCCTGGGTAGTTGCCGCCCCTTAAGGGCACGCCCCACCAGGGCACGGGCAGTTTGCTCGGCACGCCGCTGCCTGGCCGCACCCATCTCGGTTTCAAGAAGACGTTGCCGGAGCCGGGACACTTGCTGAGCCCGTTTCTCCGAGTCAATCTGCCAATCCCGGCAAAATGCCTCCAGGGGTTCCAGGGCCCCAGTCTCAAAACAGGCCGATACAGAAATGACCAGGGAATCCAGCTGATCCAGTAACACCCTGGCAGAGCGGCCACCGGAGGCACTCCAACCACGAAATTCCTGAAGGCCATCCAACCAGGCCAGGATGTCCTCACTGAATGCGCTGGCACCTTCCTCACTCATCCTCCAGGCGAAGAAAAAACGCAGGCGTGCAATACGCCGGGCCAGCCCGGGGTGCAGACCACTGGTCTGGACAAAGGTATCCATAATCCGATCCGCCACATAGGCGGCATTAATCTGACGTACTGACCAGCTCAGGGATACCGAGCGAACTAGCTGCATAACCCGCTCATCCCGTTGCTCCGTCCAACAGGAAAACAGCAGTGGTCGCCAATCGCAGACAGCAGCGTCTATCGTTTTCCCGGCAGGATACGGTAGATCCGGAACACGAATGCCGGAAAGGACGTCCGGGATCTTCTCCATGAACAGTTCACGAGGCAGTGCTGCGGGCATTTTCCGCCGGTTCTGAGACATCCGTCATCCGCACGTAAGAAGCGTTGAAATGGGTTACCAAATGACGCAGTATAACCAACTCGCCGGGGTTTACCGCAATGGATACCGGCTTGTTAAGCTCATATTGGCACGGCCTGCAGGGTATCAGATACACCCAAAAGGGTCGCTGCATTGTTAAGAACCGGGGAAAACAACAGAATGTCGGGCAATAAACTTGAGAACATTAACGTGGCGAATCAGGAACAACTGATCACCCCTGAAGCGCTGAAGCAGGAAATGCCTTTATCCAGCGCTGCTGCCGAAACCGTTGAGAAGGGGCGCCAGGCCATCTATGACATTATGGATGGCAAGGATCACCGGCTATTTGTGGTCGTTGGCCCCTGCTCCATCCATGACGTTGAAGCCGCTCGCGATTACGCCACCAGGCTCAAGAAACTTGCCGACGAAGTCAGCGACACACTGCTGATTGTCATGCGCGTCTATTTTGAGAAGCCACGTACGACCGTGGGCTGGAAAGGGCTGATCAACGATCCCCACCTGAACGATACATTCGACATTGAGCAGGGTCTGCACATTGGCCGTCGACTGCTTCTGGACATTGCTGAGATTGGCCTGCCAACGGCCACGGAAGCTCTGGATCCGATTTCCCCCCAGTACCTTCAGGACAGCATTTCCTGGTCGGCCATTGGCGCCCGGACCACAGAGTCCCAGACTCACCGCGAGATGAGTAGCGGACTTTCCATGGCGATCGGTTTCAAGAACGGCACGGATGGCAGCCTCGACGTCGCGGTAAACGCCATGAAGTCGGTTTCCCATCCCCACAGTTTCCTGGGTATCAACCAGAAAGGTCAGGTAGCGATTATTCGTACCAAGGGCAACAACTACGGTCACGTTGTTCTCCGTGGCGGTGGCGGCAAACCCAATTACGATTCCGTCAGTGTCGCCCTGTGCGAACAGGCCCTGGACAAGGCCGGCCTGCGCAAATCCATCATGGTGGACTGCAGCCACGCCAACTCCAGCAAAGACCCGGCCATTCAGCCGCTGGTGATGCAGGACATTTCCCACCAGATTCTGGAAGGCAATCAGTCTATTCAGGGTCTGATGGTGGAAAGCAATATCAACTGGGGCAACCAGTCCATCCCTGACAATCTGGCGGACCTGGAGTACGGTGTATCCATCACGGATGCCTGTATTGACTGGCCGACCACCGAGAAAGCTATTCGTGACATGCGGGATAAGTTGAAGGACGTCCTGCCGAAGCGAAAAGACTAAAAACTGAAAGCTGACAAAAAAGGGAGCCCTTGGAGGCTCCCTTTTTTGCATTGAAGGCGTGGTTAAACTGCGCCGATCCAGTCCAGACGATCCCGTAACCCGACCACCTGTCCGATAATGACGAGCGTCGGTGGCTGGACCTCACGTTCATTCACCCGAGCCACGATGGTGGACAGATCCCCGGTGATCACCTCCTGATCCGGCGTGGTACCCTTGGACACCAGGGCAACGGGCGTATCGCTGGCCATACCATGGGCAATCAGCTCCCGACAGATAATGGGCAGGCCCACCAATCCCATGTAGAAAACCAGAGTCTGGTTGTTCTGGACAAAGTCCTTCCAGGGCAGATCACAGGTGTCATTTTTCAGGTGGCCCGTCACGAAACGCACCGACTGGGCATAATTCCGATGCGTCAGGGGAATGCCGGCATAGGCTGCGCAACCAGAGGCAGCGGTGATACCGGGAACGACCTGGAAGCGAATTCCCGCTTCAGCCAGAGTCTCGATTTCCTCGCCCCCACGGCCAAAAATAAACGGATCCCCCCCCTTCAGGCGAACCACTCGGCGACCGCTTCGCGCCAACTCTACCAGCCGGTTATTGATCTGGTCCTGAGGCAAAGTATGGTTGGCGCGCTGTTTCCCTACGTGAATCCGCTCGGCGGACTCGGGAATAAGCTCCAGGATTTCTGGTGACACCAAGCGATCATACAACACCACTTCTGCGGAGTTGATCAGTCGCCAGGCCTTCAGGGTCAGAAGTTCCGGATCGCCCGGTCCTGCCCCCACCAGGGCGACCTCCCCGCTGGAGGTGTTGGGGTTGTCGGTTACCGGGTTGGCCCGGTACCGAACTGGTGCACGCCCTGCACTCACGCCCTTTCCTGGTGCATCGTCCTGATCGTTCATTGAATTTTTTCCAAACCTCCCATATACGGCTTCAGTACGTCCGGAACCACGATGCTGCCATCGGCCTGCTGGTAGTTCTCCATGACCGCAATCAGTGCACGGCCTACCGCAAGGCCTGAACCATTCAGAGTATGGACAGGCTCGGGCTTACCGGTTTCCGGGTTACGCCAACGTGCATGCATGCGCCGTGCCTGAAAATCGCGGGTGTTGGAACAGGAGGAAATTTCACGGTATTTATCCTGGCCTGGCAGCCACACCTCCAGATCGTAGGTCTTGGCTGCGGAGAAGCCCATATCACCACCACACAGCGCAACCACACGATAGGGCAACTCAAGCAGTTGCAAGACTTTCTCCGCATGGCCAGTCAAAGCTTCAAGAGCCGCTTCCGAGTCGCCCGGACGGACAATCTGGACCAGTTCCACCTTGTCGAACTGGTGCTGACGAATCATGCCTCGGGTATCCCGACCATAGGATCCTGCTTCACTACGGAAGCAGGGGGTATGACAGACCATTTGTAGCGGCAGTTCCCCGGCATCAAGAATCGTATTGGATACCAGGTTGGTTGCCGGAACTTCGGCGGTGGGAATCAGGTAAAGAGGGTTCTCACCCTCGGTCTTGAACAGATCTTCCTCAAACTTCGGGAGCTGTCCTGTTCCATACAACGTCTCGGCATTGACCAGATAGGGTACATAAGTTTCGGTGTAGCCATGCTCACTGGTGTGCAGGTCCAGCATGAACTGGGCCAGCGCCCGGTGCAACCGTGCTACCGGTCCACGCATGACCGCAAAGCGGGAATGAGCCAACCGTGATGCCGTTTCAAAGTCCAGCCCCTTGAGTTGTTCTCCCAGCGCTACATGGTCCTTCGGTTCAAAATCAAAGGACTTGGGAGTGCCCCAGGTTCGTACCTCAACGTTATCGTCTTCGCTGTCACCCGCGGGTACGTCCTCGTCCGGAAGGTTGGGGATTCCAGCCAGAAAGCCATTCAATTCTTCCTGCAGCTTACGAAGCTCATCCTCCGCTTCGGATTTCTGTTTTTTGAGGTTTTCGACCTCGTCCAACAGGGGCTTGATATCCTCGCCAGCAGCCTTGGCCTTGCCAATCGACTTGGAACGCTTGTTCTGCTCGCTCTGCAACGTTTCCGTCCGTACCTGAATGGCACGACGGCGCTCTTCAAGCTGCTCGAAGGTGGCGGTATCAA
>JAKLLS010000103.1 GCA_022014155.1 Marinobacter sp. | reverse complement strand
GGTAGGCCACTTCACCATTGATTGACCAGGTGCCAACCGTGGTGGCCATGCTGAGACCGAACATGTCCAGATCCTCGGGCCAGACCTGCTGGAGTCCTGTTGCCGAACCCAGGTCGTCCGAACTGCCCGGTGCGGTCAGCTTTATGAACGGGAGGGTTTCGTGGTATCGGGAGTAATAGACCCCAAGTTCCGTGTCATCGGTAACGAAAACGCGGCTGGACACGCCCCACTGACCACTGTCATCGGGCGTGCTGTCGCGGTCCCGTATCGGCACACCCAGCAGCGGATCAACCTCCGTGCCCCCACGGAAAAAGAAGTCGTCGCTGTAGAAGGTGCCGCGGGGCCCGAATTCGGCTCTTTCCCAATCTGTTTGCACATAGGCTGCAACCGACGCGCTGTAGCCGATGCCCATCTGGGCATAGACACTGTTCACGCCGATATACGCTTCCTTCAGTTCCGATCCCGGGGTAACCAGCTTGTTGAAGTTCAGAGGTACCTGAGTTGAAACCCCGTCCAGAAAATACAGCCCCTCACCCCAGTTGATGACCTGCTTACCCACTCGCAGATCGAGGGGGTTCCCGGCGATGTCGAAAGATCCGTAGGCGTAGGCATCCAGAACATCGTAGAAATTGCCGGCATAATCTTCCGCGGCGTCCGTCCAGGGGGCTGAGTTACCCATAAAATCAACCGACTTGTCGTGCATGATCTCGGTGTCGTATTGGTAGGTGGCAGAGCCCGCAAAGCCATAGTTTCGCCAATCCAGACCCAGTTCCGCGGTTGCCTTGAAGACGTTGGAAATCAGATCGCCCGCTTCCGGCACCCGGGCATCGGAGAGATAGTTGGGAGTGGTGCCAGTGCCCAACAGGTTATTAGCCGGGTTCAATGCAGAGGGTTTCGCGTCTTCAGCACGCACTGAGGCCGCATAACCCAGAGTGATATCCAGCTTGCCGGTCACCTCGCTGTCTTTACCGAAGTCAAATTGCACGGCCTGCACTTGGCCAACGCTCGCCAGGCCGATACCTCCGGACAGCATCGCAACTGCCAGGGGAAGCCGTTTTAATCGGAGACTCTTTCTCATTACATGGACCTCTCGTCATTTCTTGTTGTGCTTGTCCCTAATTCGAAGGTGCGTCCCTGCCGTTCCGTAGGTACATTTACGTAACAGTTGTTAGGACTTTATCAAGGAGGACCCTTAATGACAACATGTGTTATTATTATTTTATGGCGTTAGGATGAACTTTTAATAACTCATGTTTTCCTAAATCAAGCCACCTGCTAAGATGGGTCGAAACGATGGAAACGAATTTTGACTATGGAACTGCCACCGACCTATGACTCATTCAGACTCTCCCTCCTCCGCGACCAATGGCCGACCCATTGCATCCAGCAAAGCCAAGCCGACGGGCAGACGGGGGCGACCTACCGGAGACCGCGAAGCGAAGCGTGCTGAATTATTGGCAGCGGCGATAGCCGTGACCGCACAGGAAGGTTACGCCGGAGCGTCAATGCGCAAGGTGGCTAAACGCGCCGGGTGTACGACAGGCGCAGTCACCTACTACTTCGCCAACAAGGAAGAGATGGACGCAGCTGTTGCACAAAGCCTGTTTGACAGATTCGACGGTTTGCTGGCCGCCAACCGGGACCGAATCGATGTCAGGGGATTAATCCAACAGTGGCTGGACTGGACGCTGGTTGATGAGACGGACCTTTGGCTCGCACTCACCCAACTACTGGCCCACGCCCGGCACGAGCCTGCATTCGCCGACATCGTGCAACGGCGATACGCCAAATTCCGTCAAGCGCTCACATCAGTACTGGAGAAGGGGCAAAACCAGGGCGTTGTGCGAAGCGATATAGCGGCCGACCTGCTCGCCGACCAACTCAGCGCCATGGGCGATGGATGGATGATGCTGATGCCGATCGAACCTGACAGATTCCATTCGGGTCGGGGCCAGGCTCTTATGGACGCCGCCATTACCCTTCTCTCGCCGCCCCGAGCCCCTGACGCTGCTACATAGCCGGTTTCACCTCGGCAGAATAAGGACTTGCACGGGGAATCGTCTTTAGTGCATCCTTTTGGATAACACCTGACATGTAGGTGAGAATTCAAATCCACTGTTATCCAATCATCGATGCCATCTCTTCTTATGAGCGACTCCGAACCAGACACTTCCTCACCAACCAGCCCTCGTCGAAGCGATGACGACCATGAATCAAAAACAACACGGCGGGGGCGCCCGGTAGGAGATCGTGAGGCAAAACGGGCGGAACTGCTGGCCGCGGCGATATCAGTGATCGCCCAGGAGGGGTATTCCGGAGCCTCCATGCGCAAAGTGGCCAAGCAAGCCGGATGCACAACAGGGGCGGTCACATACTACTTTGCAAACAAAGAAGAAATGGTTTCCGCGGTCGCACAAAGCCTGTTCGATCAGTTTGATACCATGCTCGATTCCGGCGAGGGATCAGCCGATGTCAGGGTTATCATTCAACAGTGGCTGGACTGGACAAGCCTTAACGAGACAGACACCTGGCTCGCGGTGTTTCAGTTGCTGGCCCATGCCCGACATGAACCAGCGTTTGCCAGTGTGATACAACAACGATACTTTCGCTTTCGCCAGGGTTTGGCGACGATCCTGGCAAAAGGGCAGGCGCAAGGTGTCATTCGGAGTGACATTCCAGCTGACTTGCTGGCAGACCAGCTCAGTGCGATCAGCGATGGCTGGATGATGATGCATCCGATTGAACCTGAAAGGTTTGAGCCGAGCCGGGCAAAAGCACTTCTGGATGCGCTAATCACCCTGATCTCGCCACTTCCGGAATCGGCTGTGTAAAACCTCCCCCCAGGCAAGATCAGTTTTCCGCGGGTGACTCAAGCATCTCCTGGATCCGGTTGGTCGCTTCCTGTGTTCGGTCCGCCAACTTCTTCACCTCGTCAGCAACCACGGAGAATCCCCTGCCCGCAGATCCTGCTCTTGCGGCCTCAATAGCCGCATTGAGGGCCAACAAATTGGTTTGGGCGGCGATGCTGCTGATCACCTCAACTACCTCGGAAATTTTGGCGTATGTATCCCGGCTGTTATCCACCAGTTGTCTGTGAGCAGCCTTCGCCGAATGCTCATCTTCGATATTTCTGACAGCGCCAATGATACGAACCAGGGTCCCCCGCTCATCCCGAATTGCCCGGCCACGCTCACGGAACCAACAATAACCCCTGGTTTTATGTTGCATTCGGTACTCTTCAACATATTCACCTGACCCGGACGGCGATAGGAGTTCGCTCTCAAGCGCCGCCATGAGTCTGGGCAGATCGTCTGGATGAGTGATCCTGACCTGGCTTTCCAGGCCATCCGGCAATTCTTCCTGACTGTATCCAAGCAGATTCCGAAAGGCATCGGTAATGATCAACCTGCTTTCCGGATCGTCAATTCGTCCATTACTGACAATGAAGTCCCATACGCCTTCTGTGAGTGCCGACTGAATCAGCCCCCATACATGCTGCTCCGCCCTGAGCGTTCCAACTTCCCGCTCATGGGCATCCACAGCCAACCAGGCCGTGTGAATCTGCTCTTCCAATTCTTTGATACGGGCCTCCCGGTCTGAAAGTTCCTCGGCGTGCCGACGCTCCAGAACCTTGATACGGGCGGCCAGAGTTTCAACTTCGGAGCAGAGCATCGACTCTGACCTACGGGCCTCCTCGACGAACAAGCGAATGGATGAGCTTATCGCTGGATACCGTCGTAATCCGGGAAAATGGCGGTTATCGACTTCTTCGCCATTCCGATTCAGCTGTTCGATAAAGCCAACGATATCGTTAGCCAGCTTTCTCGACGAATGTTTTATTAACATCGACTCCCCCACTGGCTGTCGTTGCACGTTTCAGGGCATAGAACGCGTAATACATTACAACCACCAGGTAGGACCACGTTGTCAAAGCAAGGGTGAAGAAGATGATCTGCTGCTCATCGCCTGGTATTTTGAAAAAGTCGTAGATGGTGGCAATCGACTGCCCACACAACATCGCGATAACGACATGCACCGCATGACGGTACTCCCCTACCTGAATCAGCCTGTAGCCAAAATAAACGAGGTAAACCGAGAATGCACTCCACATGACCAGGTAGAAATAAGGCAATGGTTTGGCAAAAGCATCGATCGACAGGAGTGCCGCCGTTCCCGCAAAGGCGCCAACGAAAAACAGGATATCGACTGTTTTGGAAGGCTTGTAGTTATGCGTCACCGCCATCAGGCCAGCAGTGGCAATAATCGGAATGCCAGCAGCCCTTGAGAAGGCGTCCAGGAAGAACGAGATGTCATAGGCGAGTTGGGACTCGCTCATAAGATAGATGAAAAGGTTTGTGGTCGACACGGTAACGACCAGATACTCTATACCAAGCAGATAGTTACTTCTCCTGAGGAACTTAATGCCCCAGATCAACGTGGTTGCCCACAGCAAAATAGTAGCAATGCACAGGATGGCAATTTTGATTTCCATAATGACTCCCGGTTGTTCGCAGGTAGCGCGTGTCTGTTTAGTTAGTGGCTGGGGGAAAGGCTTGCCATGTAGCTCGCAATTGCCTTGCGGTCGTCCGCTGAAAGACTCTTGACCATACTGTTCATCACGCCTGTGGCATCCTTACGCTCACCGCTGGCAAACGCATCGAGTTGCTTCAGGAGATAGTCATACCCCTGACCAGCCAGGAGCGGAAACTCGCCCTGCCCGGTCAGACTGGCTCCGTGGCAGCCAGCGCACCCACCTGTCTCAACCAGTCGTTCGCCTTGTTCCTGAAGCTCCGGATCCGCATCGAAGAACTGGTTTTCTTTGGCGGTCTGCCTGGAAAAGAACTCCGCATAGAGTTGGATCTCCTCCTCACTCATGGTCATGGCAAGCGGAGACATATTCGGGTTTTCCCGCTCACCGCTGGCAAACTGGCGAAGCTGGGTTGCCAGGTACGACTCGGGCTGCCCCGCCAGACTGGGATAGCCCTGGTGCAGCGAATTCCCATTACGACCATGGCAGCCTTCGCACGCATCGGTCAGGTGAGGCCATTCGCCTTTATTGTCCTGATAGGCTTCCTGGGACTCTGTGAGATAGGTCTGGAGCCGGACGAGATCCACCAGTTCGGGCCCGAAAAACACGAGTGCCAGCGCAAGGACCGCCGGAATACCGATAAGGATCTTCTTTTTCATGTACGCCTCCTCAAACGCAGCGCATTCAGTGCCTCAAGGGCGCTTTGATGACCGGAGCGAACCGCTCCATCCATATAACCGGCCCAGATATCGGCAGTCTCGGTACCGGACCAGATAAGATTGCCGCTGGGAGGATTAAGAGCTTCGCCATGGGTGGTCCAGAATCCCGGCGGAATTGCGGAAATACAGGTAATCGTCCAGGGATCAACCTGCCCCCAGTCCTGATCGTGATACGCCACGGGGCTCAATGCTTCCTCGCCCCAGGCCTGGGCATAGATCTCCGCCAGGACGCGTTTCGCCTGGTCATGCCCCGAAGGCAAGTTGGCGTTGGAAACGAAGGCGTTAATAACGCCCACTTCGCCATTGACCGGTGAGTTGTCATAGGCCCAGATGATCGGGCCGTTGACCTGGAAGATATGACCGTTAAGCCCCTTCTCGCGCCAGAACGGGCGGGAATAGACCATGGCGGTCTTCCGCGCCGGGGAATGGGCGGGCCAGGCGCGCTGGAGCGCCGCACGGTTTTCGGGTAGCGAAGGGCTGAAATCGATCTGCTGACACAGCGGCGGGCTCAGCGCCATGATCACCTGACGGGCGCGAATGGTTCCCTGGTCAGTGTGCAGGGTGACCACATCACGATCCCAGTTGGAAATTCGACGGACGGGACAGGACAGGCGAAGTTTATCTCCCAGTTCTTCCGCCATCTTGATGCTGAGGAGTTGGGCGCCCCCCACAAACCGGGTGCCCTGGGCGCTGTCCTTGATGGAGTCCAGCTTGAAGTAGTCACTCGTGGCAGAGTTGATCATGGACAGAAAATGCAGGAACCCCATCTTTGCAGGCATTGCGCCACCGGTGAGGGCTATGCTGCCGTCCCAGCTCACTCGATCCTCTACTTTGATGTCCTGCCTGGCCAGCCAGTCACCTACTGAAAGCTTGTCCAGCTCATCGGCCCTTGGGGATTTCCAGGGCGCTCCTGAAGGCACATCCCGCGAGAGTTTGCTCAGTTTCTCGGCTATCGCATGATCGGTACCAAAGGTCCCTTCCAAATCGATCGCCAGCTGCCCTTCGCCACCCAGAATGACGGTCTTGCCGTCGTAGTAGGACGGGAAGGTTTCTACCTCCAGTTCACGAGCGAGATCCGCCACGGCCGTCTGGCTCGGGCCAATCCACTGCCCACCAACGTCCGATACTTCACCGTGGCCCACGTCATAATTGAGCGTTCGTCCGCCCACCCGGTCCCGGGCTTCCAGAACCACAAAGGATTCGCAGCCGGCACGCTGCAGGTCCCGGGCCGACGTCAGTCCGGACAGCCCGCCACCAATGATGGCGACGTCCAATACGTCGTCGAAAGAACCAGGGTCAAGGGTTGCGCCCGCCCTGGCGAGCCCGGCGCTTAAACCGAACCCTCCCGCGGCAGCCGATGCGCCGGCAAACTTGAGCAATTGCCGGCGTTGCGCATTGATCGAAGTGTCAGAGGAAACTTTTTTAGCCATATTAGCGTGCCTCAGTGTCGTGCCTCGTTTGCAGAGTCAAGCCAAAGACTAGCAAGCCTTCCGATTTAACGCAACATTCGTTATCTTTAATTTCAGCCAAAGATTCAGTCCCTGATTTTTTCGATCCGCCGCGTAAAGCCCTGACCCCTGATCGCTTGCTCTTTGCTCAATAACGATTGTTATGTATATTAGCATAACATTCGTAATGTTAATTCGAATGGATAACGTGACAAGGGTGGATTATGAAATCAGATAACGATAAACAGCCGCGTAGAGCCCGTAGGCGCTTTCTGGTCCGGGCATTGGGTGGTGGCGCCCTGGTGGGCGGGCTTCTTCTTGCAGGAAGAGCAACGGCAACGCCCGCCCGCTTGGATAAGGACCGTTTGAGAACGGCTGACACTGATGTGGTGGACGTGGCGATCATCGGAGCGGGCCTGGCCGGACTGACGTCGGCCCGGGACCTGCAGCGTGCCGGCTGCGAATCCTTTGTGGTTCTGGAAGCCCGGGACCGGGTGGGTGGCCGTACCTACAACCATGAGCTGGGCAATGGCGTTGTTTCAGAAGCCGGTGGCCAGTGGATCGGTCCCGGACAGACCGCCATTGCGGACCTGGCTCGTCAGCTGGAAGTGGACACCTTCGACCAGTATTACCAGGGCAAAACCGTCTATCTGGCAGGTGATGGCCGATACGCAGAGGAGTCCAGCAATGGCGGCGCCAGCGTCAGCCACCACATTGCCAGAAAGCTGAACGAAATGGCACGCTCGGTACCGGGCGACGCGCCCTGGACCGCCCCAAATGCCGCCGAGCTGGATCACATGACGGTTGGAGAGTGGTTGTCGCAACAGAACGTGAGCGAGCAAGACAAGATCGGATTCGACATGTCTACCACCCTCACCTTTGGCTCCTCACCTGCCGGGCTCAGCCTCCTGCACTATCTCTCCATCATCAACACCTCCGACTGTAGCATTGAGCAGCTTGAAGGGATCAAGGGCGGCGCCCAGGAGACCCGATTTGTCGGCGGTTCACAGATTCTCTGCACCAGAATGGCGGAAGACCTGGGCGACAAACTCAAGCTCTCCTGCCCGGTGCGGAAAATTTCCGGCTGGGACGAGGATGTCGTGGAGCTGCATACGGATCAGGGCGTTATCCGTGCCCGCCAAGTGATCACTGCGCTCAGTCCGGCTCTTTGCAACCAGTTCGACTTCAGTCCGGCCCTCCCCTCCGGCCGGGCACAACTCCAGGCAAACTGGCCGGCACACGCGCCGATGCGAAAAACCGTTCACGTCTATCCGCGTCCGTTCTGGCGGGACAAAGGCCTGAATGGTCAGATAATGCAGCTCGACGGGCCGGTGATCTGGTCCTACGACAACTCTCCACCCGATGGGTCTGTTGGTGTCATCAACGCCTTTATTAATCCGGGTCAACTGCCCCACGACCCCAAGCAGGCTGAAAGCGTACTGACGGATATCTATGCCCGCGCTCTGGGCGAAGATGCCCGGCACCCAACCCAGTTCCATGACCACGATTGGGGCAAGGTCGACCCCTGGAGCCTTAGCTGCATCCACCCAATCCCGCCGGGCTTCTGGACCCAATGGGGAAAATTCCTGCGACCACCCACCGGCCGCCTGATCTGGTCCGGCACGGAAACCGCAGACATCTGGCCGGGTGCCATGGACGGGGCGGTCCGTTCCGGTCACCGGGCAGCCTTCCAGGCGCTGCAGGCCCTCACACAAATCCCAACCCCCAACCAACCACTTACGGAGAACAAGACATGAATGCCAATCAAGAAAAAATGGAGCGTTTTACAGCCTGGGTCGCCATAGCCGGCGGGATCTTCGCCTACCTGAACGTTGTCCTCGCGGCCATCGTGACGGGGGGAGATTTCACTTTAACTCTGGACGGCGCAAGGATGCTGGGCTTAACGCCCGAAATGCGTGAACTCTTCCGCCTGTCCATGTTTGTCGACCTGCTGGGCTTTTATCTGCCGGTTCTGGTCATCGGCGGCTATCTTTGGCATCGCTTTCGGGATGAAGCGGGAGCCTTCGGTGACATGGCGGCGCTTGCCATTCTCCTGTATGTCGTCGTGGGCGTGAGCGGTGCCGCCATCCTGCAAACTGCACTACACACCCTGGGAACGATGCACGACGGCGCTGACGAAGCCGGTAAAACGGTCGCGGAGTCGATTTGGGCAACTGTCGCCTACTTCAGTCAGAGAGGGTTGTGGTGGTGTGAAGGTCCGGTCGTGTTGTTCTGGGGAATTATCGTAGGCGGACAGCTCAAGCAAGCTGGCTGGGGAGCGTCAATCCTCGTTCCGCTGAAGATTGTCGGCTGGTGTTTCGGGCTGTTCTTCGTGTTCGGATATTTCCCGGCTCTTAATAACCTCACCAACGGAATGCTGATTATTGTCGTGTTGCTATTCCCGTTGTGGATGATCCTGTTCGGCCTGAAGTTGCTGCGTCGTCCGGAACTTAGAATGGGGGCCTCGAGGGCTAGCCTCACAAGCAGCTAAGCCCCCTTCCCTCAGGACATTCAGGTGTCGGCGGAGGAATCCTTATCCTCCGCCCGGTAGATCAAGGCGTAAAGCACCGGCAGCACGACCATGGTCAGGACTGTGGCAAACAACAGCCCGCCAATGATGGTGATCGCCATAGAGACGAAGAAGGCATCAAACACCAACGGAATCATGCCCAGCGCCGTGGTGAGTGCAGCCATGGCCACCGGCCGCAGGCGGCTGACGCCTGAATCCACAATGGCCGCCTTCAATGCCTTGCCCTCGCCGCTTTCCAGGTTAATCTCTTCAACAAGCACAATGGCATTTTTGATCAGCATACCCATCAGGCTGAGGAACCCGAGCAAGGCCATAAACCCAAAGGGTTGCCCCGTGATCAGGAGGCCGGCCGTGACACCAACCACCGCCAAAGGTACACACAGCCAGATGACGAGCGTCTGGCGCAATGAGTTAAACATCAGGATGGTGATCAGAATCATTGCGAAGATGAACACCGGGATGGTTGCCGCAAGGCCCGCTTCGGCTTTACGGGAATCTTCGTACTCACCGCCCCATTCCAGGGTGTAACCAGGCGGCAGAGACAGGGTCTCAACCTGGGGGCGCAGCCTTGCAAAGAGATCGCTTGCGCTTCCCTCGCTGGGATCGGCGAACACGGTGATCGTTCGCTTGCGATCACGGCGATGGATCATTTCATCCTCGAAGACGGTTTCGAACGATCGCACGACCTGGCGCAATGGGATCATCTTCTGCGCGGCCGGACTCCAGATCTGGAGATTTGACAGGCTGCCGATATCGTTACGTGCGACCTGGTCGGCGCGGACGATGATGGGCAGGAGCAAATCCCCTTCCCGGTAAACCCCCGCATTCACCCCCTGAAAACCTTCCTGCATGGCCTCCGCCACCATCGATCGGGTGATGCCGTTCAGGTTAGCCTGTTCCAGGGCAAGATTGGCTCGTACGAGTTTTACCCGTTGCCGCCAATCGGTGCGAACGCCCTTGGTGTCAGGATCACTCCGATAGATCCTTTGCACTTCACCGGCCAGTCGCCGCAGTTCATTCGCGTCGGGGCCACTCAGCCGCGCCTGAACCTTGCCAATGGTCCCCGTGCCCAGCTCGAATGGATTGGCGTAGACGATCGCATCCGGGAATCGGTCGGCAAGCTCGGTTTCGATTTCGGGTATCAGCTCATCAATAATCCGGTAATCGTCGACATTGACCAGGAACTGCGCGTAGGCGCTGTTTGGTTGCTGCGGCTGGTACGTCAGCAGGAACCTTGGCGCCCCCTCCCCAACCGTCGTGGTCACATGTGTGACGCCCTCCTTTTCCAGCAGCATCTGTTCGACCTGCTGCGCATCAGCGCTCGTCGCATCGATGTGCGCCCCCTGAGGCAGCCAGTAATCCACCATGAACTGGGGCCGCGTCGAACTCGGGAAAAAGCTCTGCTCAACAAAGGAGAATCCCCACACCGCGACAGCAAACACGCCAACCACGGTAGCCGAACTCAAATACCGGTGGCGGATACAGGCACGCAGGAATTCCCTGTATCGCCGGTAAAATCCGCCGCCATAGGGGTCAGAATTCGACTGGTTGTCTTTGGGGGGCTTCAGGAACATAACGCACAGCAGGGGCGTTACCGTAACCGCGGTTACCCAACTCAACAGCAGCGACACCATCACCACCTGAAACAGCGAACGGCAATATTCCCCGGTTGCGTCGTTCGAGGTGCCGATTGCAGCAAATGCCAGTATCGCGATCAGAGTGGCCGCCAACAGCGGCCAGGCAGACTGCTTGACCACCTCCGAGGCCGCCTGCTCGGCAGTTTTTCCCTTCTGCATACGAATGAGCACGCCATCGACCACGACAATGGCATTATCAACAAGCATGCCGAGCGCAATAATCAGGGCGCCGAGGGAGATACGTTCCAGCGCCACCCCCATCGGATCGAGAAACAGAAAGGATCCGGCAATCGTCAATACCAGCACAAAGCCGATTAACAGGCCGCTACGCAAGCCCATGAAGAGCAACAGCACCACAATAACAATGGCAACCGCCTGCAACAGGCTGGTGACAAACCCGGAGATCGCCTCGGTCACCGCCTCCGATTGCAGGGAGACAACGCCCAGCTCCATGCCCACCGGGCGCTGGCCTTCCAGTTCCGCCAGGCGAGCCTGCACGGCTTCGCCCATCGTCACGACATTGCCGCCCGAGACCGTGGAAATACCAAGGCCAATACCTGGTCGACCGTCAAACCGTATCTTGGCATCCTGGGGCTCAACGTAGCCACGTCGAACGTTGGCAATATCACGCAGATACAGTTGTCGGCCTTCGCCGCCATGGATCAGCAATGACTCGAAATCCGATACCGAGTCGAGACCGCCGGATGGAGTCAGGGTGACGAATTCCGACCCGACACGCGCGCGACCGGCATCCGCCGCTACCCCCTTCTGGCGCAGCTCCTCGATGATTGCGGACGGTGGAATACCCAACTGCGACATCCGGTCCCGGTTGAACTCGACGAAGATGGCCTCTTGCCGTTCACCGAAGGTGGTAATCTTGCCAACATCCTGCACCAGCAGGAGTTCTCGCTGCAGCGAATCCACGTAATCCTTGAGTTCGGCATAGCTGTAGCCATCACCGGTGACGACCATGAATACGCTGTAGACATCGCCATAGTCATCGAGAACGATGGATGGGCCGGCGCCCGGCGGTAAGTCCCGCTGGACATCGTTTATTTTCTGCCGCAGTTTGTCCCAGACTTGGGGTAAGGTTTCCTTGTCATAACTCTCCTTGATGGTCACCGTCAGGGTCGACAACCCCCGTTCGGACTTTGACTTGACGCGCTCCAGTTCCCCGAGCTGCTGCACGACTTTTTCCAGCCGTTCACTGACTTCCTGTTCCACTTCCCTTGCTGACGCCCCGCTGTATGGGGTTATGACCAGGGCGTCCTTGATCGTGAATTCCGGGTCTTCAAGGCGACTCATGCCGCTGTAGGTCAACAGACCCGCACCGAGCATCACGAGTGTGAGCACCAGGGTAACAATCCGCTTCCGGATGGCGATGGAGGCAATATCCATGACCTCAGTCCTCTAACGCGTGTACAGGAAAACCCTCGGACAGCGTGTGCACACCCGACACCGCAATGCGATCGCCAGTCTCAAGCCCGGCGACCACCTGGATACTGTCGCCTGTCAGTTCGCCCACCTCAACAGTGCGCTTTGTCACCGTGCCGGCTGCTGAATCGAACAGCCAGACATAGGGGGATTTATCAGGCGCCGCGACAACGGCTTGGGCTGGAATCGACAGGCCTGCCTGCGCCACTTCCGGCGCAGGCGTATAGGCGACATGGCCGGTCATCCCCGGACTCACTGAGAGATCCTTCGGAGGCTCGAAACCGACCGTAACTTCAAAGGTGCGGGTTATCGGGTCAGCCGACGTGGAGAAGGCCGTAATTCGGGC
>JAKLLS010000102.1 GCA_022014155.1 Marinobacter sp. | reverse complement strand
CGTCTATGCTGAGATCGGACAACGGGGTACTGCAGCAGGAGAGAATGTAACCCTCGGTCAGGTCTTCCTCGGTTATGCCGCCATTGTGCTGGACATCAACCTCGCCGCGAGTCTTCAGCACCTTGCAGGTACCACAAATACCGACCCCGCAGGCCTTGGGAATATTGAGCCCCAGGCGACTGGCGGCAGCGTGGACGGTTTCGCCGGGCAGGATCTGGACGCTCATGCCGGAGGCCGTGAAATCGACGGTATAGGTATCCGCGTCCTTGATCTCCTCCGCGTGTTTGACGGCGATTTCCGCTTGTTCCAGCACATCCTCGGTGACGTCGGCCGGAGTGGCGCCGAAAGATTCCTCATGGTATCTCGACATGTCGAAGCCGTTCTCGATGAGAAGGTTCTTGATGGCGCGCATGTAGGGGGTCGGGCCGCAGCAGAAAATTCGGCGGCTCTGGTAATCCGGTGCGATCATTTCGAGCTTGGTATGGTCCAGATAGCCCCGGTAGCCATTCCAGGCGTGGCCAATTTCGGTCCGTTCGCAGATAACACTGAGGTTAAAGTTGGGGACCCGCGAACACATGTGTTCGAGTTCACGCTGGAAGATGATGTCCTTGGGCGCGCGGGCGCTGTGGATGAAGGCCATGTCGACATCCGCATTGGTGTCGAAGTACCAGCGCGCCATGGACATCAGGGGCGTAATGCCTACACCGCCGGAGAGCAGCAGGACCTTCTCGGAGGGATAATCCATGCAATTGAAGTTGCCGACCGGGCCATGCACGGCAAGCTCGTCATGCTCACTGAGGTTGTCGTGCAGCCAGTTGGAGACTTGGCCGCCGGGTACGCGCTTGACGGTGATCGAGAAACTGTAAGGGACGGAGGGCGAACTTGAGATCGTGTAGGAACGCATCACCTGTTCGCCTTCAATTTCCAGCTCCAGGGTAACGAACTGGCCGGGCTTGAAGAAGAACATGACGGACTGCTCGGCGTTGAAGCAGAATGTTTTGACGTCCCAGGTTTCCTGGATAACGCGAACACATCGGACCAGGTGACGGCCGTTGGCCCAAACCCGGGTGTTGAGCGGATTGAAGTGGGACGAGGGTTCGGTGACTTCGGTGACGCTGGTCATTATTTAATCTCCATCGTGGGTGATTCAGCACCAGTGGAATTGTGACGATCCATTCTGGTGAAAAACCAAAGCCACGAGTTACCCATTTACGACAAAGTCTTGATCAACTTCTCCAGCCGCCGACCCCGCACTCATCTCCCCTTCCCGCCAAGTCGAATTGAAAACCGCGAATGTCGTTAATGGATAACCGGCGCGCGTGGCCCCTGCGAAAATGTGTTACCGGAAACCCGCACCCATAGTATTTGCGGGTAACGCCACATGCTGAGGTACACCCTTTTAACAGGAAATGCTCCGATGACCGAATACGACCTACTTAACTTACAGTACAACCACATTGGGGAAGCCCGACGGGATATGAGCCGGACGCTGACTGAGCGATCCCGGAATCTTTCCCTACCCCGGGCGCTGTATAACGACCCTTTCCTCTTTCGGGTGGATATGGAAGAAGTGTTCATGAAGGAATGGTTGTTTGTCGGCATGACCTGCGAACTGCCAACACCGGGCGCCTACATAACGGTGGAGGTCGGGCAGAACCCGGTGCTGGTAGTGCGTGACCGCGACGGTGAGGTACGCGCATTCCATAATGTGTGCCGCCACCGGGGGTCGCGGGTGTGCACAGCAAAGAAAGGCAAGGTGGCGAACCTGACCTGCCCCTATCATCAGTGGACCTATGATCTGAAAGGTAACCTGATTTTTGCCGGGACGGAAATGGGCGATGGTTTCGATAAAAACGATTTCGGTTTGAAACCGGCGCATTGCAAAACGGCGGGCGGCTTTATCTATGTCTGCCTTGCCGAGGGTGAACCGCCCGAGATCGATACCTATCTGGCCGCCCTGGATGCCTATATGGAACCTTACGACATGGAAAATGCCAAAGTGGCGGCAGAGTCGACTCTGGAGGAAAACGCAAACTGGAAGCTGGTGATTGAAAATAACCGGGAGTGCTATCACTGCTCAGGCTCCCATCCGGAATTGCTCCGTACCCTGCTGGAATGGGACGACACCACGGATCCCCGAGCCACACCGGAATTCAAGGAGCACTATGAGCGCCAGGCTGCGGAATGGGACCGTGAAGGCATTCCTCACAAGCATGTGGAGTTCGGGTTGCAAAACCGGATCGTGCGGATGCCGTTAAAGGAAGGCACAGCGGTAATGACCATGGATGGTAAACCGGCCTGTAAGAAAAATCTCGGGCGCATTCAAAACCAGAGTCTCGGTTCTATGCGAATTCTTCACCTGCCGAATTCATGGAATCACATGCAAAGCGATCACGTTATCGTGTTTCAGGTGCAGCCGATTTCCGCGCAGAAGACACTGGTAACGACCAAGTGGCTGGTGCATAAGGATGCGGTGGAAGGCGAGGACTACGACGTGGAGCGCATGCGTTATGTGTGGGACCAGACCAACAAACAGGACAGGGAACTGGCGGAGCAAAACCAGAAGGGTATCAACTCACTGGCTTATCAACCCGGCCCCTATTCGGAGACTTACGAGTTTGGCGTGATTAACTTTCTGGACTGGTATGGTGAAACAATTCTTAAAAACCTGACCCACGACAGTTTATAGGTGGGACAGGTGCCATAGTCAGCCTGACATAAAAAAGGGGGCCGTTCACACGGCCCCCTTTTTCGTTAGGTCAAGGGAATGTTGATCTCAAGCAGCCACCGATGCATGCGGATCGATCACAAACTTCTTGGCCGCGCCGCCGTCAAAGTCAGCGTATCCCCTGGGGGCGTCATCGAGGCTGATCATCTGCACGTTTACCGCGCTGGCGATATTGACGCGCTCAAACAGGATGGCCTGCATGAGCTGGCGGTGGTACTTCATGACCGGGCACTGGCCGGTGTGGAAGGAGTGGGACTTGGCCCAGCCGAGTCCAAAACGCATGCTCAGCGCACCCTGTTTAGCGGATTCTTCGGCGGCGCCGGGGTCTTCAGTAACATAAAGACCTGGAATGCCGATCTCGCCACCGGCCCGGGTAACCTGCATCGCGGAGTTCAGTACCGTGGCCGGTTGCTCGTGATGGTGATGGTGGCCGCAGGCATGGGCTTCGAAGCCGACACAGTCGACAAAGCAGTCAACTTCCGGCTCGCCGAGGATTTGCTCGAGCAATTCGGGAAGTTCAGCATCCTGCTTCAGGTCGATGGCTTCACAGCCGAAGCTGCGGGCCTGGTCGAGACGTTCTTCGATCATGTCACCGACGATGACGCAAGCGGCGCCGAGCAGCTGAGCGCTGACTGCAGCAGCGAGGCCGACCGGACCAGCACCGGCGATGTAGACGGTGGAACCGGGGCCGACGCCGGCGGTGACGCAGCCGTGGAAGCCGGTGGGGAAGATGTCGGACAGCAGCGTGAGGTCCTTGATCTTTTCCATGGCCTGGTTCGGGTCGGGAAACTTGAGCAGGTTAAAGTCGGCATACGGCACCATGACGTACTCTGTCTGGCCGCCGACCCAGCCGCCCATATCCACGTAGCCGTAGGCGGCTCCGGGACGGGCGGGGTTAACGTTCAGGCAGATGCCGGTCTTGCCTTCCTTACAGTTGCGGCAGCGACCACAGGCGATGTTGAAGGGTACGGAAACAATGTCGCCCACTTCAAGGAATTCAACGTCCCGGCCGCATTCGATAATCTGGCCGGTAATTTCATGTCCAAGTACCAGGCCCGCGGGCGCGGTGGTGCGGCCACGCACCATGTGCTGGTCGGAGCCACAGATGTTGGTGGTCAGTACTTTCAGAATCACTCCATGGTCACAACGTCGGTTACCAAGGGCGAGTTTGGGAAAGGCGATGGATTCGATGGAGACCTGGCCGGGGCCCTGGTACACCACCCCGCGGTTGGATGCATTGCTTGTCATTGTGTCTTCCTTCATTGTCAGTCTGTTGTGGTGGAAGTGCCCTCCCTACTTTAAACACCCGGCCGCTGGACACATGCCTGTAAACGACAAATTCACCCTTACACAGGACACGGGCGACCCCCAAAGGAGGACGCACCTCCCCCGCTCCCCATACTCCCTGTCGCAAATCATTCCTTCCATGTCGTGTCCGAGCAGATCAACACCCTCCGTCGGGCCTACTATGGCTTCAAAATAATCAGCGCCTGAGCCATCAGGTTTGTTTTTACCATCGAGAATCCAAGCCATTTCCATATTGACGGGGTTAAGCTTTACGGACCCAAGTGGATGCCCCGTCCTTTTTTCTCCTGAAGACAGGTTCTTCGTGAATGGTAACGGACTGCCTCTATAGGACCTTTTATCAGCTTCGACTGAATACGGGTACCGATATGAAGAAGTTCCTTGCCTCTTGTTTTCTGCTATTCACCCTGCTCAGTACCGCTTCGGCGGACCCCTTGCGGCTAGTCACCTCGGGCAACCTTGCACCCTTTACCGGAGAGGAGTTGAAAGGCCGTGGCATGATTGTTGAAATTGTGAATCGCATCATGCCGGAAGCCGGTCTGGAGCATGAAGTCGTGTTCCGGCCTACCTGGAACGCCCTGCTTTCCGACACCGAAGAAGGACGTTACCAGGCAACGTTTCCCTGGTACTTCAATGAAGACAGAGCCCGGCGGTTCCTCTACACGGAACCCCTGATGTCGAATTACATCGTGCCGTTTGTCTTAACCACCGGCAAAGTCCGGACGACGGAACTGGAAGGGCTCGCCGGGCGTCGCTTCTGCCGCCCCCAGGGTTACTTCATGCACGACCTGACCGATCTACTGCAGCAGCCCGGTACCACCCTGGAACAACCCAAGACCCTGACCGACTGTTTCAAACTATTGAAAGCCGGTACGGTGGACGTCATTCCCGTGGACATTTTCTCCGCCAGGGAAGCCATCGATACGGTCTTTGAAAACCCGAACGCCGTGCGTCGGCTCAGCTTCGTGTTCTCGCGCCAGAAAATGCACATCCTGGTGCCCAGACAGGCCGAGGACGCCCAGGAGCTGGTGGACCGAATCAACCTCGCCCTCGCCAAACTGGAATTGCGGGGCGTACTGCAATCTATTCGAGACGTTCACGCGAACCGGTTTCTGAGGCAATACCAATGAGTCGCGAGCGCCAGCGCAGGCCCATCCGACAATAGTGTTTCCAATCAGAGATCGTGGCGTGCACCAGGCTTCTGTCGCAAATTCTCGATCCCATGTCGTGCCCGAGCATATCGCCTTCCTCCATCGGGCCTACTATCCCTCCTGATAGCCCACGCCTGATCCATCAGGTCTGTTTTCACTAACAGGAATCTCAGCCATGTTCAGCAAAACAAAAACGCTTTCCTCATACGACGACACTCTCTGGGCGGCCATGCAGGACGAGGCGGCGCGCCAGGAAGACCATCTGGAACTGATTGCTTCCGAGAACTACACCAGCCCCGTGGTAATGGAAGCCCAGGGCTCTTGCCTGACCAACAAATACGCCGAAGGTTACCCCGCCAAACGTTATTACGGTGGTTGCGAACACGTCGATAAAGTGGAGCAATTGGCCATCGACCGTGCCAAGGCCCTGTTTGGCGCCGACTACGCCAATGTCCAGCCCCACTCCGGTTCCCAGGCTAACGCCGCCGTCTACATGGCGCTGCTGAACCCCGGTGACACCGTCCTCGGCATGAGTCTGGCCCACGGCGGCCACCTGACCCATGGCGCCCATGTCAGCTTCTCCGGCAAGCTATACAATGCCGTGCAGTATGGCCTGGACGAGGCCACCGGTGAGATCGACTACAACCAGGTGGAAACACTGGCGAAAGAACACAAGCCAGGCATGATTGTTGCCGGTTTCTCGGCCTATTCCCGTACTGTCGATTGGGCGCGTTTCCGTGAGATCGCCGATGCGGTCGGCGCTTACCTGATGGTGGATATGGCGCATGTTGCCGGTCTGGTCGCCGCCGGTGTTTACCCCAACCCACTGCCTCACGCTCACGTGGTTACAACCACCACTCACAAAACCCTGCGCGGTCCCCGTGGCGGCCTGATCCTGACAAAGGGCCAGCCGGAACTGGACAAGAAATTCAACTCCGCAGTCTTCCCGGCTGGCCAGGGCGGACCGTTGATGCACGTCATCGCCGCCAAGGCAGTGGCGTTCAAGGAAGCCGCCGAACCCGAGTTTCAAGACTATCAACAACAGGTTGTCCGCAATGCCCAGGCCATGGCCGAAGTATTGATCGAGCGCGGTTACGATGTGGTATCCGGCGGTACCGATAACCACCTGTTCCTGCTCAGCCTGGTCAAGCAGGGTCTGACGGGTAAGGAAGCCGATGCGGCGTTGGGTGACGCGCACATCACCGTGAATAAAAACGCCGTGCCCAACGACCCGCAATCGCCGTTTGTCACTTCCGGGCTGCGCATCGGATCACCGGTTATTACCACTCGTGGCCTGAAGGAGCCTGAGTCCCGCGAGTTGGCCGGGTGGATTGCCGATGTTCTCGATGCCTTGCTGGATGGCGATGCCACTCCAGTTGTCGCGCAAGTCCGTGACAAGGTCCACCAGTTGTGCCGGGATTTTCCGGCTTACGGTTGAGGAGAGAGTTACCTGTGGCCATCAGTCTTTTTGATATGTTGAAGATCGGCATCGGCCCATCGAGTTCCCACACCGTGGGTCCGATGCAGGCGGCCCGCCGCTTTGTCCGGGGCCTGAAGAAAGCCGGGGGGCTCACCGACGTTGCCCGCGTCGATATCCAGCTGTACGGCTCACTGGGTGCGACCGGCAAAGGCCATGGTACCGGCCCGGCGGTGCTGCTCGGGCTCGAGGGCCACAGCCCGGACACCGTCGACCCCGCCATTCTGTCTCCCCGAATGGAGGAGATCCGCAGCCAGGGAGAGTTGCGTCTGCTCAGGGAGCATCCCATTGTTTTCAATGAGGCAACCGATCTCACCTATCACCGCAAGGAAACCCTGCCCTACCATCCGAACGGCATGATGTTTACCGCCTTCGATGAGAAAGGCGAGGTGGTGCGCCAGCGCACCTACTATTCGGTAGGTGGCGGCTTCGTGGTTGATGAGAAAGCCGCCGGTGCGGACCGGATCGTGGAAGACAAGACGCCCCTGCCCTACCCATTCAAGAGCGGAGCCGACCTGCTTCGCCAGTGTAAGGAACACGGGCTGTCTATCTCCGACCTGATGATGGCCAACGAAAAGGTCTGGCGTAACGAGGTGGAGATCCGGGAAGGCATCCTGCATATCTGGGAAGTTATGCAGGAGTGCGTACAGAACGGCATCACCAACGAAGGCATTCTGCCCGGCGGGCTGAAGGTTAAACGGCGAGCGGCGAAGCTCTACGCATCGTTGATGGAAGTCGATCGCATGGACTTGATCACGCCCTCCCTGAGCGCCATGGATTGGGTCAATCTCTATGCACTGGCGGTAAACGAAGAGAACGCGGCCGGTGGCCGCATGGTGACCGCGCCCACCAACGGCGCTGCCGGCATCATACCGGCGGTGCTGCATTACTACTGGAACTGGTGCCCCAATGCCAGCGAGAACGGTGTCATCCGCTTCCTGTTGACGGCGGCGGCCATCGGCATCCTGTTCAAGGAAAACGCCTCGATTTCCGGTGCGGAAGTAGGCTGCCAGGGTGAAGTTGGCTCCGCCTGTGCGATGGCAGCGGCAGGCCTGGCCGCCGTGACGGGCGGTACGCCGGAACAGGTCGAGAACGCGGCGGAGATCGGCATGGAACACCACCTCGGACTTACCTGCGACCCTATCGGCGGGCTGGTCCAGGTGCCCTGTATTGAGCGTAATGCGGTCGGGGCCGTCAAGGCGATCAACGCTGCTGTGATGGCGCTGAGGGGCGACGGCGAACACTTCGTATCGCTGGACAAGGTAATCCGGACTATGCGGGATACCGGGCGGGATATGCTTGATAAATACAAGGAGACATCCCGTGGAGGCCTGGCGGTCAACGTTATCGAATGCTGACCTCTGCGCCAGCCCCACCGACTGTCGCAAATCTTCACCTGAGTGTCGTGAGCGAGCACATGATGGGGCGATGGTACGCATACCATCCTTTCAATCCGTCCCGCATTAAATGCCGGGACACGTCTTGAAAACGAGCGCCGATTACGACGGCGAGACCAGCAGCTTACCCAGAGAGACGGTTGCCACCGAAGAGGACCTAACAATGCAGAAATATTCCGGATTCGGACTGCTGAAACATTCCCTGACCCACCATGAAAACTGGCAGCGGGTGTGGCGCAATCCCAAACCGAAAAAGAAATACGATGTCATCATCGTTGGCGGCGGCGGCCATGGTCTGGCGACAGCCTACTATCTGGCCAAGGTTCACAACATCACCAACGTGGCAGTCGTCGAAAAGGGTTATCTGGGCGGTGGTAATACAGCGCGGAACACCACCATCGTGCGCTCCAATTACCTGTGGGACGAAGCGGCGCTGCTGTACGAACATGCCATGAAGCTTTGGGAGGGCATGTCCCAGGACCTGAACTACAACGTCATGTTCTCACAGCGCGGCGTGCTGAACCTGGGCCACACCCTGCAGGATATGCGCGACATCCAGCGCAGGGTGAACGCCAACCGCCTGAATGGCATCGACAGTGAGGCCCTGGACACCCAGGGCGTGCAGGAGATTGTGCCGATACTGAACTGCTCCGCCAACGCCCGCTATCCGATCCTCGGTGCTTCCTGGCAACCCCGTGCCGGTGTGGCCCGTCATGACGCGGTGGCCTGGGGCTATGCCCGCGCCGCCGATGCCATGGGCGTAGACCTGATACAGCAGTGCGAAGTGAACGACATCATCACCGAAGATGGCGCTGCCATCGGCGTGAGCACCAAACAACATGGGACCATTTACGGCGATCGTATCGGCTGCGTTGTAGCCGGTAACTCCGGTGTGCTGGCCAAGATGGCCGGATTCCATCTGCCGATCGAATCCCACCCGCTACAGGCGCTGGTATCCGAACCGATCCGGCCAATCCTGGATACCGTGGTCATGTCCAACCAGGTCCACGGCTATATCTCCCAGTCCGACAAAGGTGACCTGGTGATCGGAGCCGGCATTGACGGTTATAACGGCTACGGCCAGCGGGGCTCCTACGCAACCATTGAGCACACACTGCAGGCCATCGTCGAAATGTTCCCGATGTTCAGCCGGGTGCGGATGAACCGCCAGTGGGGTGGCATCGTCGATACCTGCCCGGATGCCTGCCCGATCATCTCCGATACCCCGGTTGAAAATCTTTTCTTCAACTGTGGATGGGGCACCGGTGGCTTCAAGGCTACCCCCGGTTCCGGTCACGTTTTCGCTGCTACCCTGGCGAAGGGCGAGGCCCACGAACTGGCCAAGCCGTTCTCCATGTTCCGGTTCCACAACGGGGCCTTAATCGACGAACACGGCGCCGCTGGCGTGGCTCACTGACGGAGGACCATCCCATGTTTTACATTTATTGCCCCTATTGTGGCGAACATCGAGAAGAAGAGGAGTTCCACCCCAAGGGACAGGCCCATCTGTCGCGCCCGGCCGATCCGGACGCCTGCAGTGACGAGGAATGGGGAAATTACCTCTACTTCCGCGACAACCCGCGCGGTTTGCACCACGAGATCTGGGTTCATGCCATCGGCTGTCGCAAGTTTTTCAATGCCACGCGCGACACCCAGAGCTACGAAATTCTGGAAACCTACCGGATGGGCGACGCACCGCGCGTTACCCATTTCACCGACAAGCAGAAGTCCTGAGAGGCGACGACATGACACAACCCAACCGTCTCGACCATGGCGGCCGAATCGACCGCAGCAAGCACCTGACCTTTGAATTCAACGGCCGCCACTACAAGGGCTTTTCCGGTGACACATTGGCCTCGGCGTTGCTCGCCAATGGGGTCGATGTGATCGGCCGCAGCTTCAAGTACAGTCGCCCCCGGGGCATCGTCGCCGCCGGCGCCGAGGAACCAAATGCGGTCTTCCAGCTCGGGGCCACCGAAGCAACCCAGGTACCGAACGTCCGCGCCACGCAGCAGGAACTGTTTAATGGCCTAGTCAGCCAACCCACCAGTGGATGGCCAAACCTGCAGTTCGATTTCCTGGGCGTTTTCGGCTCAATCCTCGGCCGCATGCTGCCCCCGGGCTTCTACTACAAGACGTTCATGTTCCCCCAAGCTGCCTGGGAAACCTATGAGAAATACATCCGCAAGGCTGCCGGCCTGGGCCGCTCGCCGCGTGATCCGGACGTCGATACTTACGACCACCTGAATCAGCATACCGATGTGCTGATCGTCGGGGCCGGACCCGCCGGGCTGTCAGCAGCGCTGTCCGCCGCCCGCTCCGGAGCACGTGTGATCCTTGCCGACGAACAGGCCGAGATGGGGGGCTCGTTGCTCGACGGCGGCGATACCCTGAACGGCAAACCGGCCAGCAACTGGGTGCGGGATGCGCTGAAGGAACTGTCGGGTTATGACAATGTCCTGCTGTTACCCCGCTCCACCGTCAACGGCTACCACGACCACAACTTCCTGACCATTCACGAGCGTCGTACCGATCACCTGGGCGACCGCGCCCCGGCAAACCAGTCTCGCCAACGGCTGCACCGGGTGCGTGCCAAGTGGGTGGTACTGGCCACTGGTGCCCATGAGCGACCGTTGGTATACGGCAACAATGATCTGCCTGGCTGCATGCTGGCCTCGGCGGTATCGACCTATATCAACCGCTACGCCGTGGTACCCGGCCGCCGGCTGGTGCTGATGACCACCAACGACAACGCCTATCGTACGGCCTTCGACTGGCAGGACGCCGGGCGGGAAGTCGTCGCCATCGTCGACACCCGCCCCAATGCCGACGGCGCCTGGCAGGATGAGGCCAGCCGACGTGGTATCAAGTTGCTGAAAGGCCAGGCTGTCATTGACGCCCAGGGGAAGAAGCGTGTGACAGGCGCCGTAGTCGCCGGCTTGAGTGCTGACGGCACCAAGCTCACTGGTAAAGGCGAAGTGCTGAACTGCGACACCCTGGCCAGTTCCGGTGGCTGGAGCCCGGCAGTTCATCTGTCCTGCCATACCGGCAGCCGTCCGGTCTGGGATGACGACGTCATAGGCTTCGTGCCGGGCAAGACCGTTCAGAAGCAACTCACGGCCGGTGCCGTGACCGGTTGCTTTTCCCTTGCCGACTGCCTGGCCGACGGGGCTCGCATTGGCGCCGAAGCTGCCACCAATGCCGGCTTCGAGACGGAGCCGGCGGCTGTGCCGTCGGTTAGAAGCCGACCGGAAACCCGCCCCATGGCACTGTTCTGCGTACCGCACCACAAGCCTAACAGTCGGGCACCAAAGCAGTTCGTGGATTTCCAGACCGATGTGACCGCCGCCGGTATCGAGCTGGCGACCCGTGAGGGGTTTGAATCCATCGAGCATGTGAAGCGATACACCGCAATGGGCTTCGGTACCGATCAGGGCAAGCTCGGTAACATCAACGGCATGGCCGTTGCCGCCAGGTCCCTGAACCAGTCGATTCCGGAAACGGGCACCACCATCTTCCGGCCAAACTATACGCCGGTGACCTTCGGCGCGATCGCCGGACGCCACTGTAACGACCTGTTCGAGCCCAAGCGTTACTCCGCCATGCACGAATGGCACGTCGAGCACGGCGCCCTGTTCGAAGACGTTGGCCAATGGAAACGCCCCTGGTACTTCCCGAAACCGAACGAAACCATGCAGCAGGCGCTTGATCGGGAATGCCTGGCAACGCGCAACAGTGTGGGCATTCTCGACGCCTCGACGCTGGGCAAGATCGACATTCAGGGTAAGGATGCCCGCGAGTTCCTTGGCCGCATCTACACCAACGCCTGGGCCAAGTTGGCGGTCGGCAAATGCCGCTATGGTCTGATGTGTAAAGAAGATGGCATGGTCTTCGACGATGGGGTTACCTCCTGCCTCGCCGAGGACCACTTCCTGATGACCACCACCACCGGCGGCGCCGCCGGTGTGCTGGAGTGGCTGGAGTTCTTCCACCAGACCGAGTGGCCGGAACTGGAGGTCTACATGAACACTGTGACCGACCACTGGGCCACCATGACCATTGCCGGGCCGAACGCCCGCAAGCTGTTATCCGAGCTGACCGATGATATCGACCTGGACAAGGACAGTTTCAAGTTCATGGATTGGCGCCAGGGTACGGTGGCAGGCGTGCCGGCACGGGTGTTCCGGATTTCCTTCACCGGTGAGCTCTCATACGAGATCAACGTACAGGCAAACTACGGCCTGCACGTCTGGGAGAAGCTGTTCGAGCACGGCGCCAAGTACGACCTGACACCCTATGGCACAGAGACCATGCACATCCTGCGTGCCGAGAAAGGCTTCATCATCGCCGGTCAGGACACCGACGGTTCCGTTCACCCCTATGACCTCGGCATGAGCTGGGCGGTGAAGGAGGACAAGCCGTTCAGCTTCATTGGCAAGCGCGGCATGAAGCGCGAAGACTGCGTACGGGAAAACCGCAAGCAACTGGTCGGTCTGAAAACCAAAGACCCGAGCATTGTATTGCCCGAGGGGGCCCAGGCCGTGGACAATCCCAACCATCCGAAACCGGTACCGATGTTGGGGCACGTCACCTCCAGCTATTACAGCGCCA
>JAKLLS010000247.1 GCA_022014155.1 Marinobacter sp. | reverse complement strand
GAGTGTAGTTCAGCAACAAATGGCCACACCGCTGTTTCTCAGTGACAGTGCCGTAACGAAAGTGCGCGAGTTGATTGAGGAAGAAGGCAATCCTCAACTCAAGTTGCGGGTTTTTGTGACTGGTGGTGGTTGCTCCGGGTTCCAGTATGGATTCTCGTTCGATGACAATCAGGATGAGGAAGATACGGCCATTGAAAAGGATGGCGTGACGCTACTGGTGGATCCGATGAGTTATCAGTACCTGGTAGGTGCAACGGTGGAGTACACGGAAGGGCTTCAGGGATCGCAGTTCGTGGTGAGTAATCCGAACGCCAGCTCCACCTGCGGGTGCGGCAGTTCCTTCTCCATCTGATCAGGCGAAGTAGACCGCCCCGAGAATTCTTTCTCTAGACGCCCCAGTTACCTCGGGCAGGTTCCCGGGGCGTTTCCCCAGAGTCTGTTTGGCAAGCCAGCCAAAGGCAACCGGTTCTACCCACTGTGGGTCAAGCCCTAGATCCGCTGTGGAAGTAATCATCAATGGGCTGCAAGCTCGCTTAAGTTCCCGCATCAGAAACGTGTTCCGCGTTCCGCCGCCACAAGCGAAAATAGTCATATTCGGAGCGTGGGGCAGTTGGCGGGCAATGGAAACAATCGTGAGTTCCAGCAATGTCCGCTGCACATCGGCATCGGACACTTCCGGATGTCTGTGCGCAAGGGTTTTGACCCATTCCAGGTTGAACTTTTCTTTCCCGGTGCTTTTGGGGGACGGTCGCATAAAGTAACCATCCGAAAGCATGTCTCCCAATAATTCCTGGTGAACCATCCCCTCGGCAGCCCATCGTCCGTCTTCATCGTAGGGGCGTCCGGTCTGGAATTGGCACCAAGCATCCATCAGCGCGTTTGCGGGGCCAGTGTCAAAGCCGGTGACCGGCTGATTGCCGCCGGCTGGAAGCCAGCTGATATTTGCGATTCCGCCAAGGTTGAGGATGCAGCGGTCTTCAGACTCGGAGCCGAAGAAGGCTTTATGGAATGCCGGAACGAGTGGTGCGCCTTGACCGCCTGCTGACATGTCTCGCCGGCGAAAGTCGGCTACTGTGGTAATCCCCGTTCTCTCGGCAATCAGGTTGGGGTCGCCAATTTGCAGGGAAAAGGGGGTGTTGCCCCAGGGCTGGTGACGAACGGTCTGGCCGTGGCTGCCGATGGCAGAAATGTCGCTGCTGGGTATGCCGGCCTTTTTGATGGCCAGTATGGCAGCCTCGGCAAACAGGCTGCCCACGATGTGGTCCAGTTCACCGAGTTCGTCGGGTGTTCCCTGATTCTGGCTCAGCTGGGTCAGGCGCTGGCGAATATCCTCGGGGTAGGCAATGCTGTGCGTGGTGTGTATCTGGATTCGGTCATCCGGAAAGGACACCAGCACGGCATCAATACCATCCATGCTGGTGCCGGACATGAGTCCCAGCCACTTGCTCATGGAGTTACTCGTCCTGGGCCAGTGCGAGCTGCTGGTGGCCGTCGCGGTACACTTCGAGCTGGGCGACCTGCTGTTTCGCAAATTTACTGAAACGAGCCATTTCGGATTTGGGTACCGGCTTGGCATCCGGCAGATCCACCTTACGGGAGTTTCGTGGCGCGCCGTTCTTGCGGAATTCATAGTGCAAGTGTGGCCCGGTGACCATACCGGAGGAGCCAACGTAGCCGATGGTCTCTCCCTGTTTCACTCGGGACCCGTTCCTGATGCCTTTGCCCAGACGGCTCATGTGAGCATACAGGGTGGTTATGTTATCGCCGTGAGAGAGAATTACGGTACGACCATAGCCGCCTTTCCAGCCAGCGAAATGCACACGGCCATTGCCGGCAGCCTTGATGGGGGTTCCGGGAGGAGCGGCATAGTCAGTGCCCTCGTGGGGACGAACGACATCAAGAACCGGATGGCGGCGCTGCATGTTAAAGGGAGAGGATACCCTTGCATTGATCGGTGTCCTCAGGAACGCCTTACGCATGCTGGAGCCATCGGGGGCATAATAGTCGCTGTCACCATTGCTGTCGGTATACAGAAGCGCTACGTTGTCTTCGCCCCTGTTAATAAAGCGGGCAGAAAGAATGCGGCCGGTGTCAAACTTCTCGCCGTCGAGGTAAAGTTCTTCATAGACCACCTCAAACCGGTCGCCTTTGCGAACATCGTATACAAAATCGATGTCCCATCCGAAGATGCCAGCCATCTCCATGGCAAGCCTGTCGCTCATCCCGGCTTCTCGGGCTGCAACATAAAGGGAGCCATCGATAACACCGGAAGCGAAGGCCGGGCGGGCTTCTGGTTCGAGGACAACAGTCTCTCCCTTGAAACCGTCCTCATTTCTGGAGATGCGGAGTGTTTCCAGCATGCTACGCTTCAAGTCAATGGCAGCCAAATCGCCATCGGCATTCGTAGCGAAGGCAATGGTTTCGCCAGCATACAAGCGCTGCAATTTGCCTGCGTCACCTTCCCCATGGATGACCTTGAGCATGACGCCATCGTTGAAACCGGCATCACGAAACAGGGAAGACAGCGTATCCCCGGATTTGATTTTATGTTCCTGCCAGCTCAGCTTGGGTGTCTGATCGTCTGCTGGTTGGGCGCTTGCCAACCCTGTATTCTCTGTATCTGCGCTTTCGACCGCACCGGAAGTATCTTCAGCGGTAACCGGAGTGCTTTCCTTGGGTGCGGATTGGGTGACTGGGTTGCCATTCAGGTCCAGGGAATAGGACATCCTCTTGGCCTCAACGTCGGAGCTGGGGCTCATCAGAATAGCAGTTGTTACTACCACGGTGGCTGCGGCAGCAATGGTAATATGTGTTTTGGGAAACGTTTTCAGCACGTGTGACACCCGTTTTAATCGGTATTCCGGTAGGTTGAACTACCTAATTAAAGCTGTTG
>JAKLLS010000246.1 GCA_022014155.1 Marinobacter sp. | reverse complement strand
CCCCCTGACCATGATCGAGTCGGATACGGTGTCGCTGCCCGAGCCGTCCGAGAGCGCCGTCGATGAGCCGGAGTTCATTGATGAGCGATCAAGCGGCGATGCCCCGACAAAAATTCCGGGAGGTGTGATCGAGCTTGCCAGCCGCCTGATCAGTGAGCTGGAATCGGAAGTGGCCTCGGAAACGCTCAATGTCAATTATAACGAGGACCGGGTGGTGATCCGTTTCTCGGAAGAGGCGACCTTCCGCTCCGGCGAGGCCGCCATCAAGCCGGATATGATTCCGATCATTGAACGTGTGGTCGACGTGCTGGCGCAGTGCAGTGGTGATGTTCTGGTGTCCGGCTACACTGATGATCGCCCGATCTCCAGCAGCCGCTACCGCTCCAACTGGGACCTGTCCGCGGCCCGGGCAGTGTCGGTGGTCCACGAGCTGGTGCTGAATCGCCAATTGCCGGCGGAGCAGGTGGTCGCGGCCGGGCGTGCGGAAACCAATCCGTTGGTGCCGAATGACAGTGAGGCGAATCGTGCCAAGAATCGCCGTGTTGAAATTGCCATTCGCGACCCCGAGTGTGCGGACTCTGCAGCCACGGAAACGCTGCCGGTGGAAATCCTGCCATAGCAAGCCTTATGCTTCAGGGACAGCTTCTCATAGTCATTTCAACTAACTTCTTTGCTTTCAGATCTTTATACTGTGCCCCAGTTTGAAACATAAGCCTGACAATTAGCGGAGGGAGACTATGAGCGGACCAGACAAACCAAAAGTGATTGGCGAAGAGTGGAGCGACGAGCGGGTCAGGAGTTTTCTCGCCATCGAGCCAGCGGAAGCCGGCATAAACCCGGATTTTCATGTGTTGCAGAAAGCCTACCAGGCGATGCGGTCAGAGGACTTCGAGCGCTTTATTGCGTTCTTCCTGGAAGCCGGCAGGGATCTGAATGCCGTTGGTGAAGCCGGTGAGACCATTCTCGACCATATTTCGGCTCACCGCAGGAGCGTGGCCTATGCCGAGGCTCTGAAAGCCGCCGGGGCAAAAACAAAGGAACAAGCCGGGAGCTGAATTCTCCCGGCTTTGCAGTGCGTTACTGAACCTCGACCTCAATGGCTTTCGGTTCAGCGGGCTCAGACTTCTGCAGGGTGAGTGACAGTATTCCGTCCTTGAAGTTGGCCTTGATACTGCCCTCGTCCACGTTCTCCGGCAGGGTGAAGCGTCGCAGGAAACTGCCATAGACCCGTTCGATCCGGTGGTGCTTCTTGTCTTTGGTTTCCTCTTCGTGTTTGCGTTCACCCTGGATGCTGAGCACACCATCGTGAACGGTGACTTTGACATCTTCTTTGTTCATGCCCGGCAGCTCCGCCTCGATGGTGAAGGCTTCCGGGCTTTCCTTGATATCAACGGCAGGCGCCCAGTCGCTGCGACTGAACAGATCCTTGCCTTCCCGCTCACCGTTGCCACGTGTCAAGCCCAACAGCCGGTTGTAGCGGTTCATCAGGTCGTCAAATTCACTGACCGGATTCCAGCGTGTAATGTTGCTCATAATGAAACTCCTCCTATACGAATCTGAGATCGTTGTGACATCAGCTTCGCTCGCGGAACAGCTCCATACCGGTGGCGCCGGCCGGATGGATATCCGTGAACATCTGCTATCTCCGAATGTAGGTTCATTGCAGAGGTTTTCAAGTGTAGTCTGGTCAAATTTTGACCTGAATCAGGGGCGGGAGCATCATTCCTGCCCGTTCAGATATTCGTCCTTCAGTTTGACGTAGTTGGCGGCGGTATATTTGAAGAAGGTACGCTCCTTGACCGTCAGAGCACGTGCCTTTTTACAGGGGGAGCCGACATAAAGATGCCCGGATTCCAGAGTCTTTCCGGGGGGCACCAGGCACCCGGCGGCGACAATAACTTCATCCTCCACCACGGCTCCGTCCATGATGATGCACCCCATCCCTACCAGCACCCGATTGCCCACGGTGCAACCATGAAGCAGTGCTTTGTGGCCAATGGTGACATCGTCGCCAATAATCAGCGGATAACCGCCAGGGTTGTAATCACTGGCGTGGGTGATGTGGAGGACTGAACCGTCCTGGACACTGCAGCGGTCACCGATGCGAATCTTGTGCATATCGCCGCGCACAACCGTCATCGGCCAGATGGAGACATCGTCACCAGTCTGAACGTCACCGATAACCACTGCGCTAGGATCAATCCAGTCGCGCTCGCCAAATTGTGGCGTGATACCCTTGTGAGAACGTACATTCGTCATTACATATACTCTTTAAGATGGATTAAAGCTTTTGGGGATGGAGTCTCTGGGGGAGGCCTTTCCGAAACACGCTCAAGCACATCCATGTGACGCTTGGGCTCCGCCATCCATGGCTCCGCACAGTTTCGGAAAGGCCTCCCCCAGAGACTCCCCGAGCATTGGAGTTACCTCAAATTACCTTAGACACTCGGAGCTGAGAAGGGGACCTATGAATAACCCATTATTGACCGACGACCTGTTGCCGAAGTTCGACCATGTTCGTACCGAACACATGGAAACGGCAATTGACCAGATTCTCAGCGAAAACCGCATGAAAATCGCCGAACTGGCGCAACAGGAAGATCCCACCTGGGACACCCTGGCCCAGCCGATGCAGGCCATGGAAGACAAACTGAACAACGCCTGGTCCGTGATTTCTCACCTCAACGGGGTGATGAACAACGATGACCTGCGCAAGGTCTACAAAAACTGTCTGGAAAAGCTCACCGAATACAGCACCGAGCTGAGCCAGAACGAAGCCCTGTGTAATGCCTACAAGAAACTGGCGGCGCGGGACGACTTCAGCGAGCTCAGTGAAGCTCAGCGTAAGTCCGTGGACAACACCCTGCGGGATTTCCACCTTGGTGGCGTTGATCTGCCGGCGGA
>JAKLLS010000245.1 GCA_022014155.1 Marinobacter sp. | reverse complement strand
CTGTTCGTAACCCTGGTGCGTTTTGACGCCGCCTACCACGGCCCACGGCCTGTTCAAGTGTAACCGCAATACCCTGCGAGTCATTCCGCGCCTGCACGACTACATGCACCGGATTCTGGCACTTGACGGCATTGCCAATACGGTCAACCTTGATCGCATCAAGGCCGGGTATTACTCCAGCAAGGCGCTGAACCCGACGGGTATTGTGCCGGCAGGGCCGGGCCAACTCTGAACACAGGAGCAACCGCCATGAAAACTGAAACCGATGTGCTGTTCATTTCCCATGGCGGCGGGCCAATGCCGCTGTTGGGGGATCCCGGTCACCGTGAAATGGTGGAGCGGCTCACGGAGCTTGCCGACAGGCTTCACAAACCGTCGGCTATACTGGTTATCAGCGCCCACTGGGAGGAGTCAGTGCCGATGATCACCTCGGGGGCCAGTCCGCAGCTCATCTACGATTACTATGACTTCCCGCCGGAGGCCTACAGTATCGAGTATCCCTGCCTGGGAGAGCCGGGGCTGGCGCGGCAGGTTTACCAGGCGTTGGAACAGTCTGGAATGCCAGCGCAACTTGATGATCGAAGGGGCTTTGATCACGGCCTGTTCGTGCCGCTCAAGCTGATGTATCCGGATGCGGATATCCCATGCGTGCAGCTGTCCCTGGTAAACAGTCTGGATGCCAGCACCCACTTGGCGATTGGTCGTGCTTTGCAGGGGCTGGACTACGCCAACCTGCTCGTGATCGGCTCTGGGTTCTCGTTCCATAACATGCGGGCGTTTTTCGCGAGAGATACGCCGGAGATTCGGGCTCGTAATCAGGCTTTCGAGGACTGGCTGGAAGAGACGTGTAGTGATACCGCCCTGCAGGAATCGGAACGTGGTGAGCGCCTGGCTCACTGGGAGCGAGCGCCCCACGCCCGCTTCTGCCACCCCCGGGAAGAACACCTTCTGCCTTTGCATGTGTGCTACGGGCTTGCGGACAAGCCCAGTGACACGCATATATCGGCAACCATCCTCGGGAAAAAATCGGGGATGTTTTATTGGAGAATGGAACGGCTGGATTGACCTGCCGAAGGCATCAATCTCCACAAACTTTCAGGTATCAAAAAGAGGGGGAGGCTACAGAAACTCACGCAAAACGCGATAAAAGCAATCGTTTTGTTCCAGCGGCAGGTGCTAGACTTCAGCCTTTTAAGGTGTAAGGACACCCTAAATGCCTCCCCACCGAGCGGTTTTGTGTTTTTTCTTTTTGTGGATAGCCGGTATTTCAGCCCAGGCATCGCCGGTGGCCCTGGACCTTAGTCAGCAAGGAGGCCAGTTAACAGATTTCACGGTCGAGTATTTCATCGACGATTTCCAGTCGCTGGATTATGAGGCGATTCACAAGCAAGCCTTTCGGGAAACCACCAGCACCACAACACTTGGCACACGGGCGACGGTGACCTGGTACCGGGTGGCACTGCACAACCCGGGCGCTGAATCCAGGTCGCTTTTTCTGCACTTGCCCAAGGCCTATCACGTGCGTTCGATCGATGTCTTTGAGGAACGCGCTGACAATCTTGTCGATCAGGCATCCGTTGATCTTAATGATGCAAGTGACCATCCACTGATGTATCGGGGTACGGTGGTCTACCCATTTACGGTACCGTCGGGGGAAACCACGTCTCTATATGTCCGCAGTCATGTGTATTCCCATCAATGGTTTTCGTTGAAGATCTACGACGATGAACAGTCTCGGAAAGCGCTGGTCGGCGGCCACCTGGACATCGCGCTTCTGGTCGGAATGATGTTGGCACTGGTGTTCTACAACGGCCTGCTTTACTTCGCCACCAGCAAGAAAGAGAACATTTTCTATTCGCTGTATCTGATTTCTGGGCTGGTATGGATCGCGCTTTCCTACGGGCTGATTGCCAAAGCCTTCAATGCCTATGGCGATGCCGTTTTTGTGCTCAACCTGTCGCTGATCACCATGCCGATCTTCCTGATACTGTTTATGATGGCGATATTCGAGACGCGGAAGTTCTACCCTACGGAACACCGGATTCTGCAAGGGATGCTGGCTTTACTGGTGGTCACGTTTTCATACGGCCTGTTCGATATTGCAATGGCCTTGAAGCCTGCGAGCAGTCTTGCAGCGCTGATGATGGTGGTGACCTTTTCAGTAAGCATCTCCCTGTTTCGCAAGGGGCATCCTCTGGTGAAGTTCTTTCTTGTCGGCCATACCTTCTTCGTGGTGTTCAACGGGTTTGCGGTGATCTACTACAAAGGATTGATCGAGCCCAGTTATATCAACAGTCACGGTGTCGGGATTGGTATCGTACTGGAGGCGCTAACGCTCGCGTTCATCATCTCTTACCGAATAAAAGTGCTGGAAGATATCCGCTCTAGGCAGGGTGAGCTCAAACGGCAGGCGGCCACCGATCCACTTACCCGGCTCTATAACCGACGGCATTTTATGACAGAGGGTGAGTATATGGTTGAGCAGGCGAGGGCAGCCGGGCAATCGCTCTCAGTTATTGCTCTCGATATTGACCATTTCAAAGCGGTAAACGACACCCACGGCCATAATATCGGTGATCTGGTGTTGATGAATATGGCAGACATTTTCCGGCAGTTCAGCCGGGACCAGGATCTGGTCGCCCGATTTGGCGGTGAAGAGTTTGTTATTCTTCTGCCCGGTGCGGATTATGCAGAGGCCCGGGGCTACGCCGAACGTATTCGTAAGGCCGTTCAAGCACAGTCCGTTGAAGGTGTCGATGGGAGTGCTGTGCGGGTTACGGTCAGCCTGGGGCTTACAGAAGTGAATGCCGCCATGGAGTCAGTGGAGAGCGCCCTCAACCGGGCCGACAAGGCATTATATGAAGCCAAGGCCTCGGGCCGAAATTGTGTTTGTTATTTTGAGGC
>JAKLLS010000015.1 GCA_022014155.1 Marinobacter sp. | reverse complement strand
CGTTGAATTCAACGCGACGATTCCGCTCTCGTCCTTCTTCCGTGTCGTTACTGCGGATCGGCTTGGATTCACCATAACCGTTGGCAGTCAGCTGATCCGGATCAACCCCCAGGTCAATCAGGTAGTCACGCACAGCATCGGCCCGCTGCTGGGACAACTGCTGGTTGTATGCCTCGGAACCCACGCTATCGGTATGTCCGGCCAATTCGACATCCATATCCAACTGGCCTTTGAGGGCGTCAGCGGCACGGATCAAAATGTCTTTGGCATTAGCGGTCAGGCGGTTGGAGTTGAATTCAAAAGTGACACCACGCAAAACCACAGACTGTTGCTGATCGGTATCAACGCAGCCCACGGCATTCACTTCCAGGCCTTCCAGGGTGTTCGGACACTGGTCGACACCATCAACCACGCCGTCACCATCAGAGTCCGCGAAGTCTTTCTCTACCACCACTTCGCGCTCAACAATCGTTGTCTTCTCGACAATCTGCTTGCGAGTGGCACCAATCGGAACGGTCAGCCCCAGACTGAACTGGATGTCGGACAGACCATCATCAAAGGAGTCGTAAAAATAACGGGCGTCACCGCGAATGCGGAGCCCGGATTGTGTCAGGGGAGACGTCATCAGACCGAGCCCGACGTTGGCAAAGCCACCAAATTCACTTGCGGAATTGTTGGCTACGTCATTACGGGAGACACCACCGCCGATCAGACCGTAAGGGGTGAATTCCTTATCGCCAAAGAACCGATAACTCAGGTCTACGCCCAGTCCCTGCTGGTAGTAGTCTGTGGAGGCTGAATCATCGGTTTCAATGACACCAGAGAAGCCCTGGGGCTCAACCCACCAGTGCTTATCCAGCCGGATACCGTAAATGACCCTGACAGCGGAGCCATACTCATCGGTGCGCTCGCTGTCCGGCTCAATGTAGACACCCATGACCGACAGCTCTGTGGTGTGCTGGACGCTATCTGTAGCCCAAGCAATTTCCGGCGCCAGCGTCACAAGCATGCTTGCGGCCAACAACGAAGGTATTTGTATCGGCTTCCTCATTCCAAATTTTCTCCCTTATTGTCTGAACGGTAGCCATCATGTGAGCTGACTCACACGCTAACTGCCCAGAGTATAGGAGAAATCCTGGCAAAAAATGGCCAGAATGCCGCTTACAAAAGGCTACAGATGCCATGACACTTTCGGGTGACTACGAAAGGACTAGATGGAAATCAAAAGAATGATCAAGGGTGAGAGAGGTATGAATCTCTTTATGTTATTGAACGTTAATGACTTTTTGCTCAGGTTCTGGAGTGGGACAAAATGGATGTTAATTACTGGGACACAGACCGTCAGAAATTCGTCCAATTATTAGGTTTTTTCGCGACCTTTTTTTGTCAGAAAATGTTCTAAAAAATAGCTAACTTTTTAATTGATCAAGGACACCGATTACATAATTGTTGTTTTTTAGTAACCTAAGGCGCCTTTCCGTCATTCAGGGCCAAAGCGCCCTTCACAATCCGAAAGATCAGCCAGATGGAAATACCCAGCAACACAAACCAACCAATGATAAGTGGCGTGGTAATAATGCCGATCACCGTCCACAACAAACCAATCCAGAAAGTGCGAATCTGCCAGCGGAAGTGGGGCTCGATCCAGGTACCCCTGACGTCATCCATTTTGACGTAATTGATGATGACACCGACGAGTCCAGTGATTCCTCCCAGGAAAAAAGACAGTCCCTGCAGGATATACACCAGCACAGCCAAATTGCGGGCCGGATCGGACCGGCGCGCGACGGGATCGGAATCGGCACGGATAAATTCGGGGTCAGTCACGGACAGCTCCAGTCAATTCGATGGCCGAAGTCTACCACATGTCTGATAACGCGGAAGGCCCTCTGTCTCAGTGATTATCCGGACGGTAGCCGACCCGGAAACCACCCCAATGGCGACCATTCACATATACCGGCACCGACAGGTCATGCATGATTTCACCGGTGTCCCGCCGATACGTCTGCAACAACATGTCCTGGGTATGATTTCCACATCGTGCTCCGGTGCGATCATTAAACAGCCGCTTGCTGCGGCTTTTCACCAGGTCAACGTCGGGATCGCCAGTCGGGGCATGGGCGAAATTCCGGTTGTGGGTCGGTACGTAACCATCCGGTGCCGCTGCAATGGCAAACACCACGGCATCATGTGAATCCTTAACTACTTCCTGAACGGATGGCAGATACTGGTCGGTAAACTGATCGAAGGTACTGGAATACTTCTGTGGCCGGGTATTGGGGACCGGGGTCCGGGTTTTATCGAACAACGCTCCCTGGGTAATCTTGCCGTCGTGAATGGCCCGTTCGAACAGCTGGCCGATCCTGTCCGCCCCTTCCCTGGCCTGCTGGTAGAAGAAACTGTGATAGCTGGCATCGCTGTTAAGGGCAAACGCGGCATTCGCTTTCTCAGCAAGTTCCATCAGGGTTGCCGCCTGTTCAGCCAGGGATTTTACGCTGCCGTCGCTTTCCGAGATCTGGTCACGAACCGTGCCGATGGCTGTAAACACCTGCTCAAGGCTCTGCTCATTGTTCTGGTCATTTTCTGCGATTCGAGCCACCTGCTGTTGCAGGTGATCGGACTGATCACGAATCTGATCCAACTGCTCACCCACGTTTTCGACAGAGATCAGGCCTTCTTCGACACTTCGGGCCAGGTCCTCAATACGGGTGACAATCAGCGCGGTGTCATTACGAATGTCCTGCAGGGTTTCCGCCACCTCGCCGGTGGCCTGGGCCGTCCGACCGGCCAGTTGCCGCACTTCGTCCGCCACCACGGCAAAGCCGCGGCCCTGGTCTCCTGCCCTTGCAGCCTCAATGGCAGCATTCAAAGCCAGCAGGTTGGTTTGCTCGGCAATCCCCTGAATGGTGGTAGTGACACCCTGAATCTTGTTGGATTTCTCGTTAAGCTCCTGGATCAGCCTCAGATTTTCGCCAGACTGCTGATGCACCACCCGCACGCTTTCAATGGCACCGGTCAACGCCTGGCGGCCCTCTGCACTGATCTGACTGGCCTGCTGCGCCATGGTCGCGGCGTCGGCCGCCTGACGGGATGATTCCCGGACGGTTTCCGTAATCTGACCGGTGTAGTCCGCCATTTGCGCGGTTTCTTCCACCTGGCGATCCAACCGAATCTTGAGCTGATCTGCAGCGTATGACACCTGGGCAGCGGAAATGGCGTTCTTGTCGGCACTGTCGGAGAGCGTTTCCACCAGCGCCCGGCCTGCCCTGGCATCCGATACCAGACTGCTGCACTGCTCCCGGAGGGGATTCTCCTCGGACAGCTGACCAGAGTTCAGTTCTTTCAGCCCCTGCTCGACCGGCTCCAGGACACGCAGAACAAAATAGACGGAAGCGGCCACCAGGCCAACGATGATCCCGATGAGCACTGACAGAGCGTCCAGACCGGTCACAGATGCCACCAGTATGCCGATACCCCCGATAGCAATCGCCAGGATTGCCCCCCAAAAGACCACAGGTCGCGAAAGTAATGCCATGCCAACCTCGATAATGAGTTTTCTGAATTGGTATTGTTATTGAAGGCCATTCCGGAGCTTACTGAAGTGCGGTGGTTGAAGATCTCATACTTTAGTTGATTCTATATGGTTTAACGGCAGGGGAAGGTGTAACTAAAGCAGTAAAACGAAAGCGGGCCGCTCCGTTTGTGAGCGGCCCGCTTTCGTTGTCTGAGGTGTTGGTCAGGCTATGGGTATATAGACTCAGACACCCACAACACGGCCATCATCCCTCGTCACAATGACCGTTGCATCCCGGGGACGTGATTCATCAGCGTTGGGCCAGTTGCCCCGTGGATGCTGGATATTAACGAACATGGTCTTGCCATCGGGTGTCGTGACAACACCGGTGACTTCGCAACCGACCGGGCCTACGAAGAATCGGCGAATGTCCCGTGTCCGCGGATCGGCGGCCAGCATCATGTTGTTGAGGTACGGCGCACTCCAGCTTCCATCGGTCTGAATCCACAAGCGACCATTGTAATCAAACCACAGACCATCTGGACTGTTGAAGATGTTGGAGTCATCCAGGGTAACGACTGCCTCGCCATCGACGACCGTTTCCGTACCCTGCTCACCGGCAAACACGAAGATGTCCCACTCGAAAGCCGTGGCAGCGTGGTCATTGCCAGCTTCCATCCAGCGAATGATGTGTCCTGTGCGGTTCTCAACCACCGGGTTCGCGGCATTGACGTCGTCATACCCGTCCTTGCCCCGGTTGCTGTTGTTGGTCAGGGTGAAGTAAACCTCACCCGTTCTCGGATCCACTGCGCCCCACTCCGGGCGGTCCATGGTAGTTGCGCCCGCAATGTCCGCCGCCAGGCGGGTATTCAGCAGAACATCCTGCTGACTATCAAAACCGTCAAAGGCAATGTCGCCCACGTTGGTACCTTCGGCGGCGGCTACCCTGGCAGCAAAGTTCTCATCGTCCAGCGAGAGCGGCAGCCAGTCGCCGGTACCATCTTCGTTGAAGCGCGCCACATACAAGGTGCCCTCGTCCAGGAGGTAACCACCGGCGGTCGCTGCGTAGTATGGTTGTGCTGAAACGAACTTGTAGATGTATTCAAAACGGGAGTCGTCACCGGAATAACAGACCACCGGCTCCCCTTCCTTTGCCGGGGCAAAAATAACACCTTCGTGACCAAAACGCCCCAGCGCGGTCCGCTTCTGCGGCTTGCTCTCCGGGGTGAACGGATCAATCTCCACCATGAAACCATAGGTGTTGGCTTCGTTCCGGTAGTCCAGGTCAGCGGATGCTTCCTTCACCGACACGTCGAAGCGCAGATACTGGTCCTCAGCACTGTCGGCCAGCTCCCAATCGTAGCGGGACGCTGATCCCACACCGTGGCGTACCTGTTCGCGAGGCTGGGTCGCATCGCTGTTGGCAAAGTAGCCATGCCAGTTTTCTTCCGCCGCCAGGTAGGTACCCCAGGGCGTGGGGCCCATGGCGCAGTTGTTAAGCGTGCCCCGGGTTTCAGTAGCTGTTGGGCTGTACTTGGTGGCCAGCTTTTCGTAACCACGCAGCGGCCCGCGAATATCCATCGGCGTGCCACCGGTAATCCGGCGATTGAACGGGCTGCCGTGGACCATGTCCCACTCACCACCCCCGGATTGCTTGATATGGATAACGGAAACACCGTGAGCGGCAACTTCCTTGCGAACTTCATCAACCGGGCGGGTGCCGTCACCGTTGGTGGTGGCTCCGGATGGGTGCAGCGCGGATTGGTTGATGTATTCATGGTTCATCACCAGCAAGCCTTCGGTGGAGCTGCTGCCGCCGGCTTTCTGGTCAATGGGGAAAAAGTGCATGCCGTCGTGGTGCATGCCCACCTGGTTCTCCTGATCTGCACCGGTGTTGGTGCCATCCGGTCGATAGTCGGGATAATCGCCGGTCAACGGCGTTCCCCAGGGTACAAAGGGTTGTGCCGTATAGCCCTCGGGCACCACAACCCGGTTCGCGTCAGAGACCGCAACGGCTTTGAATCCAAGCCTGGTGTGGCCTTTGGCAAGGCCCTTGCCATGAATTTTGTCATGCCCCCTGGCATGACCATTGCCCTTGAAATTACCATCAATCGCAGCAGCCCCCATTAAACTGGTCAGCGCAGCACCCACGGTTCCTTTCATTACGGTACGTCGCTTCAATCGCGATGCCAGAACAGAGGTGAAAGTGGTGTTACCCGAGTGATTGACCACGGGCTCGTAATCCGGATCAAGATAATTGGGGTCCAGGTCTTGCTTTGCCATTGGTGCCTCTCTCATCAGGTTGTAGGTATGTCGTGCTGAGAGGACAGTGTCAGGCCATTAAATGACAGACTGCAGACAAAAAGAAGACAGTATTTTTAACGTTTTTTGACAACCGGTTAGTTTCGGACATCCAGTCACAAAAAAGCCCGCTTCGTATGCACGGAGCGGGCTTTCAGCATTCGGCACTGGCTATCGCTTACTTGCTGTCGTCGGTGGCTTCCTCGTAGCTCTCTTCCATGGCATCGCCAGTCTCTTCCATCGCATCGCCAGTATCTTCAATGGCTTCGTCCATGGATTCTCCGGCGTCTTCCATCATGTCACCCGCGTTATCCGCAGCCTGTTCAAAATCGGCGCCCTCTTCTTCCTGACTGCAAGCGGCAAGGCCCAGCGTCATCATCAGCACCAATGCACTCAAACTCAGCTTGTTCATATCGTGTCCTTTCGTTGGCGAATGTAAACAACGAAGACAAGTGTATGGCTGTAGTTGCATGGGACGCAATTACCGGGGGATTACCCTTCTGTTAACCCTGAGAGCAAATCAGGGACATTTTCCGGGGAATCAGCCTATACCGGCGGAAATTTCCAACCCATCAACCATTACGACATGATCAAGTCGAAGCATCTGCCCCCGCCCGATCAGTACGAATTCCTGCCCCGCCCGGCTGAACAGATCACGAATAACGTCGTGAACAACCTGGACCTGACCGGCGTCGTCCCGATACACAATCTCCAGAATGCGAGAGGAAAACAGGTGTTCCCGTAAAAACTCGTGAATGGACCAATGGACGGACTGCTGGGTGTTGGAGAGATTATCCGAGGCCATGGCTGGCTCTTCCCTGTGGGTCGTGACCAATAGGTTCAGTGTGGTTCATAAACCTCCAATCCGCCAGAGCCATCAGGAAGTGCACAGCTGGTGACCCATAATGACCGAATGTCACTGTTGCATTGCCAGATTGTCCGACATAAAGTTAAGAAACATCCTGATAACTGGAGCCCCACAATGAACACAAAAACCCGCGACAATCTGGATATAACGGAAACCTCCTCCCCGTCCGAGGCAGGCCAGGACTGGAAAGACCCCAAACGCTATCTGTGGCTGATGGGCCCCGCACTACCCGGAATCGGCCTTGCTGCTCTGGCCGGCTATGCCATCGCCCCAAAAAAACTTCGGGCCCTCGCCTGGACCGGGCCGGCACTGGTTCACGGCATTATTCCCGGGCTCGACCGGGCCATCGGAGAAGACAAGAGCAACCCGCCCGAATCGGCAGTCAAGTCCCTGGAGCAGGACAAATATTACGACCGTATAGTCAAGGCGTTTATTCCAACCCAATACGCCATGACCTTCATGGGCGCCTGGCTGGCGAGCCGCAAGAAAACACCCCTGGCAGACCGTATCGGCCTGACACTCACCGTCGGGGCCATCAACGGGGTGGGCATCAATACGGCTCACGAGCTGGGGCACAAGTCCAACAAGATGAACAAGCTGATGGCCATGGCAGCTCTGGCCCCGACGGGTTACACCCACTTCGTGGTGGAGCACAACTTTGGCCACCACAAGCGGGTGGCTACGCCAGAAGATCCGGCCAGCAGCCGTATGGGCGAGAGTTTCTGGAAATTCCTGCCACGCACAGTGGTAGGCGGAATAAAGTCTGCCGTGAAGATTGAGAAGGCGCGCCTGGCGCGCAAGGGCAAAGGCTTCTGGAGTCTGGACAATGAGTTGCTGCAGGGCTGGGCCATGAGCGCCGGGTTCTTTGGCGCAACCACGCTCATATGCGGGCCCCGCGCCATTCCGTTCCTGGCGGCACAGGCGGCTTACGGCGCCAGCCTGCTGGAGACGGTGAACTATGTGGAGCACTATGGCCTGATGCGCCAGAAGGACGCCAAGGGTAAATACGAGCGTACCAAGCCGTCTCACAGCTGGAACAGCAATCACATTGTGACCAACCTGTTCCTGTATCAGTTACAGCGGCATTCGGATCACCATGCGCATCCGACCCGCAGCTTCCAGGCGTTGCGGCACTTTGAGGATGCGCCACAATTGCCGGGTGGTTATGCGTCGATGCTATTGCCGGCCTATTTGCCATCCTGGTGGTACGAGATGATGGATAAGCGGGTGATTGAGCACTACGAAGGGGATCTGGACAAGATCAACTGGGATCCTGATCGTAAGGCGGAGTTGATGGCCAAGTATGCGGACTATGCCGCCGAGGTGGCTGCCGAGGCCAAGGCACAGCGGGAGGCTTCTGAATCCAAAGCTGCCTAGAGGTTCAGCTCAGGTGCCGGCGGTCAGCTGGCCCCTTCTCCCGGGACACGCTGTAAATACGTCCTGTACGCTTGAGTGCAGCATCCCTGCTGCACTCAGTCCCGGGAGAAGGGGCCAGCCGCCCGCTCAAAGTCCGGAGTTACCTTCCTTTCAAAAAAAGTAACCTTTCTTCTCTATCTTCACCAGCGACATCAGAACCACTCCGCTTTCATGTTGAGACAGGTGTCATCCTGATTCCGCAGCAGGACCAGGTCCTGCGCCACGGTTGGCAATTCCCAGTGGAAGAAGTACTGGGCAGCCTGGAGCTTGCCCTGGTAGAAGTTGCGCTCGTCATCACTGTTGGCGGAAGCCAAGGCATTGGCGGCGGCGTTGGCCTGGCGGAGCCACATCCAGGCGACGATGATGTGACCGAACAGGTGCAGGTAGCAGGCGGCGTTGGCCAGGGGCTTGTCCACGTCACCAGCCATCAGGGACTTGCCCAGGTCCTGGGTGACTTTGACCGCCTGCTGCAGGGTTTCGCTGAGTGACAGTGCCCATTGCTGGCAGCGGTCGGTGGTCGCGGCTTCCAGGTCTACCTGCATTTCCTGCATCAGCAGTTGCAGGCCGTGGCTCTGGTCCTGCCAGATTTTTCGGCCCAACAGGTCCAGGGCCTGAATGCCATTGGTGCCTTCGTGGATGGGGTTCAGGCGGTTATCGCGCCAGCACTGCTCCACCGGGTATTCCCGGGTGTAGCCGGCACCACCGTAGACCTGGATCGCCAGGTCGTTGGCTTTGGGGCCGTATTCGGAGGGCCAGGCCTTGATGACCGGGGTGAGCAAGTCCAACAGTTTGCCGGCTTCCTGTCGCTTCTGTTCGTCAGGATGGGTGTGCTGGTCGTCCATCAAGCGGGCGCCGTACAGGCACAGGGCCAGTCCGCCTTCGCTATAGGCCTTCTGGGCCAGCAGCATGCGCCGTACATCGGCGTGGTCAATAATCGGCACCTGCGGGGATTCCGGGTTCTTCTCGCTAGCCTTGCGGCCCTGCAGGCGGTCTTTGGCGTATTCCAGGCTATGCATGTAGCCGCGATAACCGACCACCGCCGCGCCAAAGCCCACACCGACCCGGGCTTCATTCATCATCTGGAACATGTATTTCAGGCCCTGGTGGGGCTCGCCCACCAGGTAACCGTGGCAGGGGGCATCGTCGCCAAAGCTCAAGGCCGTGGATGTGGTGCCACGGTAGCCGAGTTTGTGGATCAGGCCGGCGAGGTTGACGCCGTTGCGTGCGGTGGGATTCCCCTCTTCGTCCACCAGTAATTTGGGAACAATGAACAGGGAAATGCCTTTCACGCCTGCCGGAGCACCTTTGATTTTCGCCAACACCATGTGAACGATGTTCTCGGTGATGGACTGTTCGCCGCCAGAGATGAATATCTTGGCCCCTTTGATCAGGTAGTGGCCATCGTCGGTGGGGGTCGCGGAGGTGCGAATATCCGCCAGGGAGGAGCCGGCATGGGGTTCGGTGAGGGCCATGGTGCCGGTAAACCGTCCGGAGAGCATGTGCGGCAGGAAGGTGGCCTTCTGCTGCTCATTGCCGAAGACACGGACGAGGTTGGCGGCGGCAGTGGTCAGGAACGGGTAACCTGCGGTGCCGGGGTTGGCGGCGGTGAAGAATCCGTTGCAGGCGGCCATGACCGATTCCGGCAATTGCATGCCGCCCAGGTCGTAATCGTAACGTCCGGCAATGAAGCCGGCTTCGGCGTATGCGTCGAAGGCTTCTTTGACCTGGGGGAGCATCTCGACTTTGCCATTGACAAATTTAGGCTCGTCTTTATCCGCGGCGCTGTTATGGGTTGCAAATTTTTCCCGGGCCATTTTGTCGGCGGTTTCAATAACGGCATCAAAGGTGTCGCGGCTGTGTTCGCTGAAGCGCTCGCGGGTGGTGAGGCTGTCGGTATCGAGGACTTCGTAGAGTTGGAACGCCAGGTCGCGGCGGTCGATCAGGGTGTCGGTCATTCTGGGTCTCCTGTTTGTTGCTGACAGCCTCTCATACCTCTGTTTTTCTGGGAACCGGCATTTATGACATAATCTTGGTGAATCCCGCCATTCCGAGATTTTGCCCGCTTTGGCGGGAGTCCGGCGACCGGTCGTGAGAGGGGTAGCTCCTCTCACGCCCTACTTTGGGAGTTGGTATGCGTACGGTTTCTGTGATTGGTTTTGACGGCGCACTGGCCAGTGCAATCACTGGGGTGATCGACCTGTTTCGCCTGGCAGGGGTCACCTGGGCTCGTATCCATGGCGATGATCCCACCCCCTATTTCAGAACCCGGCTACTGACCCGCGCCGGCGAGCCTTGCCGCTGTATCAATGGTATCACCCTGCTTGCCGATGGCGCCTGGGAGGGGAGCAGGCCTCCGGCCGATAGCGACCTGGTGATTATCCCCACCATCGGCGCGCCCATCGATCAGGTACTACACGGGAATCGCGAATTGATTGAATGGCTGGCGGCTTTCGCTCACGCCAGTCCCGGGCAGGTGCGTGTCGCCAGCAACTGCACCGGAGCCTTCCTGCTGGCCGAAGCCGGGGTTCTGGATGGCCACCAGGCTACCACCCATTGGGGTTACAGCAGCCAGTTCCGCCAGCGGTATCCGCGGGTGGATCTGCATCCCGATAAGCTGGTGACAGTGGACGGGGCGGTTGCCTGTGCCGGAGGCGGCATGGCCTGGTGGGACCTGGGGATCTACCTGGTGGAACACTTTGTCGGCGCCCGGGTGGCGCGGGAGCTGGCCAGAGCCTTTGTCATTGATGCCGGACGCACCAGCCAGGCGCCCTACAGCGTGCTGCAAACCAAACGGTACCACTCGGACAAGGCCATACTCCGGCTGCAGGACTGGCTTGAACAGACGTTCCGGGAACCGATATCACTGAGGGAGCTGGCACATCAGGCGGGATTGACGGAACGCTCGCTGTTACGGCGATTCAAGCAGGCGACCGGGGATTCGCCCACCACCTACCTGCAACTGCTGCGGGTGGAGGAGGCGCGGCGACGGCTGTCATCCTCCCAGGCAAGCCTCGAAACCATCACCCGTGAGGTGGGCTATGAGGATGTCAGCTCCTTCAGCCGCCTATTCCGCAATCACACCGGACTGTCGCCGGGCGCCTACCGGGCTCGATTTCGCTAACGTCTCCAACACCCTCATGATGGAGAAGTCGTAGTCATCGCGCTCCACACCGTGGGCTCTGGAATACACCGTGAAATCCACACGAGACAACCTTTCCGAATCACTGGAAATCAACGCAATGGCCCGCCGCACCTCTGCCAGGTTATCCCGCGTGACCATAAGCAATGGGGTTTGAATGCTATGGTAGGACCTGATCGCGTCTGTTTCCGCCAGCGCATCGTAAGCCAGGATCAAGGCCCATGCACCTTCCATGAAGTGCCCACCGGCGGTGACTTCGATCTCACCTGCCGCCAGTTCCTCCAGGGCATCCCCTCCCAGCCCAAAGGAGTTCACCCATACGTCCCTACCCGGTTGCCGGTCAGCTTCACGCAACGCCCGCAGAATACCCGTCGTCGACCGGTAATTGCCGGACCATACGATGTTGGTATCAGGGTAACGTCTGAGCAATCGGCGGGTGCGGACATAGGCATCCTTTTCACTCCAGTCGGTGTGGACCACCTGCTGCAAACGGAGGCCGGTCTCAGCGGCGAGGGCTTGCCGAAGCCCCAGTTCACGGGCGATGGCGGGCTGGTCATAGCGATAACCATTGACGCCGATCATGTGCACCGGTGCCGCCGTCAGTCGATCCTGAGCCACCCGTACCAGTGCTTCAGTCATTGCCTCACTGGCGCTTACGTCGTCGGGCACCATATGCCCCACCCAGTACCTTAGCCGCTCCCCCGGACGGCCTACCCGCGCCTGCTCTTCGGCGCTCAGGTCACTGTTGAACAACACGCACACAACCCGGTTCCGCTCACAGATATCCAGGGCATGGGGCGCCGTATGCAGGAAATTTGGAAAAACCAGCGCATCGTAGTGCCGCTCCCCGCCCGTTGCGGCGGCACGGAACTGTTCCAGGAAGCGAACCCGGTTCAGCTGCGCGTTGAACACCTGAACATCGGCCCCTAGACTGTGGCCGGCAGCTTCGGCAAATCGGCTGACCCATGTCCAGAACGGTGTGCCGGACACCACAAATACACCAATGACAGGCCTGGGCTGAGAGCAGACGAGCGGAGAGAAACACAACAGTAAAATCAGAATGCCGGTTCTGACGCGAATCATAGGTCAACTGCCCTGTTGGCCGGAACGGCCATCCTCTCTCCCAAAATCACCTGATGGCGTACCGATCAGTGTAAGTCAAATAGTACAACAGCGCCTGCCTTGAGTTGAAAGGTGGCGCCTATAGAAGGTGGTACGAATGATGCAAGAATAAAGTAAAGAAGGCCATTGGCCGATAGTAATCGTAAAGAATATTGACAAGGGTGTACACGTGGGGAGGTTAGCCATGAACGCACCGATCAGACAAAGCCAGGCAGACATTCTGAGCAAGCTTTATGACATGAAACAGAAGCAACTCGCTCAGGCCTGTCAGCAGGGACACAGCTTGCGTTGTCAGGTACTTGAAGCGGAAGCGGAAGCCATATTCAATGCCCTGAAGTCCATCCGGTAACGGATGTCACATCAACCCCGGGAGCCCTGATTTTCCCACATCGGCTCCCCCCTTGCTTCGCATTGTGGCGAAGATGGGAGACATTGTCGGTACCATTCATGCCCCCGGTGTCTACCAATGCCTTTAATGTGCCCTACAACGTCACTAATCCCGTGCCACTTTTTGTCAGATACTGGCAGCTACTTCCGTTCCCTGCCGGATGGCCCGTTTCGCGTCCAGTTCTTCGGCAAGGTCAGCACCGCCAATCAGATGGGCTTTTACACCGGCATTAACCATTTGATCAAATAGTTCACGATAGGACTCCTGACCTGCGCAAATGATCACATTGTCGACACTCAGCACTCTGTTTTCCTTCACCTTACCGTCTTTATCCCTGATGGATATGTGCAGCCCCTCATCATCGATGCGGTCGTAACTGCATCCCCGCAACATATCTACGTCGCGGTGTTTGAGGCTGTTGCGGTGCACCCAGCCCGAGGTTTTACCCAGACCGCCGCCAACCTTGCCGGTTTTGCGCTGCATCAGGTAGATCTTGCGCGGCGACGGCATAGGCTTGCGTTCCGCCAGCCCACCGGGGCCTTCAAACGCGGGGTTAACGCCCCACTCACCCTGCCAGTCTGCCACACTGACCTGCTCGCCTTCCGGGTGATGGCTGAAATCGTGAGTCAGGAATTCGCTGACGTCGAACCCGATACCGCCTGCGCCAATCACCGCAACACTCTGCCCGACCGGTTTGTTGTGGCGCAACACGTCCAGATAGCCCAGCACCTTGGGATGGTCGATACCATCGATTTCTGGTGTACGTGGTTTCACGCCCGTGGCGATGATGACATCATCAAAAGCCTGTTCGGCCAGCTCTGCGGCTGCAACGCGGGTGTTGAGTTTCAGATCGATCTCCAGCAACTCTATCTGGCGCTGGAAGTATCGCAGGGTTTCATAAAACTCCTCCTTGCCGGGGATGCGCTTGGCGTAGTTGAACTGACCGCCAATTTTGTCGTCGGCTTCAAACAGGGTCACCCGATGGCCACGCTTGGCGGCGGTCGTCGCCGCCGCCAGACCTGCAGGGCCCGCACCTACCACCGCGACACGACGCACCACAGGCGCTACCGTCAACACCAGCTCGGTTTCATGACAGGCCCTGGGGTTTACCAGGCAGGACGCGCGTTTGGCCTGGAATACATGGTCCAGACAGGCCTGGTTACAGGCGATGCAGGTGTTGATCTCGTCGGCACGCCCCTGTTCAGCCTTACGTACGAATTCGCTGTCCGCCAGCAGGGGCCTGGCCATGGAGACCATATCCGCCTTGCCGGCGGAGAGAATCTCCTCCCCTTTCTCCGGAGTATTGATGCGGTTGGTGGTGCAGACCGGAATATCCACTTCGCCGTAAAACTTGGCGGTTACGTCGGCAAAGCCGCCACGGGGTACCGAGGTCACGATGGTGGGCACTCGGGCCTCGTGCCAACCGATACCGGTATTAATGATGGTGGCACCCGCTTTCTCGATGGCCTTGCCCAGGGTAACGATCTGATCCCAGGTCTGCCCGCCTTCCACCAGGTCCAGCATGGACAGGCGATAGATGATGATGAATTCGGGTCCGACCGCTTCACGCATGCGGCGTACAATTTCCACCGGCAAACGCATGCGGTTCTCGTACGGACCGCCCCACTTATCCGTGCGTTTGTTGGTACGCTCGCACAGGAACTGGTTAATGAAATAACCTTCGGAGCCCATCACTTCTACGCCATCGTAACCGGCAAATTTCGCCAGTTTGGCGGCATTAACGAAGTCGTTGATCTGGCGCTCCACCCCTTTGGTGGACAGAGCACGGGCCTTGAACGGGCTGATCGGCGCCTTGGTGGCGGATGCGGATACAATCAGCGGCTGGTAACCGTAACGACCGGCATGCAACAACTGCAGGCAGATCTTGCCGCCCGCTTCATGGACTGCCCCGGTCACGTGGCGGTGCAACAATGCGGTAGCACGGTTGTTCATGGTTGATGACAAAGGCGCCAGCTGACCCGCCAGATTGGGCGAATACCCCCCGGTGACCATCAGCCCAACGCCCCCTTCAGCCCGCTCGGCAAAATAGCGGGCGAACTTGTGTATGTTCCAGAACCGATCTTCCAGGCCGGTATGCATGGAGCCCATCAGTACCCGGTTCTTGAGTTCTGTAAAACCGAGGTCGAGGGGTTTGAGAAGGGTTGGATACGCTGCGGTCATAGTGATTCTCTTGGGTACACACCTGAAAAGCGCCATGGTAGCACAGGCATATAAGACTAACGTATGACTCAAAACCCGTTGCTCAGCCTCACCCCGGTCAAGCGCGGAAAGTATCCCTGTACGACATTATTGGCTTGATTAATCACAAGCCGACTTGACCTGAGGGGCCTGCCACGTATCATCGGCATTCGTATCTGACTAACGGAGCACTTATGACCGCAAGGTCCAACGTGTTACACCAACCCGGGTTCCAGCCGGTCACTGCCGATGCGCAGAGACACCGGGGCAGGTTGCCGTATTTTCCGGACCCACCCCATCTGATCTGATTTTCCACGACCTTCCGCCAACGTCGGCGGCTTGCACCGGTCGGTGCAGAATAGCTGGTCGGGAACTAGACTCAGGCACAGACTGCATCTCCATCCATGAAAGAGAAAAACCGATAACGAGGTTGCGATGTCGCTACCGCTGGTCGTTTTACTGCCCTTTTTAGGGGCGTTGGCAGCACCGTTGTTTGCCCAGGGAGGACGCACGGCAATTGCCATTGCCTCATCTGTTCCCGCCATCATCGCGCTGGCAGCGCTCTACCCGCACTGGCCCACCCTGGCCGACGGGGGCGTTGTCCTGCACAGCTACGAGTGGCTGCCGGCGCTGGGCATTTCCTTCAGTTTCCGCCTGGACGGCCTGTCGCTGCTGTTTGCCTTGCTGATCCTGGTTATCGGCCTGCTGATCATTCTGTATGCCCGTTACTACCTGAAGGCCAAAGAGAACGTCGGGAAGTTCTACTCCCTGCTGCTGTGCTTCATGGGCTCGATGCTGGGCATCGTCCTGTCCAGCAACCTTCTGCTGATGCTGGTGTTCTGGGAACTGACCAGCCTGACGTCCTTCCTGCTGATCAGTTTCTGGAACCATAAACAGGACGCCCGTCGCGGTGCCCGCATGGCGCTGGCCGTCACCGGTGGAGGCGGCCTGGCTCTGATGGCGGGCATTCTGATCCTCGGCAACATCGTCGGCAGTTTCGAGCTGGATGACGTCCTCGCCGCTGGCGACCTGATAAAGAGTCATAGCCTGTACCCTGTCGCCCTCACACTGGTGTTGCTGGGTGCTTTCACCAAGTCGGCCCAGTTTCCGTTCCATTTCTGGCTGCCCCACGCCATGCAGGCACCCACTCCGGTATCGGCGTACCTGCACTCCGCAACCATGGTGAAGGCCGGTATCTTCCTGATGGCCCGTCTTTACCCGGCGCTGGCTGGCACCGAACAGTGGTTCTATATGGTGAGCTTCACCGGCATGGCCACGTTGTTGATCGGTGCGTATGTCGCTATGTTCAAACACGACCTCAAGGGCCTGCTGGCGCATTCAACGGTCAGTCATCTGGGGTTGATTACGCTGCTGTTTGGCATGGGTACGCAGCTGGCTGCGGTAGCGGCGGTTTTCCATGTCATCAATCACGCCACCTTCAAGGCCTCGCTATTTATGGCGGCTGGCATCATCGACCACGAAACCGGCACCCGGGACATGCGGCGAATCAACGGTCTCTGGCGCTATATGCCCCACACCGCCACCCTGGCCATGGTCGCCGCCGCCTCAATGGCCGGTGTGCCGTTGCTCAATGGTTTCCTGAGCAAGGAAATGTTCTTTGCCGAATCCCTGCAGCTGAACCTGCCCGGATTCTGGGCCTGGGTACCACCGCTGGTCGCCACCCTTGCGGGGATCTTTGCCGTCGCCTATTCGGCACGTTTTATCCACGACGTGTTCTTCAACGGCAAACCGGTAGATCTGCCGATTTATCCACCCCATGAGCCACCGCGTTACATGAAAATCCCGGTGGAAATCCTGGTATTTGCCTGCATCATGGTCGGGGTGTTCCCCGCCATTTCCGTTGGCCCGCTGCTCTATGCCGCTGCTGCAGCCACCCTTGGCGGACCGGTACCGGAATATCATCTGACGATCGCTCACGGTTTCAATCTGCCGTTGGTGATGAGTTTTGCCGCCTTCTTTGGTGGCCTGCTCATGTACAGTCAGCGCCAGCGTTTCTTCGATTTCCATGCCCGCTTCAAGGAAATTGATGAAAAGGCGGTCTTCGAGGCCGTAATTTCCTGGCTGACCACTTCAGCCAATCGGCTGACGTCCCGCATCGAAAACGGCTCGTTGCAACGGTATGCTGCGCTGCTGGTTATCAGTGTTCTCGCGGTAGCGATCGTACCGCTGACCAGTCTCGGTGTATTTATTGGCGAGAATGGGCTATCCCCCATTGATTGGCCCACACTGATTGGCATTGTCGTACTGATCCTCTGCGCTCTGGCAACAGCGGTTTTGCATAGGGAGCGTTTCTACGCACTGATCCTGCTGAGTGTTGTTGGCCTTCTGGTATCTCTCGGCTTTGCTCGCTTCTCCGCACCGGATCTGGCCATGACCCAGCTATCCGTTGAAGTCGTGACCATCGTACTGCTGATGCTGGCCCTCTATTACATGCCTTCCTGGACCCCCATAGAGAGCTCAACCAGCCAGCGAGTCCGTGATGCAGTGATTGCTCTGGCTGCGGGTACAGGCATGACCCTGGTAACCCTGGCGATGCTTACCGGACCGTTTACGTCCATTTCCGAATATTTTCTCGAGAACAGTAAGCCGGGCGGCGGCGGTACCAATGTGGTGAATGTCATCCTGGTTGACTTCCGGGGTTTCGATACCCTTGGTGAAATTACTGTGTTGGCCATTGCCGCCCTGGGTATCTACGCCATGCTCAAGAATACCGTGCTGACACCTCCGCCCGGTGACGGGCAGGGGCACGCCTGGAACCGGGATGCCTATCCGCTGATGTTGCGTCAGATCGCACGGCCCATGCTGCCCCTGGCACTGATGGTGTCTGCTTATATTTTCCTGCGCGGGCATAACATGCCCGGTGGTGGTTTCATCGCCGGGCTGATTACGGCAATAGCCCTGATTCTCCAGTACATTGCCAGTGGCATGATCTGGACCCAGCATCGGGTGCCGTTCCGCTACCATAACGTCATTGGCCTCGGCCTGCTGTTTGCGGTAATCGCCGGTGCCGCCAGCTATTCATTTGGCTACCCCTTCCTGACCAGCACGTTCGACTACATTAAGTGGCCGGTTGTCGGCAAGTTCGAAGTGGCTTCAGCCCTGGTGTTCGATTTGGGGGTCTACCTCACCGTCATCGGCGCAACACTCCTGGCACTGGTCAGCATTGGCCGCCTGTCACCTCATTCCGCCATCAAAAGCAACAAGGAGAGCGCATAATGGAGTTGGCATTCGCTCTGGCCATCGGTGCACTGACCGCCTCCGGTGTTTACCTGCTATTACGGGCCCGGACCTTCCCGGTCGTGATCGGCCTGACGCTGCTGTCCTACGGCGTCAATCTGTTCCTGTTTTCTTCCGGCCGGCTGGTCACTGGTGGGCAGCCCATCATCGGCAGCACCAGCCAGTATTCAGATCCTCTGCCACAGGCGCTGGTTCTGACAGCCATTGTGATCGGTTTTGCCATGACGGCGTTTGTGGTGGTGCTGGCACTTCGGAACCTGGCAGACAATGAAGACGATCATGTCGATGGATACCAGTCCGAGCCGAAGTCCAGAAAGAAGACAGAAGACGCGGAGGTATCCGGCAAATGAACCACTGGCTTACCGCGCCCATTATGATTCCACTTCTGGGTGGCATCCTTCAGGTCTTCATGGGATACGCTCCCATCAGCCTGCGCCGGACCCTGGCCATGACGACGACGGTCCTGATGCTGGTATCCGCGATTATCCTCCTGGTGCTCGCTGACGACGGCAGCTACCGTGCCTATGCCTTTGGTAACTGGCAACCACCGTTCGGCATTGTCCTGGTTCTGGACCGTCTCGCGGCGTTGATGCTGGTATTAACTGCCACGCTGGCACTGTTCTGCCACATCTATTCCATTGGCGGGGCAGATGAAGGTAACCGGCAATTCCACGCCCTGTTTCTGTTTCAGTTGCTGGGGCTGAATATCGCCTTCCTGACCGGTGATTTGTTCAATCTGTTTGTGGCCTTCGAGGTACTGCTGATTGCCTCCTATGGGCTGCTGATGCATGGCAAAGGCACAGCACGCACGGTGCCGGGACTGCACTACGTGGTCCTGAACCTGGCAGGTTCTTCTGTCTTCCTGATCAGCGTGGGTATGATATACAGCGTTACCGGCACCCTGAACATGGCCGACCTTGCGCTGCAGGTCCCCAAGGTCAGCGGTGAGAACCTGCTCATTGTCAAAGCCGCCGGGATGATGTTGCTGGTGGTATTCGGCCTTAAAGCTGCCATCCTGCCCCTGTGTTTCTGGCTGCCAAAAGCCTATGCCACTGCGACCGCGCCGGTCGCGGCGCTCTTTGCCGTGATGACCAAGGTGGGCATTTACGCCATTCTTCGTGTCTATACACTGATCTTTGGCGACCAGGCAGGCGAGCTCGCTGGCCTGGGTATGGACTGGCTGTTCCCGCTCGCATTGATCACCCTGGCCATGGGCGTTATCGGTGCGCTGGGCTCTGAAAGCCTGAAAACCCTGGTGGCCTGGCAAGTCATCATTTCCGTGGGCACTCTTTTGGCGGCAATGTCCCTGGAGTCCGAGGCCGGCACTTCAGCCGCTCTGTTCTACCTGCTCAATACCACCTGGGTGGTGGGCGGCCTGTTCCTGGTGGCAGATCTGATCAGCCGACAACGTGGAACTGCCAGGGACCGAATCGTGACGGCACCCAGAATGCACAACCGCACGTTCCTCAGCACTCTGTTCCTGATCGGCGCCGTTGCAGCGGCCGGCCTGCCGCCATTAGGTGGCTTCTTCGCCAAGCTGCTGATCCTCCAGGCCGCAACGCCAGGCACACAAATGGCATGGTTGTGGTCGGTGGTGCTGGGCGGCGGTTTCTTCACGCTCATTGCATACAGCCGTGCCGGCAGTATCGTATTCTGGCGTACCGTCGATGGTCACGTTGAAAATCCGGGAAAACTCAGTGGTACCGTGTCAGTCTCGGCCGGAGCACTGGTCGCGCTGAGCGTGGTGATCGTCATCCTTGCCGGACCTGTCACCCGCTATGCCGATGCAACAGCAGCACAGCTGCACAACAGCAGGGCCTATATTGAAATACTGAAGACGCCCATGGTGGGGGAGGAAAACTGATGTTTGATCGCCTGAACTTCCCACAGCCATGGCTCAGCGTGACCCTTTTTGTGGTCTGGCAGTTTCTGAGTAACGACATTTCCGGTGCCAGCTTAGTGATGGGGCTAATTCTGGCCTGGCTTATACCCCAACTGACCCAGGGCTTCTGGCCGGAACGCCCCGCCCTTTCCAGACCATGGCGGATGCCGGGCTATCTGTTGCGGGTATTGGCGGATATTGTCGTTGCCAGCATCACGGTTGCCCGCCTGATTCTGAGTGGGCGTACCCCGAAACCGGTTTTCGTCTGTTATCCCCTGGAATTGGAGCAACCCATGGCCATAACAATTCTTGCCAGCACCATTTCCCTCACCCCCGGGACGGTGAGCGCGGATGTCAGTGACGACCAGAGAATACTGCTGATTCACACCCTGGACGCAAGCAATGAACAGGAAGTCATTGACGCCATCAAAAACCGCTATGAGAAGCCTCTGCTGGAGATGTTTCAATGATTGGCATTGCTCTCAACATTACCATTGGGATGGTCGTGCTAGCGACCCTGCTGAATGTCTACCGGCTGATCAAGGGCCCCGATGCCCCTGACAGGGTTCTGGCGCTGGATACCCTTTATATCAACGCCATCGCCCTGATCATCCTGCTCGGCATCACTCTCGGAACACGCCTGTATCTGGAAGCCGCGCTTCTTATTGCCGTCATGGGCTTTGTGGGTACCGTTGCCATGGCCAAGTATCTGAAGCGGGGCAGTGTCATTGAATAGGCCCCTGAGCGTATTGAAGGTAAACGGAGGACATCGCCCATGAGCGCACTCACCGAGTACACCATCACGGCACTGCTACTGATCGGGGGAGCCTTTACCCTGGTCGGAGCCATCGGCCTCGCCCGGCTACCAGACTTTTATACCCGATTACACGGGCCAACCAAGGCCACAACGCTCGGTGTCGGTGCCATCATCCTTGCGTCCGTCGTCTATTTCAGCTTCCAGGGAGAAGGCATTGGCATCACCGAGATTCTGATTACCGCGTTCCTGTTCTTGACCGCGCCAATCAGCGCCAACATTATGGCCAAGGCGGCCATGCACCTCGGCGTCGATGTTATGGAAGGCACCAAGGGCAATCCCTGGGAGCAATGAACCGGACAGCAAAAATGTCATTGGATGGAAAGCAAATTGCCGTATAGTAGGCCCCCACTTTTCATCAAGGAGCCATACCCATGCTGAATGTAAACGAATACTTTGACGGCAAGGCGAAGTCCATCTCCTTCCAGACCTCCACTCTACCGGCCACCGTTGGTGTGATCAGCCCGGGCGAATACGAGTTTGGAACCAGCAAAAAAGAAACCATGACAGTGATCAGCGGCGCCCTTACCGTTCTGCTTCCGGGCATGGAAGAGTGGATGACTTACGGTTCCGGTGAGAGTTTCGATGTTGCCGGCCAGGCAAGTTTCAAAGCGAAAACCGATATCGATACCGCCTACCTCTGTACCTACGAATAAATCAGATAAGCGACATTGAACTGCAGAGCGAAACAGGATTCCTGTAACACCTGATTCGTTCTGCACTTTTTCTGCATTTCAAGGTTCCGGTTTCCATCAAAGTGTGTCAGATTTACCCCTGTTTCTCGCAATAACATCAACAAACGGGAAAGAGGTAAAAAGTAATGGCACAAACCCGCATTCTTCCACCAGCGGACAACGCCCATCAGTATCCCTTGCTGATCAAGCAACTTCTGCTCTCTGGTCCCAGGTACTCTCCCGACCAGGAAATTGTTTACGCCAATCGCAGCAAGTACACCTACACCGACCTGGTTGAACGCATCCACCGCCTGGCCAATGCTCTCACCGATGCCGGCGTAAAACCCGGAGACACGGTAGCAGTGATGGACTGGGACACGCCACGCTACCTTGAATGCTTCTTTGCGGTCCCAATGATTGGGGCGGTACTGCACACCATCAACGTACGTCTTTCGCCCGAGCAGATCGTCTACACCATGAACCACGCCGAAGACGATGTGGTTCTGGTACATGATGACTTCCTGCCCATTCTCGAAGGCGTCAAGGATGAGATCAAAACAGTAAAAAGCTACATCCAGCTCACCGACGACAACGAAGCAAAATCCACCAGTCTCGATACCCTTGGTGAATACGAAGCCCTGCTGGCAAAGGCCGGAACCGAATTCGACTTCCCGGATTTCGACGAGAACAGCGTCGCGACTACTTTCTACACCACCGGCACAACCGGCAATCCCAAAGGTGTTTTTTTCAGTCACCGCCAATTGGTACTGCACACACTGGCAATGACCGGGTCTCTATCTGCCTACGATGAGATGCCGTTGCTGCGCTCCACATCCGTCTATATGCCGGTCACCCCCATGTTCCACGTTCACGCCTGGGGTGTCCCCTACGCCGCTACCATGATGGGCATCAAGCAGGTGTATCCCGGCCGTTATGAACCGGAACTGCTGGTGGATCTGCTCAAAGAACACAAGGTGTCCTTCTCCCACTGCGTACCAACCATCATGCAGATGATGATGGGCACCGAGTCCATCAAGACAGCCGACCTGAGCAACTGGCATGTTCTTATCGGCGGTAGCGCCCTGACCAAGGGCCTGTGTGACGCTGGCGCCAAACTTGGTATCCGCATGTATACCGGCTACGGCATGTCGGAAACCTGCCCGCTGCTGAGCGTTACTCACATGAAACCCGAGGACCTTGAGCTACCACTGGAGCAACAGACCGCCAAGCGGGTCAAAACCGGTATCGCGGTGCCCATGACACAGCTGGAGATCGTAGACCCGTCCGGCAACCCGGTCCCTCATGACGGAGAAGCCAAAGGGGAAGTGGTCGCCCGCGCTCCCTGGCTGACCCAGAGCTACTTCAAGGAACCGGAGAAAGGAGAAGAACTGTGGGAAGGTGGCTGGCTCCACACTGGCGATGTGGCGTCGATTGAACCGGACAACACCCTGGTGATAAAGGACCGCATCAAGGACGTCATCAAGACCGGCGGCGAATGGCTGTCTTCCCTGGATCTGGAAAACCTGATCAGCCAGCATCCCTCTGTAGCTGGCGCTGCCGTTGTAGGCGTTCCCGATGAGAAGTGGGGCGAGCGCCCCCATGCTCTGGTCACCCTGAAGCCGGGCGAGAAGGCGACTCTGGCGGACATTCAAAGCCATCTGAAGCAGTTCGTCGACACCGGCGAAATCAACAAATGGGCCATTCCCGAGCAAATTGATTTTGTGGAGGATATCCCCAAGACGAGTGTTGGCAAGATCAATAAGAAGCTGATCCGGGAGCAGTTGCGCTAGCACTCTCCCACAATGCGCACAACGGCCCCGGGGTTCATCGCCCGGGGCCGTTTTCGTTACAGACCACAGAAGGCGAAATCGACCTCGGGATTGCGCCCATCAATGATGTCGGTAATGGCAGCCGCTGAACCACAGGAATGGGTCCAGCCCAGCGTGCCGTGGCCAGTATTCAGGTAGAGGTTGCCGAAGTGGCTTTTCCCGATGTATGGCACATTGGAAGGTGTCGCTGGTCGCAGACCACTCCAGAATTCGGCTTCGTCCCAGTAGGCTGCATCCGGCATGATGTCCGCCGTGCGCCTGACAATGGCCCGGCAGCGGGTAAAGTTCAGGGTCCGGCTGTAACCGCTCAGTTCTGCAGTACCGGCAACCCGAATCCTGTCTCCCAGACGAGAATACACCAGCTTGTATTCGTCATCGATCAGGCTCACCTTGAAAGCCGCATCTTTGTTCCTGACCGGGACGGTAATGGAGTATCCCTTGGCCGGATAGATATTCAGGAACATTCCCAGTTTCCGGGCCAGTACCGCACTGAAGCTTCCCAGGCTCAAGACATAGGCATCGGCACGCAACATTTCGTGGTGGCCTTCCCTCACGGCCTGGACCCCGAGAATCCGGTCACGGGTACGATCGAAACCCAGGATTTCCGTTCCATAGAGAAATGTCACACCCGCCTCTTCGGCTTTTCGAGCCAGGCCCTGAGTGAACTTTCTTGCGTCCCCGGATTCATCTGCAGCGGTGTAGGTTGCCCCTGCGATCCGGTCGCGAATCGGAGCCAGGGCTGGCTCCAGCTCAACCGCACGGCCAGCATCAATCACCTCGCGGTCACACCCCAGCTCGCGCATCAACCGCGCCGGCGCCAACGCGCCATCAAATTCCTTCGGATTGGTATAGAAGTGCAGTATGCCCTTCTCCAACTGGTCATACTCAATCCCGGTATCCTGACGCACCGCCTGCAGTTGAGACCTGCTGTAGGTCCCCAGGTTGACGATCTGTCGAATGTTATGGGCCGCCCGGGCAGACGTGCATTGCATCAGGAACGACAGCCCCCAGCGCCACTGGGCAGGATCGAGACTTGGACGAAACAGCAAGGGGGCATCCGGCCGGGCCAACCACTTCAATATCTTGAGCGGTGCCGACGGATTGGCCCACGGCTCTGCGTGGGACACCGAAATCTGCCCACCATTGGCATAACTGGTTTCAAGACCGGCTTTGCTTTGGCGATCAACCACGGTGACCTCATGGCCCTGCTTGCGCAAAAACCAGGCAGTGGTGACGCCTACAACACCTGCCCCCAACACCAGTACGTGCATTCCTATCCTCCAGTATGCGATTGTCCCTTCACGGGCAGTTCAAGAGCAGGCACTATTCTAGCGTCTGGAGACGGGTTTGCGTGTTATACCATCAGCCACCGGCACGTTTTACGGTCCAGCCTTTGGCCTGCAGTAACGGAACGAGGGTGTCCCGCTGATCGCCCTGGATTTCCACCACGCCGTCTTTCACCGTGCCACCGGTGCCACACTTGGCCTTGAGAAGCTTGGCGAAGGATTTGAGTTCCTTGTCATCCAGGGGGATGCCGGTAACCAGCGTCACACCCTTGCCTTTCCGGCCCTTGGTTTCGCGACTGACACGCACGATGCCGTCCCCGGCGGGACGGGCAGACTGGCCACAGGTGCAATCTGAAATCGGGTTGCGACAGTCAGGGCACATACGGCCCTGCTCGGTTGAAAAGACCAATCCACCCGAGGATTTTGACTTCATGCTTGCTCCGTTTCTGTTAGTAGCCACCAGACCCCTGGCCCAGCCCCGGAGGATACTTGGAAAACATTTCAGCCACCACTTCGTCGATCAGCTCACGGCGATACTCCGGGGACTGATCTTCATTGAGGTAGCGCCGACTGGCCGCTCGCCAGACCACGCGTTGCGTGTTGGTGTCTGCCAGCTCAATCACCAACTTGCCTTCCTGGATTTCCCTTACCGGCGGTGCGGATGCCAGTCCCCAGCCAAAGGGCCTATGGCCAAATCCCAAGCCAAATCCCACACCGTAACTTTCGAGCCGCTCTTCTTCCACGATCTCCCAGGCCACCAACAGATCCGCTTCGTCCGCGCTCACCTTTTTCATGGCCTTGCGATTCAGCTCACGTTCCACCGCGTTGCGAATGCGACTACCATCCAGTGACACCACGGACTGACCCTCGCCAGGCTCATCTGTAAACGCCCACGAGGAATAATTCCCGAACACGGCAGCGGAATCATAATCTGTCACCACGTTACTGGCGCAGCCTGCCATCGCCAACATCAGAAACGATGCAATCATCACTCGAATAGCCATAGCGAACCTCCTTACGGTTGCCTTTCAGGTAGTATACGGACACTTGACGCTCGGAGATGTAACAACCGTTCCCTACCTGTCAAAACGGTAATCCAGCTTCTGGGCATCGCAGAATCCCGCGAATTGCTCACCTCGATCCGACGGCAGCAATACCCTGGCAGTCACTGACGCCCCATACTCTATGGACTCCACCGAGGCGTCATTGGTTTCACACCAGTGCCGCAACGGCTGTTCATCGGCGAACCCCATGGTCACAAACGCTGTGTCCATGGATCGTTGAACCACTCGATCCACTGCCGAAAGCACACTTTCCGCTGCCCCGGCATAGGCTCTGACCAAGCCCCCGGCACCCAGTTTGATGCCACCAAAATAGCGGATAACCATGACCAGGACATCCCCCATATCCTTATGCTGAATCACGCTCAGGATCGGTTTTCCGGCGGTGCCCGACGGCTCACCGTCATCATTCATGGCGGCTTCTGCGGCCGATCCGGGGCGACCTATCTGGTAGGCCCAGCAAATATGGCGGGCATCCGGATGGTCTTTATGAGACCGATCCAGCCAGCCTTTGACGTCATCCCTGGAGTTCACGGGGGCCACTCTCGCGATAAAGCGGCTTTTCTTCACTTCCGTTTCCCGCTCGAGGTATCCTGCCGGAACAGGGTAATCTTTTTTCATGTGAACCCGACTCCTTACCCCGCCGCAAACACCGGAAGTCGAACCAGAACCCGTAAGCCGCCCCGCTCCCCGGGTGTCGCTGCAATTTCGCCGTCGTGGGCAGCAACAATGTCCCTGGCAATAGCCAGCCCCAGTCCCCAACCTTTGCCGCCCCGGGATTTGTCAGCCCGGAAGAAAGGCTCAAACAGGTGAGGGAGCAGCTCCCCGGTTACGCCGGGCCCTTCATCCTCAATAGCGAGCTCCAGCCATTCGCCGGAAGCTGTCAAATCAATATGCACAGAGCGGCCGGGAGGGGTGTGATCAAGAGCATTCTGAAGAACGTTGTCCAGCGCCCGCTGTAACAACCCTTCATCGCCCAGCACGGATGCAGAGGCACTGGCGGGCGAGACAACCAGCTTGCAGTCCACCCCCTGATGCTCTGCGTAATCTGCCGCGTCTTGCAGAACCCGGTTTATGACATTCACTGGCAGCACCGACTCCCGCTCTATGTCACCCCCGCCTTCGCTGACCCGATACAGCGTCAGGATCTGACCGGTCATCGCTTCAAGTCGCTCGTTCTGACGCAGTATGCTGGCCATGAGCTCTTCATCCGCGCCACTTTCGCTCGCCAGCTCAATGGCGATACGCTGGCGTGTCAGTGGTGTCCGGAGGTCATGGGAGATATCACGAAGCAGGTGATTTTGCCGCTCCAGTAAACTGCAAAGCTGTTCGGTCATGGCGTTGAATGCCGTTGCCAGCTGCCCCACTTCATCCCGCCGCTTCGTGATTCTGTCACTGACCCTCAGTGAGCTATTCCCCCGGGCGATGGCCTGAGCGGTCGTCTCCATGTGTAGAAGTGGCCGCGAAACCCGACGGGCAATCCACCAGCAAGCCAGGGAGATCATCACGAATGCCAGCCCCAGCTCTATGGCGCGGAAGAATTTCGGATCCAGCCAGCCGGCACCGTGCATTCGTGGCCACGCCACCAGACGATAACCGTCACCAACATCAAGCACCGCTGGCTTCTGCGGATACCAGCCTGACTTCATCCGATCACGAATGAACGAGGGGAGCCTGCCATCATTGTCATCCCGCTCAATGAGGATCAGGTGCAATTCAATACGCTCACCCTCCGACCTGAGAAAACGCCAGGCGCCCCCCCGATCACCAGACTCACGAATTTTTATCGCTTCCTCGGCAAGATCCCTGAGCCCCGCCTGACGTTCGATAGCCTCCCGCTCGCGATCCAGAAGCATTCGGGTCGCCAGGTTGCTGACCACCACAGTCAACGCCATGGCCAGCCAGATCGAGAGGAAGATGCGCCAGAACAGGGGGAATATTGTCCTCCGCTTCATGTGGGCACCCGATAGCTATACCCCAGACCGCGAACCGTTTCTATTCGGGGAGGATCATCGTTACCCAGTTTCTTGCGCAGGTTACTGATGTGCATATCGAGGGTCCGGTCGTAGGCTTCCAGGCGACGCCCCAGGGCCCACTGCATAAGATCGGTTTTGCGCACCACACTGCCAGCGTGGGCCAGCAGCACCTGCAAAACCTCATACTCGGTGGCGGTCAGTTCCAAAGGCTTGTCATCCTGGTAGATGCGGCGATGGGAAGGCTCCACCCTCAGATCACCGTATGTCCTGGCGGCATCCACTTCCACTGACTGATCCCATGCTATCCGGCGCAGCAATGCCTGCAGGCGCGCGACCAGCTCACGCGGATTGCATGGTTTGGGGATGTAATCGTCAGCGCCAACCTCAAATCCGACGATACGATCGGTCTCGTCCCCCCGGGCAGTGAGCAGGACAACCGGCAAGTGAGTGTCCGCTCGCAGGGATCGCAAAACGTCGAGACCACTGATGTCCGGCAGCATGATATCCAGTACAACGATGTCGCAATTCTGACTCAGGGCCAGGGACAAGCCATCGTTGCCATTGGCCGCTTCGCGCACACTGAACCCCTGATTGGTCAGATAGCGTGCCAGCAACTGCCGCAATTCATCATCATCTTCAACCAGCAATACCCGGTTCTGCATGGACGTCCTCCCGATTAACGGCCTTCAGTCTAACACGTTGGCCGATGGTGTCTTTTTCCACGGTTTTTCCTTTGCATAACCTTTACATCACGCTGACACCGGATGACAGAGTTCTCCATTAGCATGAATCTCGTCCATTCGCGGACTGCCTCGCTGCAGTCCCACAACCGACTACGAGGTAATGATTATGATGAAACGTCAAACTTCCCTGTTTGTTGCCAGCGCTCTCCTTTCCGCCGCCCTGCTCGCTAGCCCGCTGGCCATGGCCGGCAATCACGGTGACCGACACGATGGCCACCGCGGCAAATACGATAAGACTGAAATGTGCGAACAACTGCGCGAGGGTACCGGAAAATTCAGTCCGGAGAACCGCGAAGCCAGAATGGCAGAACACCGGGCGAAGATGGAGGAACGCCGCGCCGAGATGGCCGACCGTCTTGAACTGACTGACGAACAACGGGAAACCTGGAACCAGATCCATCAGGAAAACATGGCGAAACGCGCCGAGAAGATGGAAAAGTGGCAGGAAAAAATGAAAGAACGCTGTGCAGAAAAAGCCGAAAGCAACAGCGACCAGTGATCACAAACCGGATTCTGGCGTATGGTATCGGTGTGATACTAAGGAGTGACACCAAGGAGTATCCCCGACCATGCCCGAATCCGGCTCCCCGTTTCCACACATTCGTGTCTGCTCATCCATCCACGATATTCACGAGGCTGACTGGAACGCACTCTGCCCCGGCACCTATCCGTTTCTGAAACATGATTTCCTGAAAGCACTTGAGGATACCGGCTGCACCACATCAGATACGGGCTGGACACCCTCACACCTGAGCTTCTGGCTGGAGGACCGTCTGGTTGGCGTCGCTCCGGCGTGGCTGAAAAGCCACTCCATGGGCGAGTATGTGTTTGACTGGGCATGGGCCGATGCCTATCGGCGCTACCGGGAAACCTATTACCCCAAGCTGCTGATTGCCGTCCCCTTCACACCTTGCCAGGGTCCCCGGCTGTTATTGGAAGACTCATTCAGGGCACACCTGTCACCCGCTGTGGTTCACCAGTTGCTGAACAGTGTTTGTGAATCCACTGGCGCTCACTCGTGGCACCTGCTATTTCCCAATGACGACGACCAGTACCTGCTGGATCAGCCAGGGAGCCTTCACCGTCTGGGTTGCCAGTTCCACTGGCACAACAGGGATTACCGCTCGTTCGATGAGTTTCTTGGAAAACTCACCTCCCGCAAGCGCAAGTCCATCCGCAAAGAGCGCCGTCAGATTGCAGAATCCGGTGTATCGTTCCGACATTTTTCCGGAACGGATATCCCGGACCAGGTGCTATCGGTGTTCTACACGTTTTATCAGGCCACCTATTTCAAACGCGGCCAGCGACCATACCTGAACAAACAGTTTTTCCAGCAACTGTGCGCAACCATGCCCGACCAGAGTCACATCATTATGGCGGTGAAGGAAGACACCATGATCGCCGGAGCCCTGTTTCTCACCGGCAATGACACCCTGTATGGTCGTTATTGGGGCTGCCTGGAAGAGTATGACTTCCTGCACTTTGAAACCTGCTACTACCAGGGCATTGACCTGGCCATTGAACTTGGTCTGTCCACGTTCGACGCGGGCGCGCAGGGCGAACACAAACTGATACGGGGTTTCGAGCCAGTGATCACCCATTCCTGGCACGGCATCCGCCATTCAGGCTTCCGCGATGCTATCCATCGTTTCACAGTGGAGGAAGCGGACCACGTCCAACAGTACTTTGACGATGCCACCGGCGCTCTGCCTTTCAGGCAACAGGAAAGCGGTTAACTATACTGTCCTGTAATGACTCCGATCGCGAATTCCTGATACTTTCGGGACTACCCGTTTCAGGAATTGAACCGAGGCACTACCAATGGACACGGATCAGCTGCTCAGCCTCATCAACAATGACGGTACCGCCGTCGTACTCTCTGCCACGGCCATCGTCGTGGCTGTACTGACATTGCTCTATGTGGCCAAGGACAGGCGCAGACAGGATTTTCTGGACGACCAGCTCAAACAACGGACGGAAACCCTGTGGCGGGACATGGACGAGTTGCGCATCAATCAATTCAACGACACTGTAACGTCATCGCCAGGTCATGGCAGTCGTGAATCTGACTCGGACCAGTTCGCAACCGAGAAAGCCGCCTACGAGGCGATCTGGCCGCTGGTCTGGCAGCTCCACGATCACCTGGGTATGTTTCTGCGCGCCGTCGAGTCAGGAGAGCCGGCCGGGGAACTGCGACTGGAAGCCCGCAACGCCGCCCTGGAGGCGCGCCGCGCACTCAATCGAAACCGACCATTCTGCCACGGAGATGTCGACGAGCTGGTCACCAAAATCATCGATACCGACATCAAGGCACACCTGGCGGCCTGCCAGTATATGGACCTGCTGAAAGAATCCGCCACCTCCAACACCACCCACGACCGGAACATCCAGCGTGAAAAGTTCCACTTGCTGTACGACGGAGAGGCAAGGGAGATGATCAACCAATTGGTAACCGTTATACGGGAAAGAACCCTCAGAAAGGGTTAACCCCGGACCCGCTTCAGCGCATCGGCCTGCAACGCCCGGAGATAGGGACTGATGATGACGGGAAACGGATCAGCGGTTCCCAGCTCAAGGTACGCTGCTGGCAACGAGCGGATCGAGGCAGAAGCATACTCCACCTGTTGATCCAGTGAATCGATAGCGGCCAACAACACCACTCCGTGTTTCATGACCGGCCTCAGCAAGGGGTCACCATCGAACACTTCTTCCCGGCCGCTGATCACATCCCTTTTCATCCGGCCATCCCTGTCATACTGACGGAAAACCTGTTTGCCACCTGGAAAGGACTGCTTGCCCGACGAGTTTTTCATCCGTGGCAGGCCGCCATACTCGGTCAATTTGTAAGCCAGCTCCAGGGCGGGTGCGTCGTTTGAGGCACCGATGGCCGTGCCCACACCAAACCCGTCAATTGGTGCTCCAGCCGCAACCAGTCGGGAAATCCTGTATTCATCAAGACCACCGCTCGCCATAATACGGACATCCTGGAGACCCGCCGCATCCAGTATCGTGCGGCAGTCCCTCGCTTCGGCTTCAAGGTCTCCGGAATCCAGCCTGATGGCGCTGACCTGCGCGTCGGGCTCCCGGTTCAGCCAATCGGCTATGCGCCGGACTGCCCGCCGGGTGTCGTAAGTGTCTACCAGCAATGTGGTGCCCGGATACAGCCGCGCATACACCTTGAAGGCGTCCATCTCATCAGGATAGGCCTGGACAAAACTGTGAGCCATGGTGCCGCTGACCGTCAGGCCATAATCCAGGCCGGCCAGTACATTGCTGGTCCCAGCCAGACCGGCGAGGCGAAACGCCCGCACACTCCTGTGGGCCGCATCCACGCCGTGCATTCGCCGCATCCCGAAATCAATCACCGGGCGCTCACCGGCAGCAAGCCTTACCCGTACCGCTTTGGATGCAAGCACGGATTCCAGATGCACATAGTTCATTACGAGGCTTTCCAGTATCTGGGCTTCTGCGATGGGCGCTTCTATTTCCAGCAACGGCTCCTGGGGGAACAAAGGGGTGCCTTCGGGGACGGCCCTGATATGTCCGCTGAACCGGAACTTGCCCAGCCATTCGAGAAACTCCGGCTGAAATCGGTCAAGGCTTTCCAGACGCTTAAGATGCTCGCGGGAAAATTTCAGGGTCTCAATGACCGTGGCCACCTGCTGCTGGCCACAGGCAAGGATAAAATTGCGGTTGTTCGGCAGTTCCCGGAAGAACAGGCTGAATACTGCCGTATCGTGCATACCTTCAGCCCAGTACGCCTGGGCCATGGCAAGCTCGTAGAGGTCCACCAGCAGTGCAAGATCTTTCTCATGCACCATGTTGTCGGGCTCCTGCATCCTGTCAGTATTGCAGCGACACTCCCAGTCCCGCCAGCTCGTCCAGCACTTCTGGCGCGCTGGCGCTGTCAACCGCGTAGGTACCGTCGACAATCAGGTTTACGCTGAATCCCAGCCGCACCGCGTCGACAACCGTCGCCCGCACACATACATCAAGTGCCAGACCAGCGACATACAGGGACCCAATACCGTGACGCTGCAGGTAACTGTCGAGCTGGGTACCATCGAACGCCGAGTAGGCATCCGTATCAAAAGCCGTACCCTTACTCACCCGCACTGCGTCAGACGGTAAGTCTATCGCCGGATGGAATTCCGCTCCCCGGGTATCCTGCACACAATGCACAGGCCAGGGACCGTCACGCTGAACAAAACTGACATGGTCAACAGGATGCCAGTCACGGCTGGCAATCATTTCCCAGCCCTCTTGTCGGGCCTTGCTGATCCACTCATTCACGACCGGAAAGATCGCATCACTCTGAGGTACCGCCAGGCTGCCGCCTTCACAGAAGTCGTTCTGTATATCAACGAGCAGCAGGGCGCATTTATCGGAAGACATAATGCCACCCCCTATCAACCCCTGTGTACCAGATCCGGACTTCCGGGCGCGGAAAGCGTTAACTGTCCGCGATGCGGAAGCCCACTTTTATAACCACCTGATAATGCCCTACCTTGCCATCCGTAATATGACCGCGGGTTTCGAGGACCTCGAACCACTCCATGTTGCGGACACTCTTACCACACTCAGACAGCGCATTCTCGATGGCATCCTCAATGCTCTTTTTCGACGAACCAACGATTTCCACTTTCTTGTAAACATGATGGTCTGACATACCGCCTCCGATTGCATACACTAACTGTTACCTCTGAGCCTAGAAGACGCAACAGAAGCGGGCAAACCCAGTACGGTATTATTATAACTCGCCTCAATCCGGACACATGAAATGAAACGACCTTTACGCTATACCGCCTGGTTTGTTGCCGGACTCTTTTTCCTCTTGGCAGGCCCGCTGTTACTGGCGACCAGCGGTTCGCTCCAAAGCGCTGAAAGCTGGCAAACCGCATCCAGGGACAGTGCCGGCATCGCTCCGCGCCCCGGAGAAACCGACGAGGCCATCATTCAGGTATACGGGGCCAGAGCCTGGAGCTGGCGCGGATATTTTGCGGTACACACCTGGATCAGCACCAAGGAGGCCGGGGCGGATCACTACCGGGTCCATGAGGTGACCGGTTGGCGTCGCTACGTGGTCAACTCCAGCCCCGGCGATCCTGACCGGCACTGGTACGGCGCCAGGCCAACGCTGTACGCAGACATCCGTGGAGAGGAGGCGAAGCGGCTGATTCCAGCTATCTACGATGCGGTCGCATCCTATCCCTTCACGGAAGAGTATGAAGCCTGGCCAGGCCCCAACAGCAACACATTCGTGGCCTGGGTAATCCGCGAAGTGCCAGGACTGGACGTAGCACTGCCAAACCATGCGATCGGTAAGGACTACCTGGGAGACAGGGTGATTGCCGAAGTTCCGGGCGGCACCGGCTATCAATTCTCACTGGGTGGTTATTTTGGAGTTCTTGCGGGTGTCCGGGAGGGGGTTGAGTTGAACATTATGGGCTTATCACTGGGTGTGAACCCACTGGGTCTGGGCATCAAATTGCCAGGGATTGGTGAGATAGCCTTGCGTAACACCAACCCAATGCCAGCTTACACCCAATAACGAACCAGTCCCGCCGCAGCAATACCGGCTCCAATGGCGGGTAGCGGCTTGCGGAAGGCCAGCATGAGGGCTGCGGTCACCGCCAGCGCGGCCACTGCACCGGTATCTCCACTGAATGCCATGGGCACGATGATCGCGATCAGCACCGAACTGGCCATGGTGTTGATAAAGCTTTCGATGCGGGGACTGATCCGTACAAAGGACATGATGAATACGCCACCGAAACGGGTGGCGAGGGTGACGACCGTCATGATTGCAATCAACGCCAGGATACCGGTAGTCGTGGTTTCGATCGTCATTGGGCCGCGCCCTCTTCGGCTGCGGCGGTCTCATCGGTTGCCTCTGTGCCCTGATGTTCCAGCCAGAAAAACCCAATAGCGCCACCCGCCAATGCCCCCACGACCACGTGGGTATTCGGTGGCAACCATTGCCAGGCAGCCAGCGACGCTAGCCCGGCTACTGTCCATGCCACCAACACTCTCGGAGATTTTTTGCCCCCAAGGGCCATTGCCAGCAGGAAGCAACCAAGGACCATATCCAACCCCAGGCTTTTGGGGTTCTGTAATAACCCGCCAAAGTAGACGCCCAGCCAGGTTCCCACAATCCAGGCCAGCCATAGAACCAGGCCGCCCCCCAGAATCACTTCCAGATTACGCTTGCCATTTTGGTAATCCTGGGCCGATACGGCCCAGTTGGCGTCGGTCAGCAAAAGAAGCAGACCATAACGCCTGCCCGGCGAGACATCCTTCAACATTGGATACAGGGAGGCTCCCATCAGTAGATGACGGGAATTGATCGCGAACACCACCGCGATCAACGGCAGCACGGACACCTGGTTGCCCCACATATCAATCGCCGCAAACTGGGAGGCGCCAGCGAACACCGTGGTGCTCATCAGTATGGCATCCAGTGGTGGCAGGCCTTTTTGTGTGGCGGCCAAACCAAAGGCAGCACCAAACGCCACCACAAACAAAGAGATGGGAAGCAGACGGAAAAACTCCAGACGCACCTTGCGCGGCTGGAGTTTATAAGAATAGGAAGCGACAGACATCAGGGGAAACTAAGGCAGATTCCCCAATATGCGTATAGGTAAATGCCGAAGCAGTCTTTTGATATCCCCGTTAATGCACCACGTGAATCCGGCCATCACCCCCGGCCAGCGGGTTGTTAACACTACTGCCTTCGCCTTGCAGTTCCGCTTCCGGATGATTCAGAGCCATCAGCTCTTCCATTTGTGACACGTGTTTCTTCGGCACATCCACCATAACCAGATACCGGCCCGCTTCAATATCGCCGTGGAACTTCCGGATCCGGTAATTCTCGGTACTGATCCCCCCGAAGCCGCCTAACCAGCCGCCGGCGACAATCGCAAACGCCCCCATGGCAACATACGCTGCCATCGGCCATTCGAGACCGCCCCAAAGGGCCAGTGGAACGACAAAAAACAGGGCGAACAACGCCCCGATCAGCATGCCACGCTCGACAAACCTCGGCAGGTCGGTCTTGTCCAGCACACTGGCGGAGTGCAGACGGTGGGTGTAAAGACCTGCTTCATCCTTACTGACGATGTGAAATCGCCAATCCGTAACACCACGTTGGTGAAGGTCATCGGAGATGCTCTGCACACTGTCGATGGAATCCACCAGATAAAATAGCCGTTTCATAATTCCCCCTTCACTCATCACAGGTGGAAAGAAAGCTACGACCTGATTATAAAACAACCAACCCGACTTCCTCTGTCTTGCTCAAACCGATTCAGGATAAACAGGCTCCTGATATGGCAAATTCCTCTAACGGCTTTTTCCCCCTCAACACAAAACCTTGTGAAGATCTTTTCATGACGCATTGCGCTGAAACCAAAATAGAAGTTGACGTTTACGTCAAAAGAAATTAGTTTGTTTTTCGTCCAGCCCCAAAAGGGCCCTCCCAACAGGGAAAATGGACACTTGAAATCAAACCGCCGGCCAAAAGCCGGACGACAATAACAAGACAGCCACTCATGCCGCGATCCGGCGAGTTGGAAGAGGATTTCAACATGTTCAATTCCGCACTTTCAGCGGACAAACCTCTCCTGCACGCGCAGCCAGAACCCTCCCCGGTTCCCGGCAACTCCCCCTGTAACACTCTGCTCAACCCTATAAACGCTGCCATTCAAAGACATAACCTGGCATCAACAAATTGCAAACACTGCTGTCTAACCCATAATAAAACCGGTTGCCGCAGACCCCAAAAGGGTAGCGACAGCCTTCAAAGAGAGGTGAAACGCCATGAACGTATTCAGCCATCCCGAGTTCGATAACCACGAACACCTGTCCTTCTTCTGCGATCCGGAAACAGGACTCAAGGCCATTGTTGCCATTCACAATACCTCCCGTGGGCCTGCCCTCGGTGGTTGCCGCATGTTCCCCTATGCCAGCGACGAGGAAGCCGTATGGGATGTCCTGCGCCTGTCGAAGGGAATGACCTACAAGTCCGCCCTCGCCAACCTGGACCTGGGGGGTGGCAAGTCCGTCATCATCGGTGATCCGCGCAAAGACAAGACCGAAGCGCTGTTGGAGGCCATGGGGCGCCACCTGGAAAGCCTGGGCGGTCAATACATCGCGGCCGAGGATTCCGGTACCAGTGTGCCCGATCTGAAAATCATGGGCAGGCACACCCGCCACGTGGCCGGGATCTCACAGCACATTGGGTTCGACGGCAAGCCCAGCAACGGCGACCCGTCACCGGCCACCGCCTACGGTACCTTCATCGGTCTGAAAGCCGCCGTGAAACATAAGCTTGGCCGCTCCAACCTTACAGGTCTGAAGGTAGCCATCCAGGGCATCGGAAACGTGGGCTTTCGCCTCGCGCGGCACCTGAAGGAGGCCGGCGCCGAGCTGTGGGTCTACGACATCCACGCGGACAACATGCAAAGAGCCATTGACGAGCTGGGTGCCAAACCTGCCACCGCAGAGGACATCCTGTTCCTGCCTGTGGATGTCATCGCCCCCTGTGCCATGGGTGCGGTACTGAACGACGAAAGCATTCCGCAAATCAAGGCCACGGTGGTCGCTGGCGCAGCCAACAACCTGCTGGAACGCCCGGACCACGATCAGGCACTGATGGATCGCGGCATTCTCTATGCCCCGGATTTCGCCATCAATGCCGGCGGCATCATTGATGTGTCCTACGAGCGAACCGGCGCGCCCCCCGAGAAGGTCCGCGCCCACGTGGATACCATCGGCGACACACTGAACGAGATCTTTACCCGCTCCGACCGCAATGGCAAGCCCACCGGGGCTATTGCCAACGAACTGGCGGAAGAGCGGTTCCGCAAGCACACCGCCCGCGTCAATGCGATGTCGGAGCATCTGGCCCATGCCGGATAGTAAAGCGGGGCCATGTCTTTGAGGCCGCGAACCCTTCGCGGCCTCTGCTTCCCCAACAAAAACAAGTACCAAGCAGGAGACAGCTATGTCTGTAACACAATCAGGTTCTGCCACCTATTCCGGTGAGCTCGAAGGCTCCAACGCCAAGCGCGGTCTCTGGTCATCGCGCCTAGCCTTTATCCTGGCGGCCACCGGTTCCGCCGTTGGCCTCGGTAATATCTGGAAATTCCCCTATGTAACGGGTGAGAACGGCGGCGGCGCCTTCGTTCTCGTGTACCTTCTCTGTATTGCCATAGTGGGCATCCCCATCATGATGGCGGAAGTCATGATCGGCCGGCGCGGCGGCCACAGCCCGGTGAACAGTCTGCGCGCGATTACCCAACGGGATGGTCTTAAACCCGTCTGGAAACTGATAGGTGCTGTGGGTGTTCTGGCAGGCTTTCTGATTCTCTCGTTCTATTCTGTTATTGGTGGCTGGGCCATATCCTATGTAGGCACCACTGCCAGCGGCCAGCTCGCCGGGCAATCCGCCGACGCCGTCGGCGCAATCTTCTCCGGACTGCTCAGTAGTCCGGCAACCCTGCTGGCATGGCACACCCTGTTCATGGCACTGGTCATGGTCGTGGTCGCGCGGGGCGTGCGCGCCGGGCTGGAACGGGCTGTCAGCATCCTCATGCCCGCGCTGTTCGTGTTGCTGCTGATTGTTGTGGGCTACGCCATGACCACCGGACACTTCGGCCAGGCCGCCGCCTTCCTGTTCCAGCCGGATTTCTCCAAACTGACCACGTCCGGCATTCTGGTGGCCCTTGGGCACGCGTTCTTCACCCTGAGCCTGGGTATGGCAGTAATGATGGCCTACGGCTCCTATCTGCCCAAGAAAATCTCTATCGCCAAGACCTCGATCACCGTATCGGTAATCGACACCGGTGTGGCCCTTCTTGCCGGTCTGGCCATTTTCCCGATCGTCTTCGCCAATGGCCTTGAGCCGGGCGCAGGCCCTGGCCTGATCTTCCAGACCCTGCCCCTGGCGTTTGGCCAAATGCCCATGGGCAGCCTATTTGGCACCCTGTTCTTTGTGCTACTGATTTTCGCCGCCTGGACATCCGGCATTTCCCTTCTGGAGCCCATCGTGGAATGGCTCGAAGAACAGAAAGGCATGAACCGTCTGGTCAGCACCCTGGGCGCAGGTTTTGTCTGCTGGGCGCTCGGCATTGCTTCGATCCTGTCCCTGAACCTGTGGGCCGACTTCGCTCCCCTTGGCTTTATACCGATGCTGGAAGGCAAGACCATCTTCGACCTTCTGGACTTCTTTACCGCCAACATTCTGCTGCCGCTGGGCGGACTTCTGGTTGCCCTGTTCGCGGGCTGGGTGATGTCACGCAAGGCCATGGAGAACGAACTGTCACTGTCACCAGCCATGTTCAATCTGTGGTTCGTAACCGTCCGTTTTGTTACCCCGGTCGCGGTCGCGGTGGTATTTATCTATAACCTGCTGTAACCCTGCGAGGAGGCGGCATTAGCCGCCTCCCTTCCCCTCTGGCCCGACTTCTTTGATTCCTGCTTTTTCGGCAATGACCGGATTCTGTCCCTTTATAACCAGACGTATCGAGCTCAATAGCCGTATCGTTGGCAGTATCGAACAATGAATTAGAGAGGTCACACCATGACTGCAGTAACCGCATCGTTTCCCGTACGTCGCCAGGACTTCGGTTTTGATGAAGTGCCACGGCACTGGGTCGACAGTGACCCGTTCATGACTCACCTGTTCAACGCCCTGTCCGCCCTGTTTCCGGATGGCGAGCGTTTCTTCGTGGACAGTGTTCGTGCGGTCCGTGACCAGATCAATGATCCGCAGTTGCAGAAAGACATCGGCGCCTTTATCGGCCAGGAAGCCATGCACGCGAAAGAGCACGGCCACTTCAACGAAGGCGCGATCAACCAGGGTTTCGACATCAAAAAGCTGGAAGGCTGGACCCGCGGCTTCCTGTCAGTGAAGAATCTGCCGGGGCTGAACAATAAGCGGGTTCACCTGGCCGCAACCGTGGCGCTGGAACACTTCACCGGCATCCTGTCCGCCCAGTTGCTTAAGCGCGAAGACATGGTCAATGCCATTGATCCCTCCATGCGCACCCTGTGGGCATGGCACTGCATCGAAGAGAACGAGCATAAAGCCGTCGCCTTCGACACCTATGAGAAGCTGTATGGCAAAGGCGTGGTGGACTACGCTATCCGTATGGGCACCATGGCACTGATCACTACCCTGATCATGGTGGCGATCCACTCCTTCATCGTGGAATTGATGCGCGAAGACAAGCAACTGCTGAACCTGCGCTCCTGGGCCAAAGGCCTGAACCGCGTCTGGGGTCCGAAGGGTATGTTCACCGCGATCATTCCCGAGTACCTGGACTACTTCAAGCCCAGCTTCCACCCCTGGCAGCACGACACCAACTTCCTGCTGCGGAAGTGGCGCAAGCAGCTCGGTTACGACTGAAGCCCGCCTGTCAAAGCCGGTCGAGCGAGGCCCTCAGGGTCTCGCCGATCCCGGCATCAAGCTTTAACGCCACCATCTCATCCGCACGGGTACGACCACGGGTTAAAGCTGCAATCGGTTTACCCCATTCTTTGGCGTAGCGGCAAAAACGAAACCCCGAATACACCATCAGGGATGAGCCAATCACCAGCAGGCCGTCGCTGGCCCTCAGAGTGTCCAACGCTGTCGTCACCCGCGCTTTCGGCACGTAATCCCCGAAAAACACCACATCCGGCTTGAGAATCCCATCGCACCTGGGGCAATTCGCCAGACGGAACTCCGAAAAATCCACCTCCAGATCCGCATCCCCGTCCGGCGCCGTTTCTGCGGTAAAGTGATGAAACCCCGGGTTCAGATCAGCGCATCGATCGTGCACCTCATCCCGATCACACCGATACCCACAGCCCATACAGACCACCTGATCCGCACGACCATGCAAGTCATTAACCGCTCGAGTGCCCGCCCGCTGATGCAGACGATCCACGTTCTGGGTCACCACCAGCGTGCTGTGATTGAGCAGTTCAAGATCGGAAATATAATGATGAGCAGGGTTCGGACGGGCATTACGAATCACCGGCCAGCCAATCAGACTGCGCCCCCAGTACCGACGACGCACATCCACACTGGCCATAAACTCCTGATGCTGGACCGGTTGCCGGCGCTTCCAGGCACCCTCGTGATCGCGATAATCGGGAATACCGGAATCAGTACTCACCCCCGCGCCCGTGAGAATCATCAGGCGGGGATAACGATGGATGAACTCAGCCAGTTGCTGGCCGGCCACCTCCGGATTCTCCATCATCACCCTCCTCACGGAAACAGGCGGCCAGCAAAGACCGCATTTTCTCGACACCCAGCTCTTCTACGCGCTGGATATTACGCTCCGGAATCCCCTCCGGATCGGGATACCCCTCAATCGCCCGCTCCAGACTCTCCTCCCGCAGTATATGCAGCATAGGGAATGGCGACCGATTGGTGTAATTCTCCGCATCATCCGGCTGCGTGCCACCGAACTGATACTGCGGATGGAAACTGGCAACCTGGTAAACGCCTTCCAGCTCCAGATACACCAACAACCCATCCACCGCGTCCAGGAATTCATTGTAAAGCGCAAAATCCTGCAACACACCCGGATGGATCAGCAGGGTCGTTTCAACATCCGGCTCGTCCTCCAGACGCTGAAGCTCTGCATGCAGTGCCTGCAGAAGCTCGTCCTCGGTCTGCGCATCCGATACCACAAACCGCACCCGGTCCCTGACCAGTTCCCGCTTGGCAAACGGGCAAAGATTAAGGCCGACAACTACATCTTCGACCCATTTACGGGTCGCGCTAATAATCCCGGCCTCACCCATACAGTTCTCTCTTTAAGTTCGAAGACCACTCACAGGTATGAGTGGACGGGTGGGTAGGCCTTTCCAAAAATTTGCGGAGCCAGGGATGGCGGAGCAGAAGCGCCACAGGGATGTGCCGCAGGAGCGGTTTTTGGAAAGGCCTACCCACCCGTCCGCCACCGCCCAAAGCCCGAGTCAAAGAGTCAAAGAGTCAAAGAGTCAAAGAGTCAAACGTACCCCTGACTCCGAAGGTAATCATCATAACTACCACTGAAGTCAGTAATGCCATCAGACTTCAACTCAATTATCCGGGTCGCCAAGGAGGAAACAAACTCCCGATCATGGCTGACAAACACCAACGTCCCCGGATAATTCTCCAGCGCCAGATTCAACGCCT
>JAKLLS010000244.1 GCA_022014155.1 Marinobacter sp. | reverse complement strand
GCCGTCGGCTCTGGTCCAGGACATAGCAGGTGGATATTTCAAAAGCGAATACGGCAAGCATGGTGAGGCGGAAGCTGGCCGTGTACGGTGTATCAAACAGCTGGTCTCCAACCGGGCTGAAAAGCACGGCCACTCCGACGAGACCACCGCTACAGGCAATAACCCCGACCCGGGACTGGCTGATATAGAACACGACCGGGGGGTAGGCAAACAGCCAAATGATGGCGGAGCCATCCTCCACAGCCTGTACCGCCAGATAGGTAAACAGTGCAGTGATAACCGTAATAAAGCCCCTGCGCTGCAGAGTACTGTTGTGACTGAATAGATAAGTAACCCCATTGATGGCCAGCAGTCCTGCGAAAACCACCAGAAACATAGGGGCGGTGGGATCTCCGCGCAGAGATGAGCGATACGCAAAAAAAACAATCAAAGGAACGGCTGCGAGCGTCAGCCATCCGATCAGGGTGGGAACAGGAATTTCTCCCTTTACCCGGTATTGGGACAGATCGGTATCTGCCTTATATTCGGCTACTTGGGTCATTTTAAGGTCTTGTTGTTCTGGTGTTATTGTTGAGTCTGCAGTTCAATACTAGACGGGTTCCGCGCGTTAAAGTGTTTAGAAACGTAAAGAGTTGCAATAAATTCATTGCTATACGCCAAGGAGTGAAGTTGCATTGGCCCTGAGGCCGACAAATGATTGGCGACTCAGTGAGGGTTGATGCGACTCCTGTACGTATAATGGCGAAAGTAGCCCCAGGGCTGAAATGTACTGAACCGGACGGATAATTCATGGTGTCCAAAAAGCGAGGAACCTCCGTTTCACGTATCAAAACCGGAAGCTTCGAGCGCCGATTGACGCTGACCAGGGCCGGGCTGTTTGCAGGCACGCGGATGGCATCCCATATGGCGACGAACTGGTTCAGTAGCCGGGAAAAGCGGGATCAGCGACACCGCGCCATGCTGTCCAGCCAGGCTGAGTTTCTGGTGGATGAGTTGGGCAAGCTCAAAGGGAGTGTGGTCAAGATCGGTCAGGTTATGGCCCTTTATGGGGAGCACTTCCTGCCAGAGGAAGTGACCGAAGCATTGCATACCCTTGAAGACCAGACCACCTCCCTCGAATGGTCTGCCATTGAGCGGGTGTTGAAGGAAGAGCTGGGTACTCAGCGGCTGGCCGAGCTGGATGTTGATCCCGAACCGATTGGCGCTGCGTCACTGGGACAGGTACACCGGGCACGCCGAAAAAGTGACGGGGTTGAACTGGTTCTGAAGGTTCAGTACCCGGGCGTGGCGGATGCCGTAGACAGTGATCTGAATGCGGTGGCCCACCTCCTGAAAATCGCACGGTTGGTATCTTTCGGGCCGGAATTCAACGATTGGTTGGAAGAAGTACGGGAGATGATGCACCGGGAAGTGGACTATCGGCTGGAAGCCCGTACCACCGAAAAATTCCGCAAGATGCTGATGGCCGATCCCAGATTTGTGGTGCCCAGAGTGTTGGAGGAGTTCTCTACTGCTCATGTGATTGCCTCCACCTACGAACACGGCCATTCGGTCAGTTCCGTGGCTGTGCGGGAGCTGTCACTGGAGCGGCGTTCGGAACTGGGCCTGGCGGCCCTGGAATTGTTCTTCCGGGAGCTGTTCGTCTGGGGCGAAATCCAGACCGATCCGAACTTTGGTAACTACCGTATCCGCATTGCCGGTGAGCAGGGCTCCGACCGGGACTATGATCAGATCGTGCTGCTCGATTTTGGCGCCGTACAGGCCTACTCACCCTCTTTCCTCGACCCGGTTATTCAGATGATTCGTGCGTCCTATGAAGGGGATTTGCCAGCGGTCATCGAGGGCGGCATGGAGTTGCGCTTCATGAGCCGTGACTGGCCGGATGAGGTGCTCGATAAGTTTGGTGCAGTTTGCATGTCAGTGCTGGAACCGCTTGTCCGGGATCGGAGCCAGTGGCCGGATTACGCCGTCAACGCCAAGGGCGAGTACCGCTGGAAACAGAGCGATTTGCCGTCACGGGTGGCCCGCCAGGCGGCAAGGTCCGCTATCAGCCGTTATTTCAGGGTGCCCCCAAAAGAATTTGTGTTCCTCAACCGGAAACTGATTGGGGTATACACCTTTATCGCCGTACTCAATGCTGAGTTTAACGGTGAGGATCTGCTTCGTGCCTACCTTTATGGCGATGGCACCGATTCCGAAGGCACCCCGGCGGCATTCAGGACCAGCCAGAGTACAAAGCCGTAACGTACGCCCTTGCCAATGGCGACCAGGACCACAAAGTTCAGCCAGGGCACGCGCATCACGCCGCCGATGAGTGTGAGCGCGTCGCCCCCCAGGGGCATCCAGCCTAATAACAAAGACCACTGACCGTATCGGTTAAATTTGTTTCGTGCTTTCTCCAGTTGCTCCTCTGTGACCGGAAACCAGCGTTTTTCCTTAAAGCGATCCACCTGCCGGCCGATAACCCCATTAACAACAGAGCCCAGTGTGTTTCCTGCCGTTGCCCAGAACCAGAGCCACCACAGGGAGTAGTCCTGGGTGACCATTGCGCCCAGCATGACTTCAGAATACGCCGGAAGCAGGGTGGCTGCGGCAAAGGCTGTCAGGAACAGGGTCAGGTATGCCAAGTTGTTACCTCGCTAAAAACACCGCAATCGAACAGGTTCCATCGCAATGAAAGAGCTTTCGCTACGCTTCAAACTTTACGCCCTGGTCATTACGCTGCTGCTGGTGATGGGCGGCAGTATCGTGGTTACGGCCCAGTTGTCACTGGGTGATATGGAAAAACGGATAACCACGACAACCCGGGATACTGTGCAGGGTATTGTGATGGAACGGCTCAGTGCAACCGCAGGCAAGTACGGTGAGCTGGTCAGTGGCCAGTTCGCGACGGCCTATCGCACCCCGGAAGTGGTTCGCAATGTGATTATCCGCAACATCCAGGCTGACAGCTCCGGCAGGATCAGCCGAAT
>JAKLLS010000101.1 GCA_022014155.1 Marinobacter sp. | reverse complement strand
CTCCAAAATCGCCATGCAGGAAGCCGGTGTACCCGTCGTCCCCGGATACGAAGGCAACAACGCCAGCGACGACGAACTCATCGGTGCCGCGGCCGACATCGGCTACCCGCTGATGATCAAAGCCTCCGCTGGCGGCGGTGGCCGGGGCATGCGCCTGGTACAGGAAGAAACCGAACTGGCGGACAATATCAAACGGGCCCGTTCCGAAGCCAAACAGGCCTTCGGCGACGACGAACTGATCCTCGAAAAAGCCGTCATCGAACCCCGCCACGTGGAAATCCAGGTCTTCGCCGACCGCCACGGCAACGCCGTCTACCTCGGCGAACGGGACTGCTCCGTGCAACGGCGCCACCAGAAAGTCGTAGAAGAAGCGCCCTCACCTTTCGTCACCCCCGAACTGCGACAAGCCATGGGCGAATCCGCAGTAAAAGCCGCCCTCGCCTGCAGTTACGAAGGGGCCGGCACCGTCGAATTCCTGGTGGACAAAGATCGCAACTTCTACTTCCTGGAAATGAACACCCGCCTGCAGGTGGAACACCCGGTCACCGAACTGATCACCGGACAGGATCTGGTGGCCTGGCAACTGGCCGTGGCCGAAGGTCAGCCCCTGCCCCTCAAGCAGGAGGACATCCAGCTCAACGGCCATGCCATCGAAGTGCGTCTGTACGCGGAAGATCCCGCACACGAATTCACACCGCAAACCGGACCACTGTATGCCTTCCAATCCGCTGAGGGCGAAGGCCTGCGTTTCGACACCGGCGTGCGCTCCGGCGACACCATCACGCCGCACTACGATCCCATGCTGGCCAAAGTCATTGCCTGGGGTCAGAACCGGGACGAAGCACGCCGCCGACTGATTCGTGCCCTGGAAGACACCACTGTGTTTGGGGTCACCACCAACCGCTACTTCCTCAGCCGCATCATCGCAAACGAGTCATTCGGAGCGGGTGAAGCCACCACTGCATTCCTGCAGCAAGCCTTCCGCGATGATCCGTCACTGGCACCCTACACTCCAGGCATCCGCGAACTCGCCCTGGCTGCCTGCATTCTCGACCATGGCATTTCAGGCCAGAGCGGCTGGAGCAATGCGCCAGCGACCATGACGCCAATGAAGCTGGACACTGGCGGGAAAACTGTTGAGCTTCTGGTACGAAAGACCGGAAACACAGTGTCTGTCAGCCATGGCGACATCCATTATCAACTGCTTCTGGAAAGCCTCGGTGATGGCCTGTTATGCATCATCGACAACAACGTACGTCAACGTTGCCAATATCACCGTGAAGGGGATTCCCTATATTTGCAGGCGTTCGGACAAGCCTGGTCGGTGCGGGACGTTACCCACCAGCCGGCGGCAGGCGCCAACGGTGCCGGTAGTGGCAAGGTCCAGGCCTCCATGGACGGCGCCATCATCGATGTACTGGTAAAGCCAGGCCAGACCGTCCAGCAGGGCGAAACACTGGTTATACTGGAAGCCATGAAGATGGAACATCCGGTCAAGGCAGATCGGGATGGTGTGGTGGACGAGGTGCTTGTCAGCAATGGCGACCAGGTCAAGCGTAGCCAGATGCTGGTAAACATCGCGGCCGTAGAGGCTGCAGATCAGGAGGCCAGCGCATGAACACTCTGAACAACAGAACAGTCTTTATCACCGGCGGCAGCCGGGGCATCGGACGGGCCATTGCCCTGGCCTGTGCCAGACAGGGGGCAAACGTGGTAATCGGAGCCAAGTCCGACACGCCACACCCGAAATTGCCGGGCACCATTCACTCTGTGGCGGAGGAAATTCGCGCCGCCGGTGGACAGGCGCTGCCTCTGGTTCTGGATGTCCGGGACGAAACACTGGTACGGGAGCGTGTGAATGAGGCCGCTGAACATTTTGGCGGCATTGACGCGCTGGTGAACAACGCCGGCGCCATCCGGCTGACCGGGGTGGAAAACCTCAAGGCCAGTCGCTACGACCTGATGCACCAGGTCAACGCCCGCGCGGTGTTTGTCTGCAGTCAGGCCGCATTGCCCTGGCTGAAGGCGTCAGACAATGCTCATATCCTGAGCCTGTCACCGCCATTGAATCTGGACACCAAATGGTTCGCCCAGTACGGACCCTATACGACAACAAAATACGCCATGACCATGCTCAGCATGGGGATGGCAGAGGAATTCAAGCGTTACGACATTGCCGTCAACTGCCTGTGGCCCAAGACCCTGATCGCCACGGCGGCCATCGAATTTGAAGTGGGTGGTCCACAAATGATGGCCCAGGGCCGCAAGCCCGAGATCATGGCCGATGCCGCGGTCAGCATTCTGAACCGCCCGGGCACCAGCCTCACCGGTCAGGCCCTGATCGACGAAGAGGTACTCAGGGGCGATGGCGTAACCGATTTCGAACAGTACCGATACGCCGCGGGCGACAAACCGCTGCTGCCGGACCTGTTCCTGGATTAGCCCCGGAGGCGGATGGTGTCCCGGGGCGTGAACGATAAAACGACAACTCAACACCCTTACGGATAACACCATGAGTCAAGATAACGTTTCAGCCCGTGACATCGTCCGCAGCATTCCCGGTATCGTCCGCCGCTTCCCTTCCATTGCCAAGGGTTACTATTACTACTCGGTCAAGAACGAAAAGAAAGAACTGACCCTCGGCACCCTGGTGGAGCGCAACGCCGAAAAATACCCGTCTCGTCCTGCCATCGCCTACGAAGACCGCAGCCTGACCTGGTCCGAATTCAACGCCTGGGCCAACCGTATCGCCAACTTCCTGCTGACCCAGGGACTGGTCAAGGGAGAGTCCATTGCCGTCTTCCTGGAAAATCGTCCGGAAATTCTGGCTGTCGTGGCCGGTGCCGCCAAGATTGGCGTGTCCTGTGCCATGCTCAACACCTCCCAGAAAGGCAAGGTGCTGGAACACAGCGTAAACCTGATCAAACCCCGCATGGTGGTGGTTGGCGAAGAACTGGTGGAACCGTTCGATGCGGTCAAGGCTGACCTGCTGACCCGGCACCGCACGCCGTTCCTGTTCCTGGCCGATACCAATACCCTCAACATCTTCGGCGACGCTCCAGAAGGTTACGTCAACATGGCGGAAAAAGTGAGCGCCCACGGTGGTACCAACCCGGTACTGAGCAATCCGCCGAAAATGGGTGACACGGCTATCTACCTGTTCACCTCCGGCACCACCGGCCTGCCCAAGGCGGCTCCCGGCAGCCACCGCAAATTCGTGAAAGCCTACGGCGGCTTCGGTCTGATGTCCCTGGCCATGGAACCGGAGGATGTCCTCTACTGCACACTGCCGCTGTATCACGGCACGGCATTGCTGGTGTGCTGGGGCTCCGTACTGGCCGGCGGCTCATCCATCGCCCTGCGCCGCAAGTTCTCCGCCAGCGCTTTCTGGGACGATGTGCGCCGTTACAACGCCACCACCTTCGGCTATGTCGGTGAGCTCTGCCGCTACCTGCTGAACCAGCCCGCCAGCGAGCAGGACCGCAACCATAACCTGACCAAGATGATCGGCAATGGCCTGCGTCCGTCGATCTGGAAGGAATTCAAGGAACGCTTCGGCATCGAAACCGTGGCAGAACTCTACGCCTCCAGCGAAGGTAACATCGGTTTCTCCAACTTTTTCAACATGGACAACACCGTAGGCTTCTCCACTGCCCCGTACAAACTGGTGAAATTCCACGAAGGTACCCGGGATCCGATCCGCAACAAGAAAGGCTACATGGAGGAGGTTCGCAAGGGCGAGCCTGGCCTGCTGATCGGTGAGATTACCAAGAAGTGGTCGTTCGAGGGTTACACCCAGAAAGAAGCCACGGAAAAGTCCATCCTCCGCGATGCCTTCAAGAAAGGCGATGCCTGGTTCAACACTGGCGACGTACTCAAGCAAATCGGCTGCGGCCATCTGCAGTTTGTAGACCGTATGGGGGATACTTTCCGCTGGAAGGGCGAGAATGTGTCCACCACGGAAGTGGAGAACATCCTAGACGGCTCGGGCATGGTGGAAGAAGCCATTGTCTACGGCGTGGAAATCCCCAAAACCAACGGCAAGGCCGGTATGGTCACGCTGGTACCCCAGAGCAATGGCAGTGAGTTCGATATCAACAAGCTGTTCGCTTACCTGAAGGAGAACCTGCCTGCCTATGCCATTCCGGTGTTCGTGCGCGTGACCCACGCCATCGAGAAAACCGGGACCTTCAAATACCGCAAGGTGGATATCCAGAAAGCCGGCTATTCCCTTGGTAAGCCTGGCGAGGAAGTTTATGCGTGGCTGCCTCGTACGGATGGGTATACCAGGCTTGATGAGAAGCTGGTTTCTGAGATTGATGCTGGGAAGGTTAGTTTCTGACGTTTGGCGTTGTTTGTTGGCTTAGGCCCTAGCCTGATGGTTTGGGGGGACTGCGCTGGTGGGCGCCCCCTCCCAAAAACCGCTACAAGCACGTCCGTGTGCGCTTCTCTCCGGCCATCCATGGCCTCCGAAATTTTTGGGAGGGGGCACCCACCAGCGCGTTCGGACAGCTCAGTTATATCCGGTCAAATTCAAAAGCGCGTGTACGTAGGTCGGATTAGCCACAGGCGTAATCCGACAATTTTGCGCGTTTTCTTGACCTGGGTTGTCGGATTACGGCTTCGCCTAATCCGACCTACGTTTCTGACGGAATGCAAATAAGTAGCAGAACCCAGGCCGGACATATCTGAGGTGCTTGCAAGCCGTGTCGGGCAGGCCTTCCCAAAAATTTCGTAGGCCATGGATGGCCGGAGAGAAGCGCACACGGACGTGCTCGTAGCGGTTTTTGGGAAGGCCTGCCCGACACGGCGCCACCACCACATCAAGCAGGCTACGATAACCTAACTCCCAAGTTGCATAGTTAGCCGACCTTAAGCACCACCTTCCCGGTAGCACGCCGTTCAGTCAGGGCACCCAGGGCCTTGGCGTAGTCCTCGAATTCGAACACTTCGCTGATCTTCGGATCGATCTTGCCCTCGGCGTAAAGCTTCATCAGCTCCATCATGTTCTGGGCGCTAGCCTCTGGCTCGCGCTGGGTGAAGCTGCCCCAGAACACGCCGACCACGGAGCAGCCCTTGAGCAACGTCAGGTTCGCCGGAATCTTGGGGATGTCGCCGGCGGCGAAGCCGATGATCAGGTGGCGACCGTTCCAGGCCATGGCACGCAGGGCCTGTTCGGTGAAATCGCCGCCGACCGGGTCATAGATTACATCCACCCCTTTGCTGTTGGTAAGCTTCTTGACCACCTCTTTCAGGGGTTCTTCAGTATAGTTGATCAGCTCATCAGCACCGGCTGCTTTCGCCACCGCCAGCTTCTCAGCGGAACTGGCCGCTGCAATGACGCGGGCGCCCATGGCCTTGCCCAGTTCCACAGTGGCCAGGCCTACACCGCCACTGGCACCCAGTACCAACAGGGTCTCGCCTGGCTGTATATTGGCGCGCTGTTTGAGTGCGTAGTAAGAGGTGCCATAGACCATGGAGAAGGCAGCGGCCTTTTCGTCCGGCATGGCGTCGGGCACCGGCAGAAGATTCTGCTCAGGAGCCACAATTTCTTCAGCAAACGCGCCGTAACCGGTCAGGCCGGCGACCCGGTCACCCGGCTTGAAGCGGGTGACCTTCTCACCCACCGCGATCACCTCACCAGCCATTTCACCACCGGGTGAGAATGGCAGTGACGGTTTCAGCTGGTACTTGTTTTCAATGATCAGGGTATCTGGGAAGTTCAGGCCCGCCGCTTTCACGCGGATTTTGACGCCGTGGCCTTTTACATCCGGGCTCGCAACATCTTCGATTACCAGCTTTTCAGCTGGGCCGTATTCTTTACAGAGAATGGCTTTCATTAACTGACTCCATTGTTATTGGCTAACGGGAATGCCCTATCTGATTTCCATCAAGCTAAACAGAGTCACTCCATGAAGCAAATAAAGATGCCTTATCCAACTTTATTAATAACGCTTATAGTCAGTGCCTTTCGGGGATGAATCCGGTGCCAATTTAGGATATCCTTCGCGCACTCAAACCCGGCCGGGTTGCCGCTGTTTCCTGCCTTTCAGGGCTTTTTATGTTCGATATCATCTATTTTCTTGAAATGATCGGGGTCATTGCCTTCGCTATTTCAGGAATGATCGTTGCCCGATCCAAGAATATGGATCCCGTGGGTGTGTTTACCATTGGTTTCATCACGGCACTGGGCGGCGGTACCCTGCGGGACCTGATGATGGACAACCATCCGCTGTACTGGATCAAGCACCAGGAGCAGCCGATCCTCATTCTTGCCATGGCGATAGTGTTCAGCTACTGGCGTCGTGCACACCGAATCCGTGAATCACGAATCGTGTTCCCCGATGCCATTGGCCTGGGCATCTTCTCTATCCTTGGCGCCCAGCTTGCGCTTGATCTCGGACATTCATGGTTTATTGCGTCTCTGCTCGGTGTGATGACTGGCACCTTCGGTGGTGCACTGCGGGATACCCTGTGCAACGAGGTGCCGTTCATTTTCCGCAAGGACCAGATCTATGCCTCGATTTCATTCGCCGGTTGTTGGCTCTATTTTGTGTGCCAATGGTTCCTGGAAAGCGAAACCATCGCACTGACGGTGGGCCTGTTGTTTATCGTTATTGTGCGAATGTTGGCTGTCCGGTTCGATATCAGGCTACAGCGGGATCCACACCACGGCTAAGGGCAATCCGTAACATTGAATCAGCGATCATCCCTTGGCCTGACGTCCCTCAGCCGGTAAGATTGCCGTTTTTTCACACAATCCCGTTTTATCGAAGCTTTTCAATACCCAAACCCTACCCGGCACTCAGTGAGGCAGACCCCCGTCATGCTTGAGCGACTATTCCAGTTAAAGGCCCACGGCACCGATGTTCGTAAAGAAGTGGTGGCCGGCATTACCACCTTCCTGACCATGGCCTACATCATTGTGGTCAACCCCAGCATCCTGTCCTCGACCGGTATGGATTTCGGCGCGGTTTTTGTCGCCACGTGCCTGGCGGCAGTCATCGGCACACTTATTATGGGGTTGTGGGCCAACTATCCGATCGCCCTGGCTCCGGGCATGGGGCTGAACGCGTTTTTCTCATTCACCGTGGTCGGCAGCATGGGTTACAGCTGGCAGGTGGCCCTGGGGGCGGTATTCCTGTCCGGCTTTCTGTTCTTCCTGCTCAGTATTTTCAGGGTGCGGGAATGGATTATTAACAGCATCCCGATGTCGCTGCGGTTTGGTATCTCCGCGGGTATCGGCTTCTTCCTGGCACTGATTGCGCTCAAGAATGCAGGCATTGTGGTGGATCATCCGGCCACTCTGGTAGGTCTCGGTGAGCTGAAGGTTGCCGAGAGCCTGTTGTTCTTTGGCGGTTTCCTGTTGATCTGTGCCCTGTCATTCCGTCAGGTCACCGGCGCTGTCATGATCGGCATCATTGCGATTACCGGCGTTGCCATGGCCCTGGGGATGGTGGAATACCAGGGTTTCATCTCCGCACCTCCGAGCCTTGCGCCCACCTTTATGCAACTGGATCTCGCCGGTGCCCTCAACGTCGGCATGATCAGTGTGGTGTTTGCGTTCCTGTTTGTGGACCTGTTCGATACATCCGGCACCCTGATTGGCGCGGCCCAGCGCGGTGGTCTTCTGGACAAGGATGGCAAGCTCCCACGCTTGGGCCGTGCGCTGATGTCTGACTCGGTAGCTACCATGTCGGGCGCGGCGCTGGGCACCTCCACAACCACCAGCTACATTGAGTCCACTGCGGGCATTTCCGCTGGTGGCCGTACCGGTCTGACAGCCGTCGTGGTTGCCGCCCTGTTCCTTGCCTGCCTGCTACTTTCCCCGATTGCCAGCATTATCCCGCCCTACGCCACCGCGCCAGCGCTGCTCTATGTTGCAGTGCTGATGACCAGTGGCCTGAAACTGATCGACTGGGATGACATCACCGAGGCCGCACCGGCGGTCGTGACAGCCCTGATGATGCCACTGACCTTCTCCATCGCAAACGGCATCGCGCTGGGCTTCATCACCTACGCTATTCTCAAGGCATTGAGTGGCCGTTGGTCCAACCTGAATGCCAGCGTTGTCATTATTGCCGTTGTCTTTATCCTGAAATTCATCTTCCTGGATGTGGCCTGAGCCACATCCTGAGTAATCACCGGAACTGTTATGGATTACTTCGCAGAGAGCATCAAAAACACCATTCGCACGGTACCGGACTGGCCAAAACCCGGCGTTGCGTTCCGTGATATCACCACGGTACTGCAAGACAAAACAGCCTTCCGAAAGTTGATTGATGCCTTTGTGCATCGCTACCACGGCAAGGAGATTGATGCTGTCGCCGCCGTGGATGCCCGTGGTTTTATCATTGGTTCGGCCCTGGCCTACGAACTGAACGCTTCACTGGTGCTGGTGCGCAAGAAAGGCAAACTTCCATTCGATACTCTGGTGGAAGATTATGAACTTGAGTACGGCACTGCCTCGGTAGAACTGCACAAGGACGCTTTCAAGCCCGGAGACAGCGTTGTCCTGGTCGATGATCTGATTGCCACCGGCGGCACCATGCTGGCCGCCACACGCCTGATCCGTCGCATCGGAGCTGATATTGTGGAAGTGGCGGCGATGATCGACCTGCCGGATCTCGGCGGCTCACGGAAGCTGCGGGAAGAAGGGTTACAGGTTTATACTGTTTGCTCATTCGAAGGTGATTAGCACAAACCATCAGGAGGCGGCCATGCCCGATTATCAGCACCACTGGAAGGACGGCACCCCCGTTCATTTGCCGCTGGGAAAGATTGTCTGTATTGGCCGCAACTATGCGGAGCACGCCAGGGAACTCAACAACCCGGTGCCTGACGAGCCGCTGCTGTTTATCAAACCCTCCACTTCAGCGGTTCATATTACCCGCCCACTGGACTTTCCCCGCGACCGGGGTGACGTTCATTTCGAGACGGAACTGGCCATTCTCATTGGCCGCCCTATCACCAACGCTTCCCCCAGCGAAGCAGAGGCTGCCATCCTTGGCTATGGCCTGGCACTGGACCTTACCCTCAGGGACGTTCAAAGCCAGCTGAAAGAAAAACGGCAGCCCTGGGAAAGAGCCAAGGCGTTTGACGGTGCCTGCCCGTTGTCGCCTTTCGTCGCCGCAGACAAGCTCAGGAAGGACCACCTCACCTTTACGCTCGACATCGACGGCCAACGACAGCAAACCGGCGACACCCGCGATATGCTCAATCCGATCATCCCACTGATTGCCCATATGAGCAGCCAGTTCACCCTGATGCCCGGAGACGTGGTGCTGACGGGCACTCCCAGTGGCGTCGGCGCCCTGGCATCCGGGCAGATCCTGTCACTGGAACTGGAAGACGTGCTGTTTGTCGAAACCCGGGTCATTTAGCGTAAGATAGGGTCCAAACCTTTCCGCCGCTCAGGACGTATTCAGTGCATGGCTAAAAAACCGGTGACCTCCCGCAGTGGACGCTTCTTCAAACTCGCAGGCATGACCGCCTCGGTGGCGGGGCAATACGCCGGGCAGAGAGCCCGCCGCCTGTTCGGCACCGAGAATGACGAAGGCGCCCAAAGTGAAAGCTACACTCGCATGGCCGGTCAGATCGCCGATACGCTGGGCGAGCTCAAAGGGGCGGTGATGAAAGTGGGACAGATTGCGTCCCAGACCCAGGATTTCCTGCCCAAGGAGTTCTCCGACGCGCTCGAACGGCTGCAGAAAGAAGCACCGCCGATGCCGTTCGAGATCATCGTCGCACAGGTGGAGAGTGAACTTGGCAAACCGGTCCCCGAGCTGTTTGAGTACCTGCAGGAAGCCCCGTACGCCGCAGCGTCCATAGGCCAGGTCCACCGGGCACGCTTGCACGATGGCAGCGATGTGATCGTCAAAGTCCAGTACCCCGGTGTGGACGAATCCTGTGACAGTGACCTGAAACAATTGCGCCTGGCCCTGAAACTCGGTGGTCTGCTGAAGATGCCGAAAGAACACGTGGACCAGCTGTTCGGTGAAATCCGTGTCCGCCTGAAGGAAGAACTGGATTACGAGAACGAAGCCCGCAACCTTGAGGAATTCCGGAAGTTTCACGCCAAGGACGACTGGATCATTATTCCCCGGGTGTTTGCAAGTCACTCCTCACGGCGTGTGCTGACCATGGAACTGGTGGAGGGCGATCACATCAACGCCATCACCCCCGCGAAATACAACCAGGACACCATCAACCTGATTGGTCACCGTATCTTCACCATGATGGCGGATCAGCTGTTCCGTTTTCAGTGCATTCACGGCGACCCCCACGCGGGTAATTTTGCCTACCGGCCCGACGGCTCCATCATCCTGTATGACTTTGGCTGTGTGAAGAAACTGAAGCCGGAGATTGTCGAGGCCTACCGCAAGGCGCTGGTATCCGCACTGGACGAAGATTACGCCGCACTGGACCATCACCTGATCGCCCTGGGCGCACGGGTGGAATCACAACCGGCGGTGGACGAAGCCTACTACGCCATGTGGCGGGACATTCTTATCGTGCCTTTCAATCAAAGCGAGCCCTACGATTTTGCGGAATCCGACATCCACAAGCAGGTAGCCGCCAAAACCACCACGGTGTTCAAGTACCTGGACTATTTCAAACCGCCGGTGGAAAGCATCTTCATCGACCGGATGATCGCCGGGCATTACTGGATGCTGAAACGGCTGGGAGTGCAGGCGGCGTTCCGCGACGAACTGGAGAAGTACTTGCAACAACCCCCGGACTGACAAGCCGTAGCGGTCAGAAGTACCCCACAAGACGGCCAAGCAGCAGCACAAGGCACCAGCCAACCAGCGAAATCAGGGCGCAGACTTTCAGTTCCAGGGATGGCGGCCGGCTACTGATCTCCGGCAGCGGATGCCGGACCATAACGAACGCAACATTGATCAGGGACAGAAGCAAAACTGCCATTTTGATCAGGAACCAGGGTGAGGCCAGATAATCGGATGCACGGGCGAGGAACAGCAGGAGCCCGGTGACGATTGCCAGCACCAGACCGACGGCTACCGTCGCTCTCAGCGCACGCCAGAACGGCAACAGAGGCAGCCCGGGCCATAGACCAAGTATTTTCAGATCCATCGGAATAATACCGCCCACTACCACTGCTATCCCCAGTACATGACCGGCATTGACCAGCGGGTACAGCCAGACTGAATCCCGTAATCCCTCGGCCAGAGCGGCTTGCTCCAGGAACAGCGCGACCTCCTGCATACCCTGCCCTGGCGCTCAGGAGCGACGACCGGGATAGAGGTTGTACTCCTTGCCATCAATGACAATGCGTTCGGCCTTGACCAATCGTTCCCCTTCCCGCGCGGACCGATGGCCGTGAACCGTCAGCACCTGACCGTCAGACAACAACTCGTCCGTGAGGCCGGCGCGTTCATTGCGCCAGGGCTGTCCCACCTCAATCACCCATTCCTGACCTTCAACATCCAGTGTAACTTCGCCATGGGGATTACCCAGGCGCTTCCCGGTCACTGTGCCGGTAATTTCAAACTCTTCATCGGTCGCCCAGCCCCAGCCGTGATGGGCAGCGGCCATGGACGAACCAAGAGCAAGAAGTGCGAACAGAGAGATTGAAACAATGGCGCGGAAGTTGTGCAACATGACCTGCCTCCTGCATCGGACTTTTACTTGAGACTAGCTCAAGACCCGAAACTGAGACAGGCCACCAATCCGGAGGTTCAGTCTAACGGAGGCCAGCAACCCATTCGGCCACCCCCTCACACGCCCCCTTGCGGATGACCCAGGCCCTGGAGACCGAAGCCGGCTCCCCCGGATCGATGACGGTGATGGGGACATCAAAACCGGTTTCGTAAACCAGACCGGCGGCGGGATAGACCTGCAGAGAGGTGCCGACGATCAGCAGGTGATCGGCGGTGCGAACAACCTCCGCCGCCTTCTCCAGCATCGGCACTTCCTCGCCGAACCAGACAATATGGGGTCTGAGCTGGGCGCCCTCGTCGCAGGTATCACCGGGGCTGATATCCCGGTAACCGATGTCATACACCAGTTCCGGAAAACGGGAACTGCGGGCCTTGGTTAATTCACCGTGCAGGTGAATCACCCTGGAGGAGCCGCCACGCTCGTGAAGGTCGTCCACATTCTGGGTGACGACCGTAACGCGATACCTTTCTTCCAGCTCACCCAGCAAGCGGTGAGCCTGATTGGGTCGGGCGGCCTGAAGCTGGCGGCGGCGTTCGTTGTAGAACCGCAGCACCAGCTCCTGATTGCGCTCAAAGGCTTCCGGGGTGGCCACATCGTACACACTGTGCTGCTCCCACAGCCCGCCGTTGTCGCGGAAGGTGGAGAGTCCGCTTTCGGCGCTGATGCCAGCGCCTGTCAGTACAACGATGTGATCCCGCATCTCAGTCGAAAATCTTGCCCGGGTTGATGATGCCATTGGGGTCGAAGACCTGCTTGATCCCCTTCAGGTAGGCGATCTCCGCCTCACTGCGGGTGTAATGCAGATAGGGTTTCTTGGTCATACCCACACCGTGCTCAGCGGAGACACTGCCCTGGTAACGTTCGACAATCTCGAACACCCATTTGTTGACCTGCTGGCACTTCTCGAAGAAATCCTCTTTCGCCATGTCTTCCGGCTTGAGGATGTTCAGGTGCAGGTTGCCATCGCCGATGTGGCCGAACCAGATGATCTCGAAGTCCGGGTAATGCTCGTTCACCACGGCGTCAATTTCCTGCAGGAAGCCCGGTACTTTGGAAACCACGACGGAAATGTCGTTCTTGTAGGGCGTGCGCGGCGCAATGGACTCCGAGATCCGCTCCCGCAGCTGCCATAGATTGTTGGCCTGGGTTTCGCTCTGGCTGATCACGCCATCCAGCACCCAGCCGTTTTCCACGCACTGCTCGAACAGGGCCATGGCGTCGTCCATCACCTGATCCGATACCGCTTCGAATTCCAGCAAGGCGTAATACGGCGCTTCAGTCTCGAACGGCGCCTGCACCTGGCCGTGGGCCAGCACGTGCCCCATGGCTTCATGGGAGAAGAACT
>JAKLLS010000014.1 GCA_022014155.1 Marinobacter sp. | reverse complement strand
TTTTTATGGCCATGAATAAACAAAATCACCAACCACACATCGCCGGCCTGCTCCTTGCCGGAGGCGAAGGCCGCCGCCTCGGAGGCCGCGACAAAGGCATGGTTCCCTGGCAGGGCCACCCCATGGCCGCCTGGGTATGCGACGCCTTGTCGTCCGTCGCCAGCCCCGTCCTGATCAGCGCCAACCGATCCCTGGAAGACTACCAACAGCTTGCCCCGGATCGGGTCTTCGAAGATGACGACTCCATTCGTGGCCAAGGCCCTCTGGCCGGCCTGCTAACCGGCATGAAACAAGCCGCAGCCCTCGGCGCTGAAGCCGTACTGGTTTGCCCCTGCGACACGCCGGAAATAACCCCTGAGGTACTGTCCTATCTGGTGGATGCCTGGCGGAAAGCCCCGAAAAATCCCGTCATCGCCGAATGCGAGGGCAGGGCGCATCCGCTTCACGGCGTCTATCCGGTGTTGCTGGCACCGTTGCTGGAAAAGCAGCTACAGGAAGGCAATCGCAGAGTGATGGTTTTCGCCGAGGCGGCAGGAGCGGTAAAAGTGAAATGCGAAGATGCGGCTCAGGCGTTCAAGAACAGAAACCGCCCCGAAGATCTGGAAGGCAACGCCAAAGTAGGTCATTGAGTCGGTACGGCTTCCCGAAAATGTGCGGAGCCATGGATGGCGGAGCCCAAGCGTACACGGACGTATTCACAGCGTTTTTCGGGAAGCCGTACCGACTCAATGGCCGGTCGCCGTACTCCGGTAAAAAGCCAGCAAAGAACCTACAATTCCCAGCTCTGACTACGAGCCAAATCAGCGTCCTTCTGCTCAACCCAGTGTTCCCCGGATTCCGTAATCTCCTTCTTCCAGAACGGCGCCGACGTCTTCAGAGCGTCCATAATAAACGCACAGGCCGCAAAGGCATCGGCCCGGTGGGCACTGCATACCCCCACAAACACAATCTGATCGCACAGCGCCAATTGACCTACCCGATGAACCACCCGCGCCTTGCGCACATCCCAGCGCTCGGCCGCCTGCTCAATCAGATCCTCGATCACCCGTTCCGTCATCCCTGGATAATGCTCCAGAAACAGCCCCGTCACCCCCTGGAGATCGCCACTGTCCCGCACCAGACCGGTAAACGTTGCAATCGCGCCCGTGCCGGCATCGCTGCCCCGTAGCGCCTGGTACTCCGTAGAGACGTCGAAATCCTCCTGTTGCACAGAGACGGAATAGTCCATGTCAGCCTCCTGTCACTGGCGGGAAGAAAGCCACCTCATCCCCCGCCTTGAGCCGCGTTTCGGGCCTGGCCATGACCTGATTGACGGCAATCATCACCGGTTGACCTTCATCCAGTTGCGCCCATGGGCCGCCTTTTGCCGCCAGATCAGACAGCACCTGACCGGCAGTGGTGTCAGACCGTGCCGGCAGTGTGAGGCTGTCGGTCTCAAGCTCTTCCCGCAGGCGGGCAAAGAAACGAACGATCACGGTGTTCTCGTTACCCATGGTTACCCCAGAAGTTCCGCAAAGGAATAGTATGTAATTATATCACCGGGAATGATGGCTGTGTGTTCCGGTATCACCGCCAAACCGTCGGCCCAGCAGGCGGAACTCAACATCCCTGAACTCTGGTTCGGGTAGGCTGCCACCATGACTCGCTGATCATGGATTTCCTTTCGTGCCCGGACAAACTCCTTGCGAACAGAGGCGGAATCGACACTGAAAGCTGCGGGCAACTGTTCACCGTAAACGCGGTAATCGGTGACGCCCTGTCGTTTACGGATGTAAGGAATGCCCATCACCAGAAAGGTGACCAGCACTGCTGCAGGATTGCCCGGCAGGCCCAGAACCGGTGTGCCATCGATGGAACCAAACGCCAGTGGCTTGCCCGGCTTGATCGCCATGCGCCACAGGGACAGCTCGCCTGACTCTTCCAATACTGCCCTCACGTGATCCTCTTCGCCCACTGAAACGCCGCCACTGGTAATCACCAGATCTGCCTCACTGGCCGCGAGTTTCAGGGTTGCCTGAGTGGCTTCCCGGGTGTCTCGTAGCGTTTCACACAACACCACGTCACAGCCGATTTCGGCCAGCAAACCGAGCAGGGTAAACCGGTTGGTGTTATAGATCTGACCGGGCTTCAGGGCGGTACCCGGCTCAACCAGTTCATCGCCCGTGCTCACGATGGCCACTTTCAACCGGGGAATCACCGGCACCCGGGCAACCCCCATGGAAGCCAGCAGCCCCATTTCCTGGGGGCGTATGCGGATACCCCGGGCCAGCGCCAGGTCACCCTGGCTTAGGTCCTGTCCACGGCGGCGGATGTTCTGACCGTTGCTGATATCGGCGCCGATGACAACGCCGGCTTCGGTCACCTCCACCCGCTCCTGCATGACTACCGCATTCGCGCCAGCCGGAATCTCCGAGCCGGTAAAGATACGAACCGCCGAGCCGGGTTCAATCGCCGCCGGGGCCTGCCCTGCAGGCACCCGGGCCGACACCGGCAAAGCCTGATTGGCAACCAGGTCCTGAGTTCTCAGGGCGTAACCATCCACCGCGCTGTTGTCCGCGGGCGGCACATCGGCGGGTACGTGATGATCCTCTGCCAGCACTCTGCCAAGGCTATCGGCCAGCGGTACGGTTTCCGATCCGGTCGGTGCCGTTGCCTGTGTCAGTATGTGCGAGATCGCGTCTTCGACCGCCGTCAAGTGTTGGCCCGCCATGGTTATCGTTGCCCCCGGTTGCCGATTTTTTCATGCAGCCGATGATGGGGGCGGTCCGGTTTGCGAAGCGCCAGTGCCGAGAAGTTGCAGGGGCCGTGACGACTGTCCAGTTGTGTGTTCAGGATGCCGTTCCAGCCGGTGCGACACGCGCCGGTTGAACCGGGCAGGCAGAAAATTACGGTATGGTTTGCCAGGCCCCCAAACGCGCGGGACTGGATGGTGGATGTGCCAATTTCCGAAGCTGATAACCGGCGGAACTCCTCGCCAAAGCCGTCGATGGTTTTGTCCAGCAACGGTGCGACCGCTTCCGGAGTGCTGTCGCGCTCATGGAAACCGGTGCCGCCGGTGATAATGATGGCGTGAATGTCCGGATCGGCGATCCAGCCGGACATCAGCGCGCGAACCAGATACACATCGTCCGGGAGAATACGGCGAGCGATCAACTGGTGACCAGCCTCCACAACGCTGTCCTCAAGAAACTGGCCGGATGTGTCCTCGTCGGCCCCGCGTGTATCGGATACCGTCAGGATGGCGATGTTCAAGGGTTTGAGTTCGCTGGCTTTCTCGCTGCTCATGGGATTACTCCGCAGGTTAAATCACTGATTATGGTCAGTATCCCTGTAGCCGAAGAGGAATGGAAGGGGAGTATTCCATCAGAGGGAGGAGGACGATTAAGGTGGTATTTTGCTTTGCTGTGCATGGCAATTGGTGTTAATTTGCCCAGCATCACTTGACATTCAATGGTCAGGTGGCCGATTATCCGTGTTGCCCGGCGAACGGTTGTTCTTCCTGTCTCTGGCTTCAGTACTTTTCCGGCTTTCATCTTTACCGGTTGCTCCATCTGGCCAGCACCAAGTTCAACTAGCACCCGACCAACTCGTTCAGGGGCATTCCTGTCATTCCAATATTCGTTTACTTCCATTCCGAAAATCTAACAACCTATGAACCTTACTGAACTCAAGCAGAAGTCCGTGCCCGAATTGCTCGATATTGCGCAAGAGATGGGCCTTGATAACCTGGCCCGTTCGCGCAAACAGGATGTCATCTTTACGATCCTGAAGAAGCATGCCAAAAGCGGCGAAGACATCTACGGTGATGGCGTACTGGAAATTCTGCAGGATGGTTTCGGCTTCCTCCGTTCCGCTGATGCCTCATACCTTGCCGGACCCGATGATATCTACGTGTCGCCGAGCCAGATTCGCCGTTTCAATCTGCGAACCGGTGATACGGTTGCCGGCAAGATTCGCCCGCCCAAAGACGGCGAGCGTTACTTTGCCCTGCTGAAAGTTAACGAGATTAACTTCGACAAGCCGGACAACGCCCGCAACAAGATCCTGTTCGAGAACCTGACACCGCTGTTCCCGGATGAGCGCCTCATGCTCGAAGCCGGTAACGGTAGTACCGAGGATCTCTCCTCCCGGGTCCTGGATCTGGTGGCGCCTATCGGCAAGGGCCAGCGTGGCCTGATTGTCTCCCCGCCCAAGGCGGGTAAGACGCTGCTGATGCAAAGCATCGCCCAGTCCATCACCCGTAACAACCCGGAGTGCCATGTCATGGTACTGCTCATCGATGAGCGCCCGGAGGAAGTGACGGAAATGCAGCGTACCGTCCGTGGTGAGGTCATCGCTTCCACCTTTGATGAGCCGCCGGCCCGTCACGTACAGGTGGCCGAGATGGTGATCGAGAAGGCCAAGCGCCTGGTCGAGCACAAGAAAGACGTGGTGATCCTGCTGGATTCCATCACCCGTCTGGCCCGTGCCTACAACACCGTGATCCCGTCCTCCGGTAAGGTGCTGACTGGTGGTGTGGACGCCCACGCCCTGGAGAAGCCCAAGCGTTTCTTCGGTGCGGCCCGTAACGTGGAAGAAGGCGGCAGCCTGACCATCCTTGCCACGGCACTGGTGAACACCGGTTCCAAGATGGATGAGGTGATCTACGAGGAGTTCAAGGGCACCGGCAACATGGAGATCCACCTGGACCGCAAGATTGCCGAGAAGCGTACCTATCCGGCGATCAACATCCGCAGTTCCGGCACCCGCCGTGAGGATCTGTTGATGTCCGAGGCGGATATCCAGCGTATCTGGATCTTGCGCAAGCTGCTGCACTCGATGGACGACGATACGGCTGCCATCGAGTTCCTGCTGGACAAGCTGAAGGACACCAAGACCAACGACGAATTCTTCCAGTCCATGAAGCGTCGTTGATCCTGGTCTTGAGGTACTTGCCGATTTCTGGTGCAGGTACCTGAAGCTCGAAGAGTGAGGTGTGGGACAGGAGGGACCAAAACGGGGAAACGTGGTTTCCCCTGAATGTTTTGGTCCCTCCTGTCCCACACCTCGTTCCGGCCCCGAATAAAAGTCCGCTAAGGGCTTACCTCCGTAGTACAAAGAAGCGCAAACGGAGCACCGAATGAAATACAACGATCTCAGAGATTTTATCGGCCAGCTGGAAAAGCTGGGCGAACTGAAACGCATAAGCGTTGAAGTCGATCCCCACCTGGAAATGACCGAAATCTGCGATCGCACCCTGCGGGCCGGTGGTCCGGCGTTATTGTTCGAGAATCCGAAAGGCTACGACATGCCGGTGTTGGCCAATCTGTTCGGCACGCCGAAACGGGTGGCGTTGGGCATGGGACAGGACGATGTCACCGCGCTGCGGGAGATTGGCAAGCTGCTGGCCTTTCTGAAGGAGCCGGATCCCCCCAAGGGATTCAAGGACGCCATTGAGAAACTGCCACTGTTCCGGCAGGTCATGCGTATGAGTCCGAAGGTGCTGCGCTCCGCGCCCTGTCAGGATGTGGTGATCGAGAAGGATCGGGTGGACCTGTACCAGATTCCGGTACAGCACTGCTGGCCGGGGGATGCCGGTCCGCTGGTGACCTGGCCGCTGGTGATCACCCGTGGCCCCCATAAGGAACGCCAGAATCTGGGGATTTACCGGCAGCAGGTGATTGGTCGTAACCGGCTGATTATGCGTTGGCTCAGTCATCGTGGCGGTGCGCTGGATTTTCAGGAGTTCCAGAAAGCCAATCCGGGGCAGCCCTATCCGGTGGCGGTTGCCCTTGGCGCCGATCCAGCCACCATTCTGGGCGCTGTGACCCCGGTGCCTGATAGCCTGTCGGAATACGCCTTTGCTGGCCTGTTGCGGGGCAGCCGGACCGAGCTGGTTCAGTGTGGTCTCAGTGATCTGCAGGTGCCGGCCAGTGCCGAGATTGTGCTGGAAGGGTTTATCTATCCGGACGACATGGCGCCTGAAGGGCCGTTCGGGGATCACACTGGCTACTACAATGAAGTGGACCAGTTCCCGGTGTTTACCGTGGAGCGGATCACCCATCGCAAGGATCCGATCTATCACAGCACCTACACCGGGCGTCCGCCCGATGAACCGGCGATTCTCGGTGTTGCGTTGAATGAAGTGTTTATCCCGATACTGCAGAAACAGTTCCCGGAGATTGTGGACTTCTATCTGCCACCGGAAGGCTGTTCCTACCGCCTTGCAGTGGTGACCATGAAGAAACAGTACCCTGGCCATGCTAAACGGGTGATGATGGGGGTATGGTCATTTTTGCGGCAGTTCATGTACACCAAGTTCGTGATTGTTACCGACGATGATGTGAATGCCCGGGACTGGAAGGATGTGATCTGGGCGATGACGACGCGGATGGATCCGGCCCGTGACACCACGATGGTAGAGAGCACACCGATTGATTACCTGGACTTCGCATCGCCGGTGTCCGGTCTCGGCTCGAAGATGGGCATGGACGCGACTAACAAGTGGCCCGGTGAAACCGATCGGGAGTGGGGTACGCCGATCACCATGACCGACGAGGTCAAACAGCGGGTGGATGACCTCTGGGACAGCCTGGGGATTGAAACTTCGCCTGATCGCCCCGAGTGATAGGAACAACGATGTGTATCGGGTTGTCCTGAAACCGTCCGGACTGGTCTATTCGGTCAGTCCGGAAGCAGACTTGCTCGATGCCGCAGCCGATGCGGGCATTGCCGTGCCCGCCGCCTGCCGCAATGGGGTGTGTGAAATCTGTGAAGCGCGGCTGGTGGCCGGCAACGCACTGAACACCCGCAACCAACAGACGATTACGGTCAACGAGCGCCTGATGATGTGCAGAACCCTCGCGCTCGGGGACCTGGAACTGGAGATCAACGCCGTTATGGCAGCAGGAACCAATCAGCCTCGCAAGTACCAGGCAAAGGTGGTGGACGTCCGTTCCATCAGCCACGACGTCTACCGGGTCGAGCTTCAGCTGCCTCGTCGTCGTGAACTGGCGTTTCATGCCGGTCAGTACCTGTCCGTGAATCTGCCGGATGCCGAGCCCTGCTACTTCTCCATCGCTAGCAGTCCATCCGAATCGAACATTGAGCTGCATATCCAGGCCTCGCCGGACTGGGTGTCGGCGCAAAAGGTGATTGAAGCGCTGACCTCGGGTAATGATGTCGCGGTGGAGCTTCCCCACGGCAAGGCGTGCCTGGCGGCGGCTCCGGAAAAACCGTTGCTGCTGGTGGCGGCTGGTACCGGGTTTGCCCAGATGAAAAGCCTGGTGGATTACCTCAGGACGACTACCTACGAACAACCGGTCAGACTCTACTGGGGCGTGCGCCGCCACGAGGACATGTACCTGAGGGGGCTGGCCCAGAAATGGGAGCAGGAGTGGCCGCCGCTTACGTTTTTGCCCGTCGTGGGTGATGACGAGGATAACGACTGGGCCGGCCACCACGATCAGCTGGTGCGGGCGGTCCTGGCATCCGGCATGGACTGGAAGAATGTGGAAGTGCATGCCAGCGGGTCACCGACGATGGTCTATACCTTGATGGATGCACTGACTGAGGCGGGTTTGCCGGAAGCGGCGTTTTTCTCCGATGTTCTGGAGTACGCGCCTCGGGGCTGACTTCGTGTTTGGCGGGCACCCCACCCCGGGGCCAGCCCGCGTAAAAGCAGGCTACCGGGATAAAACCAACGTCAGGCCTTAGGCATCGGCAGATCGGGCAATTCGCTGTCCTTCAGCAGCCCCTGCATCAACAGCTTCACGCTGGTGTCCTCTGAGCCCATATGGGCATTCAGTCGGCTCAGTTCCGCCAGGGTCTCGCGGCTGCGACGCAAATGCAGACTGGTCTCGAAATACTCCCGTGCCTTGCCCCACAGTTCGTTTCTCAGACTCAGTCGCCCCAGTGCCAGCAGCAGTTCGGCGTTGTTGGGGCGGTCTTTCAGCCACTGTTCGGCGATTAGCAGTTGTTCATCCGGTTTTTTGCCCTTCACGCGGCCGTACAGGTTAATCAGTTCATCGCTCCAGTGATTGCGCAGCACCTTCCTCAGCAACGTTTCCGACTGGGCTTCATCGCCGAGGTCGGCAAGCAGTCGGGCGTATTCGCGAATGGTGTGCTCATCCCGGCGCAGTACACCGGGTAACTCATCCCACAGCCGGGTCAGGGGTTCGAGTGATGCCGAGTCCGCGCCGGTCTGGCGGCGGCAGTCTTCCGCAGCCCGTTGCAGCAGGTTTTGCCAGACCGTACGTTCCAGCGTTTCCACTTCATCTGCGGCGAGCAGGTTGCGCTTGCGCATTTCCGGTAACAGCTTCGACAATTCGCGCCAGTCTTCCAGTCGCAGGTAGGTATTTTTCAGCAATTTCAGTACGAAGGGGTGGTTCGGTGCCTGTTTGCGCAGACGGATCAGGGTAGCGAGTGCCTGCTCCAGACGGTTGCCCGCCAGTTGCAGTTGGGCCTGGGTAATTCCTACGGCCATGTCTGAACCCGGGGTGCTTTCGAACGCTGCCCGCAGCAGTCCATCGACGGCTTCGTGGTCGCCCGACTCGAACGCGGCCTGTGCCGCTGCCAGGTAATTGATCAATGGGGTGTCGGCATGATTGGCGGAGGATGTCAGCAGCTTACGGGCCCGGGGCCAGTTGCCTTCGGCCAGTGCCAACAGGCCATGGGTGGTGCGGCGGCGGGCACGTCGCTGATTGCCGCGGGCGAGCCAGCCGGCCATCATCCCGGTGCCCTGGCGGAAGCGGCGTATCAGGTTGGTGGTGAGTACCGAAAGCACCACCACCGCCACCAGCAGGGCCAGCCCAACCCAGAAATTGGTCTCGATCAGGTAATGGCCCAGGCTGATGCGGATGTAGCCCAGGTCGTATTCGAGTCCCATGGACAGGGCGGTACCGATCAGCAGTGCAACAAGTATGATCAGCAGGAGGCGAATCATGATTCGCTCTCCTCTTCCTCATCGTCGGTGTTGGGGGGCGTGCTCTGACGGCCTTCCAGCCGGGCTTTCAACAGCTCCAGTGAACGGCTGATGTCGGGCAGCTGCGGATCGATATTCCGATCCTGAAGTTCGCCCAGGGTCTGTGTGAGCGCAGCGACCTGAGGGTTGGTGTTGTCGTACCAGTCGGTAATAGCGTTACCGGCTTTGGTTAGCGCGCGGTCGTAGAGCTCCTGGTGGCCTCGAAGTACGGCCATTTCCGCTTCCTCCAGCATCAGTTGCAGGTTGAGACGGGCGTACGCGCTCTGATCGGGAGAGAGCAGGGGTTTGACGGGCTCGTCCAGGCGGCGAACGACAACCACGTTCGCCAGCGTGTTCTTGACCTTGGTCCAGCCCTGACTGAACAGGCCGGGTTCGCCTTCGGGATTGTCGCCCAGGGCTGCATCTGCAGTGGCGACAAATCCTGGTGCCCGTTCATTGACCAGTGCATCGTCCGTCAGTCGGTTAACGCTGTCGATGGCGGCTTCCAGGGTCAGGTAGAGGCCGGTGCGATCGACATCGGCAATGCCCTTGAGGGAGAGGATTTCTTTGGCCAGTTGCTGCCGTACCGGATAGACGCCGATGTCGTCTGATTCGTTGAGCACATCGTCGCCGGCTTCCAGTGCCGCCAGCGCGCCGCGGATGTCTTTTTCGATAAGCAGTCTCTGGTTGGCAACCCTCAACAGGTATTCGGCTTCGGCCAGCAGCCAGTCTGTGCGAGTTCGGTTGCCGGCTTCCAGTAACTCCCTGGCGTTATGATCAATTTGCCGTTGCTGGGTGGCAATCAACTCACGCTGGTCAGTCAACTTGGCTTCCAGTGCCTGAATCCTGTCGCTCTGTTCGCTGCCCCGTGCGCCATACTGGCTGTCCAGCCGGGAGACGTCACCGCTGAGATTGTTCAGGGTCTGCTGCAATGCCTGGCGGTCATTCCATTGCTGCCAACTCCAGAGGGCGAGGGCGATCACCAGGGTCAGGGCAAGCAGTGAAATCAGCCACAGGGGCCAGAGCTTCTTCCGAGCGGGCTTATCCTGAGGGATGGCGGCAGGCAGTTGTGTATTTGATTCAGTCACAGGCATCCTTACTTGGTGTTTACGGGGCAACCCTCAGCCGTCCAGTTCTTCTGCGACGGTTGCCACGATGTCGTTGTCGGCAAGGCTTTCCGGTATACAGATTCTGTTCAGTCCGGCCCGACGGGCCTGTTCAGCGACCCGGCTGGCAGGGACCACCAGCAATGTTTTGTCGAGATTATGGCCGGTATTCTCACTCAGCGCGATGAGATTGTTCAATGTCTCCCCTGACAGCGTGATCACAGCCTCCGGTAAGAAGCATAGCAGGGCTTTGTCCAGTGTGGTGGCATCGTGGTGTGGCTGATACCGCCGATACAATGGTAATACGTTGACTCTTGCGCCCCGATCACTGAGCGTCTGGTGGATCAGTTCACGCCCTTCCTCGCCCCGCACCAGCAGGACCTTTTCCCCGGTGATGCGTTGTAGTGAGGGCAGTGCCAGCAGCGCCTCGCTGGTCCAGCCGTTGGTTGGCATGCGGGGGGTGAGGCCATGGCGGGCCAGCACCGCTGCGGTGCCCCGACCCACGCCGTACCAGCGAATTCCCGTGGGAAACTGGGGCCACCAGTTGTCGGCCAGCGCCATGAACAGGGAGGCGGCATAGGGGCTCACCGCGATAACGTGGGAGTAGTGGTCGAGATTCTGGATCAGGGTGCGGGTTTCCGGGGTTTCCGGTAAAGGTTCACGCCCGATTAACGGCAGTACCCGGACATCGGCCCCGGCTTCGCGAAAGCAATGGGCCAGCCGGGAGGCTTCGGGCTCCGGCCGGCAAATCAGGATTCGCCGGCCGATCAGGGAGCGGGGATCAGGTAGGCGTGTGGCCATAGATTTCAGCCAGTACCTTGTCTGCGCCCATGGCCAGGAGGTCTTCCGCCAGTTCACGGCCAAGGCGTTCGCCTTCCGCTCTGGGCGCGCGGCCTTCAACGCGGAAAATCTGCGTGCCGTCGACCGCGCCGACCAACCCTCTCAGCCAGACCGTGTCCTTGTCTTCGAGTATGGCATAGGCGGCGATGGGCACCTGACAGCCGCCTTGCAGACGACGGTTCAGGGCACGTTCCGCCCTGACTCGATCAGAGGTGTCCTGGTGGTTCAGTGGCGCCAGCATGGCCAGCAGTTCAGTATCATTTACACGGCACTCGATGCCCAGGGCGCCTTGCCCGACAGCGGGTAATGACACGGAATCCGGCAGGCAGTAGCGGATGCGGTCGTGGAAGCCCAGGCGCTTCAGGCCCGAGCTGGCCAGGACAATGGCGTCGTACTCGCCGGCGTCCAGTTTGGCCAGCCGGGTGTTGACGTTGCCTCGCAAAACGCGGATTTGAAGGTCAGGGCGGTAGGCCCGTAACTGGGCTTCCCGGCGCAGGCTGGCCGTACCCACCACGGCACCCTGGGGCAGGGTGTCGACGCTGTCGTGATGGTTGCTGACAAAGGCGTCGGTGGGGTCTTCCCGTTCACAAATAGCGACCAGGTCCAGGCCTTGCGGAAACTCCATCGGGACATCCTTCATGGAATGCACCGCCAGGTCCGCACGGCCATCGAGCATGGCCTCTTCCAGTTCCTTTACGAACAGGCCCTTGCCGCCGATTTTGGCAAGGGGGACATCCAGGATCTTGTCGCCCTGGGTCTTGATCTTGACCAGTTCCACGGTGATGTTGTCGTGGAGCCGTTCCAGTTCGGATTTGATGAATTCGGCCTGCCACAGTGCAAGGGCGCTGCTGCGGGTCGCGATACGCAGAGTTCGTTTTGACATGATGAACGTTGCCGGTTTGGAAAAGTGTTCGTCAAGGTTACCTTGAAGCGGCGAAAAAGTCCCGCCACCGCACCGTGTTGTCTTGACTTGGGTTCGTGGCGGGCATCAACCCGGTTGATGCTCCTGCAGCCATTGCCGGACCGCGCTGGCGTGGCGGCGGCTGACCGGCAGTTTTCCCTGGCCGTCCCGTAAGACGACGGCGCTGTGGCCATTACCATCGCGGGTGAGGGCCTGGATGAAACCAACCCCCACCAGGGTATGGCGGTGAATGCGCAGCAACGACTTCGGGTGGCATTGCTCCAGCTCTTTCAGGGTGTAGTCGGAGACGGTTTCGCCCCGGGTGTGGTGGATGGTGACGTATTTCTGGTCTGCCTCGCAGTAGAGAATTGCCCCGATATCGATAAGCTCGGTTCCGCGATGGGTCTTGATGGCAAGCTGGCCGGTATCTTCGGCCTCACGGGCTGCAAGGGTCTGCTGCTGGACGCGATTGACCTGGCCGGAGCGGGCGAGGGCGTCACTCAAGGCCTCGCGGCGGACGGGTTTGAGCAGGTACGCTGCGGCGCTGACATCAAACGCCTGGATCGCGTAATGGTCGTAGGCGGTGCAGAAAATGATGGCCGGCGGGTGGTCCAGCTGATTAATGGCGGCTGCCGCATCCATGCCGTCGGTGCCCGGCATGCGGATATCCAGCAACAGGATATCCGGGTCCAGTTCCGCCACCTGGTGCAGGGTGCTGTCGCCGTCCACGGCCTCGCCGCATACCCTGTAGCCGGGAATGTCCTGAATCAGTCGCCGCAGCCGGTCCCGGGCCAGGGGCTCGTCATCGGCTATGAGTACCTTACGAAGAGGTGGGGTTGTGGCTGTCATGATCCGTTTCGTGATCCTTCGATACCTGGTCCGGCAGTGTGATTGGCGCTCCTGCGGGGCAGCCTCAGGGTAACCGTGTACACGTCGTTCTGCTGGCTGTGTTTGAGTACCGCCTCGTCACCAAACAGAGCCTGCAACCTCGACTGGATATTGGCAAGGGCCATGCGGTTGCCATCGTGCTTGCTGATGGCGGATTCGGGCCGTGGATTTTGCACCATGATATAAACGAAGTGTCCACGGTGGGAAGCTTCCAGCGTCACGGTACCGCCCTCGGGGCGCGGCTGGATGCCATGGTAAATGGCGTTCTCCAGCAATGGTTGTAGCGTCAGGGGTGGGATGGCCTGCTTTTCCAGATCTGGTGCAATATCCCATTGCAGTGTCAGTCTGTCGCCGAGCCGTAAACCCTCGATATCCAGGTAGCGCCGACACAGGTCCAGTTCGTCTTTCAGCGGAATCAGGCGGTCCCCGGCCCGTAGGCTGGCGCGAAACAGTTCCGACAGGTCCAGCACCGCATCTTCGGCCCGGTCCGGGTTAACGGCAATCAGGCTGGCAATGGTGTTCATGCTGTTGAACAGGAAGTGGGGGTGTATCCGCGCCTGCAGGGCGGCCAGGCGCGCCTGCATTTCCGCTTCCCGCTGCTGCTGCCACTGATGCTGAAGGTAGAAGTAGCGCAATACCATCAGCGTGATCAGCAGCGCCAGTAACAGTTTCTTGGCAATTCCCTGCCAGCCACTGACGCCCGGTTGCGGGTAGAGAACACTGTCGGCGAACAGTCCGAACGCAAGCACGTCCAGCAATACGATAATGACCATCGCGAGGGTGGCACGGGTGACGCTCAGTTGTGCCAGCCAGTTGCGCAGCAGGCAGATCAGGGCGGCACTGGTCAGTACCGTCCATTGCACGAACAGGGACAGGAGGCCAAAGTAGTTCCAGTCAATCCAGTCTGCTTTCGCCTGCACAATGGAAAGCACCAGCACCATCAGTTCGCTGGTAATGAGCAGCATGAACACGGCCCGCACACGGCACAGATCCGGCACGTAGAACTCGCTGTTTTTGCGTGGTGCTGCCATCAAACCTCTTTCCTGAACAGGGAGCGCAATAGAGCGCGCCGGAATGTTATAATCCCGCGACCATCTTGTTCACCTCTTAATTCACCCCGCAAAATAATGCCGGGCTGTCAGCAGGAAAGATAGACCATGACGGATCAGAAGAAATCTGACCAGAGCACAAGCTCCGAAAAACCCTGGGGCGGTCGCTTCAGTGAGCCGACCGACGCCTTTGTTGAGCGCTTCACCGCGTCCGTTGGTTTTGACCAGCGCCTTTACCATCACGACATCACCGGTTCCATTGCCCACGCCACCATGCTGGCGGAAGTGGGTGTGCTGACTGTGGACGAGCGGGACAGCATCATCGAGGGACTGAAGGACGTCAAGGCCGACATCGAGGCCGGCACCTTTGAGTGGTCCGTCAGTCTGGAAGATGTGCACATGAACATCGAGGCACGCCTGACCGACAAGATTGGTATCACTGGCAAAAAGCTTCACACCGGACGCAGCCGTAATGACCAGGTTGCCACGGATATCCGCCTGTACCTGCGTGACGAGATTGATGTAATCGCCGAGGAGCTCACCCGGCTGAAAACCGGCCTGCTGGATCTGGCCGAGCGCGAGGCAGGTACCATCATGCCCGGTTTCACCCACCTGCAAACTGCCCAGCCGGTCACCTTCGGCCACCACCTGCTGGCCTGGTACGAAATGCTGGTGCGTGATGGTGAGCGTCTGCAGGACTGCCGCAAACGGGTCAATGTCATGCCCTTGGGCGCCGCTGCTCTGGCTGGCACGACCTACCCGATCGACCGCGCCATGACCGCGCGCTTGCTCGGCTTTGATCGTCCGACTGAGAATTCCCTGGATTCCGTCAGTGACCGGGATTTCGCCATCGAGTTCTGCAGTTTCGCGGCGCTGCTGATGATCCACCTGTCCCGTTTCAGTGAGGAACTGGTGCTGTGGACCTCCGCCCAGTTTGACTTCATCGACCTGCCGGACCGCTTCTGCACCGGTTCTTCCATCATGCCCCAGAAGAAGAATCCGGACGTGCCGGAACTGGTCCGTGGTAAAACCGGGCGGGTCAACGGTCACCTGATCAGCCTGCTGACCCTGATGAAGAGCCAGCCGCTGGCCTACAACAAGGACAACCAGGAAGACAAGGAACCGCTGTTCGATACGGTTGATACCATCAAGGGCTGCCTCAAGGCCTACGCCGACATGATCCCGGCCATTCAAGCCAAAGCCGACAACATGCGGGTGGCGGCCAAGCGTGGGTTCTCCACGGCCACCGATCTGGCGGATTATCTGGTCAAGAAAGGTGTGGCGTTCCGCGATGCCCATGAAATCGTCGGCAAGGCGGTCGCCTTCGGTGTCGTCGAAAACCGCGATCTGTCGGAGATGACCCTGGAAGAGCTGGCACGTTTCTCCGATGTTATTGGCAAGGATGTATTCGACGTGCTGACCCTGGAAGGCTCGGTACAGGCTCGGGATCACCTGGGCGGCACTGCGCCAGAACAGGTCCGCGCGGCAGTGGCGCGGGCCCGTAAGACGCTGTAATCCGGCATCCGGGTGAGTTGGTGGGCTAGCCGCCGATTCGCCCGGTACTCAGATCCACGGCGGCCGGTTTCAGCTCCTGTAGCGGGCGTGGCCGGTACAGCCGATAGCCCTGCCCATAATGGATGCCCAGCGTCCTGACCTTCCTCAGTGTGTCGTCATCTTCGATAAAGGTAGCCACGGTGGTCTTGCCGGACGCCTCGGCAATCTTGTGCAGCGCTTCCACCATCACCTGTTGCACCGGATCATCGTGCAGGTGCTGCATCATTCTGCGGTCAAGCTTGATGATATCCACCGGGAGCTTGGCCGCCAGGCTATAGCTTTCCACCGATGCACCAGCGCCCTCCAGTGCCACCCGGCAACCGACCCGGTGCAGGGCATCGCACAATACCGCCACATCATCCGGATATTGGGTGGCGTGAGATTCCCGGATCTCCAGACAGAAGCAATTAGCAGCGAAGGGTAAGTCGGTCAGGACCGATGCCATGAACTCTGCAAAAGTGTCGTCCAGCACGCTGGCCAAAGACAGGTTGAAGCCGCAGTATTTTAACCGGGGTTCCAGTAGTGGCTGTCTGGTAAGCCACTGCAGGGTTTGGCGAATAACCTGGCGGTCCAGCCGTTTGGCGAGATCAAAGCGTTCCGCAATCGGCAGGAACTCCGCTGGTTGCAGGGAAGGCTGCTCGGATGTTTTCCCCGGAATCCGCGACAGGATTTCAATATGGTCCCCCCAGGTCACACTGGCCACGGGACGAAGGGCCTGGTACTCGAGGATCAGGTGGTTGTTGTCCAGGGCACTGCGGATCTGCTCCACCAGTGTGCCGGCAACACCCTCTTCCGGACCAAGGGCGACGGCCTGGGCGGCGTGTATACGGTTGCGGCCAGAGGTCTTGGCCGTGTGGCACAGGTCTGCCGCCTGGCTCAGCAGTTGCTCCGGATCATCGGGTGTGTTTGCGGCCAGGATCAGCAGCCCGCCACTGGCAGTGGTTTGCAATTGGTGGCCCTGCCAGTCGAATTCGAAGCTGCCGATCAGCCCGAGAATGCTGTCGGCAATCTTTCGGGCCTGGGATTCAGGGCAACTCTCAATCAACAGGGCGAATGTGTCCCCGGACAGCCGCGCCAGGGCATCACGCTGACGTACCCTGACGCCGAGGTTGCTGGCAAGCTCTCTCAGGTAGCGGTCACAGGTGCCGCTGCCGGCCCCATTGTTGACATGGTGGAAGTCGTCCAGGTCGAGATACAGCAGCGCGTCAGTGGTATTTTCACGCCGGGGTGATTTGATCAGCCGTCGTAGTCGATCAGCAAAGGCCTTGCGATTCATCAGGCCGGTGATCGGGTCATGGTGAGTGCGGTATTCCCGGCTGGATGCATGGTTGAGTCTGGAGCTGATGTCTTTGCCCACATGCACCGCACCGGTCACTTCGCCGTGTTCGTTGATCACTCGCTGGTAATGGAATTCATAAACCGGGAGGTCGCGATTTTGCTGGGCCAGTGGCATTTCCACCACGAAGCTGTCCCGCTCCAGGGCGCGGTTCCACAACCGCTCAACCAATCGCCGTTCGTTGGGGAAGTCTTGCAGCATCTCTGTCAGGTTTCCGCCGGGACGAGGCAGCTGGCCGAAGGTGTGCGCAAACTGGCGGCTGAAGGCGTGGTTGAAGTAGACGAGGTTGAGCTGCCGGTCCACGCTGGCGACCAGGTCGTTGGTGGCGTTGGCGGTGGCTGTCAACAGCTGCTGCGACTGCCGGAGGGCCTGTTCTTTGTGCATTGCGCTGGTGTGATCAACCAGGGTGCCGCCGATCTTGTGGATGCGCCCGTTCTCTCTCTCGATGGCTTTGCCGGTGAGCTCTACCCGGCGGTGCTGTTGTTTCGCCGTCAGCAGGTCGACGCTGATCGAAAACGGTTGCCCGCTGCGCACACAGCGCCGGAAAAAGGCGCGTATACGATTCTGGCCGGATTGACAGTAAAACAGGGCCTGCTCCGGGGTAATGTCGGTGCCGGGGCGAAGTTCCAGTAGCGTGTAGAATCCGTCGGTCCAGGTCAGGTTGTTGTTGCGGATGTTCAGTTCCCAGAATCCAAAGCCGGCAGAGGACTCGGCCAGACGCACCAGTTGATGGTCCATGGCTGTCGTGTCGCGCAGTGAGATATAGGCACTGGCAGCCTGGTCGGAGTCCTTCACATCGACCCTGAGGCTAAGGCTGGCGGTGAAAAAGAAGCCTTCCTTGTGACGGAAGGTGATCACCACGGGGTCGCCGCTTTCCATACGATGCCGGTTGGCAGGCGCAAAGGGGTCGTCCTGTCGGGCCGCGAGAATGCGATACACCGTCTGGCCTTCCAGCTCACTGGCATCGTACCCGAGCACTGCTTCGGCGTTGTGATCCGCTGAGATCACCACGCCCTCATCGTCTATCCGGACCAGGGTGCGGCGATCCGCTGCCAGAGGATTGTCGGAGCGATAGCGACGGATAAAGAATTCTTTCACGATGGGTGAGCCTCAGCCAGTATTGCTGCGGAAGTGTACAGAAACTCCCGCTTTTATTTTTTTGCCGGTTTTGCCACGATGCGTCCATCATACTGATAATGACACCGGAAAGAACCTCTCTCGCGGAGCCGCCTTGAGCACCCATAGCACGCCTATCACCCTGGACTTTGAAGAGGGTATCGATCGAAAAACTCTGCGTCGGCTGCGGGATCGGTTTATCGCGCTCAATCAACAGCGCTGGGAGCGGGCGCACTCGGCTCTGACTTATCGACAGCAGGTGGTGCTGGACGTGCTGCCATTGGTGTTTCATCTTAATCACCCGTCCCTGCCCGGGTACCTGGACCGGGACTGTCCCTATGGTCTCGGTCATTACAAACCTTCCGAGCCGACACTGAACGCCGCCCGCCGACTGGCTCGAGCCTTTTCCCTGAAAGACGAAGGCAAAAGGAAGCCTGACCTGGAGGCCCTGTTTCTGATGGGTAGCCCGGGCACCCTGGGGCATTCGGTGGCCAGTGATCTGGACGTCTGGCTGTGTCATCGCAGTGATCTGTCCGATCGGGAGGTCCAGTGCCTGGAGCGCAAGGCGGACAGATTCGCCGCCTGGGCTGCCACCCTTGGGGTGGAGCTGCATGTGTTCGTGTTTTCTGCAGCGGACTGGCGGGCCGGACGACAACGCGCCGAAGTGACCGGCGAGAACTGTGGCAGTGCACAGCATTATCTGCTGTTGGATGAGTTCTACCGTACCAGTATCCATCTTGGTGGCTGTTACCCGTTGTGGTGGCTGATTCCGGCCGGTGAAGAAGAAAACTACGAAGCCTGTGCCCGGCAACTGGTTGACTGCCGCTTCATCAAGGGCAGCGAGTACATCGATTTCGGGTCAGTGCCGTCGGTCCCCCGGGAAGAGTTTCTGGGTGCCGGGGTCTGGCAGCTGTACAAGGGGATGGACGCGCCCTGGAAATCGATACTGAAACTGTTATTGACCGAGTGCTATGCCCGGGACAGTGAGCAACCCCTGTTATCCCGGGTGTTCAAGGCCGCCGTGTATGACGGTGAAACCTGTGCCGACCGGCTGGACCCTTACGTGCTGCTGTATCAACGCCTGGAGCGCTGGCTGTTGGCCATGGAGGCGCCTCAGCGACTGGATCTGGTGCGCCGTAGCCTATACCTGAAAGCCGGTCTGCCACTGTCACGCACCGAGCTGGGTGTAGACAGCTGGCGAGCGGGGTTACTTCAGCAGCTGGTGGATGACTGGGGCTGGTCGCCGGCGACACTGAAAGATCTGGATAACCGTCAGCAATGGCGTGCCGAGGATGTGATGACGTTACGGCGCACGATTGTGTCTGAACTGACCCACAGTTACCGCCTGTTGTCGCGACTGGCCAGGGAGCAAGGCACCTGTGCGGCGATCAGCAGCAGTGATATGAACCTGCTGGGCCGCAAACTCTACGCTGCGTTCCAGCGCAAGGCCGGCAAGATCGAACGGATCAACCCGGGGTTGGCGCCGTCGCTGGGTGAGGAAAATCTGGCGTTTCACCACCAGTCGGAGCAAGGCGGTGCGCCGGGGCAGGACGGCTGGCTGCTCTACCGGGATCTGGAGGATCCGTCCGACGCGTTCTGGCAACCGGTCATTCGGCGTTGCGGTAATCTCACGGAGCTGATGGTGTGGTGTTACTGCAACGGTTTGCTGACACGTACAACACGGCTGAATGTGCGAGCCGGCACAAGTACTGCCTCGGTGTCGGAGTTGCGGGAAATGCTGGATGCGCTGTCGGCCTTTGTTGCGTTTCCTCTTGCCCCGGCCGGCCGTGAGGCATTGTCCGCTGGTGTCAAACCCCTGCGGAACCTGTTGTTTGTCAACGTGGGCGTGGATCCCCAGGCCCACCTGACCGATCGTGGGTTGCACAAGCTCAGTGCCCGCCACGATTCCCTGGGTTTCAGCGGTAGCCGGGACAATCTGGTGGCTACCATCGATCAGGTCACCCTGAACAGCTGGCACGAAGTCAGTTTGCAACACTACGCCGCTGGAGACACCCTGGTCCAGTGTCTCAAGAACGTACTGGCATCCGTGGCATCCGCGCCGGCGTACTTGCCAGAGATTCAGGTGCACAGCCATAACCGCGGGCACGGAGCGGCAATTGCCCGTCGGGTTCAGGAGCTCTTTAGCGACGTTTTGCGCCATTTCTTTGCGGGAGGCGTCGGGCCACATCCGTTGCGATACGTCATTGAGATGGATCGGCGCTATTTCCTGTTGCAGTTCAATGGCGCCGAGCCCGGCTTTGTGGCGCTGGACAGCCCCGAGGCGTTGATGGAGCAACTGGCCCGGCCGCAGGAACGATACCTGCCGGTGGTGTTTGATCGCGGTGCGATGCTGGACGACCAGCCCCTGCGTGCTGTGTGTCAGGCCAGTGAGCCGGCAAACATCCAGGTTTTTTTCCGGGTCGTCGGCAGTCGTGCAAAGCTGTGGGTGGTGGACGAGTTGGGTTCAGTGTTCACCTGGGATCAGGACTACAGCAATCGGCGTTACCTGCTGGTGCCGCTGTTACGGTTTCTGGATAATCTTGTCGAGCGACGCCAACTGCGTCAGCTGGACAGCCCGGCAGGTATCGCCGGTATCCACTGTTATGAGGTTGTGCCCCGGGATGGGCGCTGGAAAGTGGAACGGCGATTCGACGAAGACACCAGTATGACCCTGCCCGGGTTGGAGGTGCAGGCGGTCGGAGTGCAGGAAGGCGACAGTCACCTGCGGTTTGATATCTTCTGTGGCGATCAGGAGTTCACTGTACTGGAATACGGGGACCAGCTGATCCCCGCAGTTGCTCACTATATCCGTTCATTGCGCCAGGCCGGTGAAAACTACCCGGTTTACCTGACGGATGTGCACCTGCCCCACGATCTGGATCCGCAGGTGTACCAACAGGACATCCAGACCACGCAATATCTGTATTACCGGTCAACACTGGAAGCATCCCTCAATCGCCATTTAATGGCCTAGGCCAGTCTCGCCCGCCGGTAGCTGAGTCAGGTATACTGCGCGCATATCTAAAACAGGGGCAAGTTCCATGCAGGCATGGAAAACAGTGAGTGTTGGACTGTTACTGGTCAGCGTGATGGCCGGTTGCGGCCAGAAGGGACCGTTATACCGGGAAGTACCGGATGAAACCGTGGCGGACGCCGTCGGGGAAAACCGGAATCATGACCCGGATCGCCGTCAGGATGAAGACCCGTCGGCCCGCTGACCCATTGCCCCGTCAACAGAATCAGGAAGTTCATGGACTATTTTAACTATCGCAACGGCGAGCTTTACGCCGAAGACGTACCGGTGAGCGAGATTGCAAAGCGCTTCGGGACCCCGGCGTATGTCTATTCCCGTGCCACCCTGGAACGCCATTACCGGGCCTACGACGATGCCCTCAAGGGGCGCCCGCATCTGGTGTGTTATGCAGTAAAGGCTAACAGTAACCTTGCTGTGCTGAACGTATTGGCCCGCCTCGGTGCCGGTTTCGACATTGTCTCCGCCGGAGAATTGGAGCGGGTAATTCGCGCCGGTGGCGATCCCGCCAATGTGGTGTTTTCCGGCGTGGGCAAGCAGGAATGGGAAATGAAGCGGGCGCTGGAAGCCGGCGTGCGCTGTTTCAACGTGGAGTCGGATACCGAGCTGGACCGTCTTAACAAGGTGGCGGGTGAGCTGGGCACGCAGGCACCGGTATCCCTGCGGGTGAACCCTGACGTGGACGCTGGTACGCATCCGTACATATCCACTGGCCTTAAGGAAAACAAGTTCGGTATTGATATTGTCGAGGCGCCTGAGGTGTACGCCCGCGCTGCGGCCATGCCCAACCTGAATGTCATCGGGGTTGATTGTCATATCGGCTCACAGCTGACCACCGTGTCGCCGTTCCTGGATGCGCTGGATCGGGTGCTTTCGCTGATTGATGCGCTGGCGGAGCAGGGTATTGCCATTCGTCATCTCGATATGGGGGGCGGTCTGGGCGTTACCTACGACCGGGAGCAGCCTCCGCAGCCGTCTGATTACGTCAAAGCGCTGGCCGAGCGCCTGGGAGACCGTGATCTCGAACTGGTACTGGAGCCGGGGCGTTCGATTGCGGCCAATGCCGGTATCATGCTGACCCGGGTGGAATTCCTCAAATGCACCGATCATCGCAATTTTGCCATCATTGATGCAGCCATGAACGACTTGATTCGTCCGGCACTCTACAGCGCCTGGCAGGCAATCATCCCGGTGGTCCCCCACCAGGAGGGTGAAGAAAAAGCCTGGGATTTGGTTGGTCCTGTCTGTGAGACCGGTGACTTCCTGGGCAAGGACCGCAAACTGCGTCTGCAGGCGGGAGATTTGCTGGCGGTACGATCCGCGGGTGCCTATGGTTTTGTGATGAGCTCCAATTACAACAGCCGCAACCGGCCACCGGAAATCATGGTGGATGGCGATCAGGTGCACGTGGTTCGTCGCCGCGAAACCCTCGAAGACCAGCTCGGTCCCGAAAGCTGCTTGCCAGGATGAACGCGGCGATGGGCAAGCGTGACGATACGAATCATACGCGCCGGGGGCAGGGGCCATCGATGCGATTTACCAAGATGCACGGTCTGGGTAACGACTTCATGGTGGTGGATGCCATCAGCCAGCCGTTCCGGCTGCGCCCGGACATGATTCGGGAGCTGGCGGACCGCAATTTCGGGATTGGTTTTGACCAGTTGCTGGTCGTCGAACCCCCGGGGCTGCCGGACGTGGATTTTCGCTACCGGATCTTCAATAGCGATGGCTCGGAAGTGGAGCAGTGTGGCAATGGCGCCCGCTGTTTTGCCCGATTTGTCCGTGATCAGCGCCTCACCAACAAGCGGGTGATCCGGGTGCAGACCGCCAAAGGCGTGATTGAGCTGAGGGTTGGTCGCGATGGCCTGGTAATGGTCAATATGGGCGTGCCTGAGCTGAATCCGCCAGCGATTCCATTTGCCGCTGATCGCCGCAAGGACGTCTACACCGTCGAGGTGGGTGGCCAGACCATTGAACTCAGCGCCGTATCCATGGGCAATCCCCACGGCGTACTGGTGGTGGACGACGTCGATAGTGCGCCGGTGGCATCCCTGGGGCCGAAGCTTGAGAATCATCCCCGCTTTCCCGCCCGGGCCAATATCGGCTTTCTACAGATTGTCGATCGCAGCCACGCTCGCTTGCGGGTATTCGAGCGTGGTTCTGGTGAAACTCTGGCCTGTGGCAGCGGGGCGTGTGCAGCGGTGGTTGCGGGCTGCCTGAGGGGGCTGCTGGATTCCCGGGTCGAAGTTGAGCTGCGCGGCGGCAAGCTGATCATCGAATGGCAGGGGGAAGGGACCCCTGTTATGATGGAAGGCCCTGCGGCCAGTGTGTTTGAAGGCCAGATTCGTCTGCCCGGAGACAGTTCCGGGCGGCGTCGTAAAGGTAGCCGACCGGCAAAACCACGGTCCTGACGATCAGGAGATCAGCATGACAGAACAAACGGCCCAGCAGAAGGCCGAGGCGCTCACCGGGGAACAGGTCGCGGAATACCTGCGTGCCCATCCCGACTTTTTTGTTGATCAGGATGAGCTCCTGCGCAGTCTGACCCTGCCCCATGACAGTGGCCGAGCCATCTCGCTGGTGGAACGCCAGGTACATCTGTACCGGGAGCAGCGGGATACGCTGCGGCGGGAACTGGTGGAGCTGGTCTCTATTGCCCGTCACAACGACCGTTTGTTTGAGAAGAGCAAGCGTCTGTTGATGCATGTGATTGAGGCTCGTAACCTCAACGACATGGCGTCCGCCATTGATGACAGTATTCGGGGTGACTTCGGACTTGATGCGGCGTCGGTGATCCTGTTTACCGATTCGGAATTGTCACTTGCTTCGCAGGGCGCCCTGCATGTCGTGCCACCGGCTCAGGCCAAGGAACGTCTGGGCAGCCTGCTGGATGGTGAACGCGCGGTGTGTGGCCAGTTCCGCGAATCCGAGCGGAATTTTCTGTTCCCCGACCGGGAAGAGCCGATTGCGTCGGTGGCCCTGGTGCCGCTGCGTCATGATGAGCTGCTGGGGGTTTTTGCGGTTGGCAGCTGTGAACCGGGCTACTTCGATCAGAGTATGGGGTCGCTCTTTCTTACTTACATCAGCGATACCCTGAGTCGTCTGTTGCCGCCGATCGTGCAGCGTCATACCAGTACGCCCCCTGTGGCCGGTGTTATTGCAGAGTCACGCTGACCGTGACCATTTCCGGGGAGTTGACGGATTTATCGGATTCCCTGTCCGCCCCGCTTGCGGACTTCCTTCGTCATCTGTCCTCGGAAACGCGACACTCTCCCCGCACCTGTGACAGTTACCAGCAGGATCTGACACGATTTGGCGCCTGGTTAATGACGCATCAGGTTGATGATTGGGCTGATGTCACCAGCCACGATATGCGTCGTTATGTGGCATGGCTTAGCCGTGGGGGGCTGAGTGGTCGCAGTATTGCCAGGCACCTTTCTGCCATCCGTCGCTGCTACCGGTATCTTCTGCGGGAAAAGCGGGTTCGGGATAACCCGGCCGTGGATATCCGTGCGCCAAAATCCGGCCGCAGGCTGCCGAAAGTGGCCGATGTGGATCAGCTTAACCATTTGCTGGATGCCGCCCCCGACGACCCCCTGGAAGTCCGTGACCTGAGCATGTTCGAGTTGATGTATTCCTCGGGCCTGCGGTTGTCGGAGCTGGCCGGGCTGAACCTGGACTCGGTGGATTGCCGGGGTGGAGAAATTCGCGTGTTGGGAAAAGGCAACAAGGAACGTGTGCTACCGGTGGGGCGCAAAGCCCTGAAGGCCCTGAGGGCGTGGATGGCGGTTCGTCCCGGGCTGGCAACGGAGTCAGAGCCTGCCCTGTTTGTCAGTCAGCGCGGAGGACGTCTCAGTAATCGCAGCATTCAGTCCCGCCTGAGTCGCTGGGGGGTGGTCAAGGGTGCTGATCAGAGGCTGAATCCGCACATGCTTCGTCATTCATTTGCCAGTCATCTGCTGGAATCCAGTGGCGACCTGCGTGCGGTTCAGGAGCTGTTGGGTCATGCGGACATATCCACCACTCAGGTCTATACTCATCTTGACTTCCAGCATCTGGCTCGTGTGTATGACCAGAGTCATCCTCGGGCCCGCCGCCGTGATGGGCGAGACAGGGATGATACCTGAACAATTCCCGTCGACCCTTAAAAGGTTCTGAAGCCCACTATCAGGAGAGCACAATGGCATCGGATCGGTCCTGGAAGGATAAGTATCTTCAGGAACTTGAATCATCAGAACAACGGGAGCAGCAGTGGAAAGCCGAACGGAATTCGCTCGAGCGGATGCTCGTGCGTACCTGTCTTGCCTCGGAAGGTCAGACATCCGAACTTGATCGCTTGCTGATACGGGTTCGTAAGGATCTCCGTAAAGGCACTGTTAATGTCGAAAAATGGCGTGTCCTCCAGGACCAGATTGATCGCCAGGTGGCATTTCTGGATGACCGCTCACCGAAAGCCAGGTTTGGAAAGGGCCGGTCAACCCGACCCGAGGCACCTGTTGATGCACTTCCCGACACCGGGTCTTCCCCGAACGCTACAGTCGGTGACGAGAATGACCTGGAAGACAATCACGCCCAGCGCCTGCGGATTGCGCGTCGGGTTGGGCAGCTGTTAGGCCAGATGTTATCCCGGGTGACGCTTGATCCGGCGGCAGAAGCCCGGGCACGCCAGCTGCAAAAATCCTTATCGGAAAGTAACAACTGGGAGGTGTTGAAGACGGGGCTGAACAGTGTTGCGGATCTGGTAATTGCCGCCATTACCCGCAGCCAAAAAGAGTTTGAATCGTTTCTCAAGGGGCTGGACGAGAGACTGGCGTCCCTTCGTCAGCATTTGCAGAACCAGTCTTCCGCCCAGGCAGGGCGCCTCGATGCATCCAGACAGCTAGACCGTGAAATCCGGCAGGAGCTGGAAACATTTGGTCGTCAGATCAATGCTGGCGGAGGGCTGATGGAACTTAAACGCTCCGTGTCCATGCACCTGGAAACCATAGGCGGTGCAGTTCAGCGTTTCTGTGAGAAGGAGGCGGAGCTTGAGAGGAACTATTCGTGGCAACTGGAAGCGATGCAGGAGAAGCTGGCAACTGTCGAGGCCAATTCGAAGCAAATGAGAAAACGGATTCGGGAGGAGCGCACGAAAGCGCTCACTGATCTGTTGACACAGTTGCCCAACCGTGAGGCCTGGGAGGAGCGCTTGGCCTTTGAATACAGCCGCTGGCAACGATATCGTCAACCGCTGACCATTGCAGTGCTGGATATCGACCTGTTCAAACGGGTTAACGATTCATACGGCCACAAGGCCGGCGACCGGGTCCTGCAGATGGTGGCGAGGGAGTTCCGGACCCGGCTCAGATCGACGGATTTTATTTCCCGTTTTGGCGGTGAAGAGTTTGTTATTCTGTTTCCCGGGACCTCCGCGGAAGATGCCAAAAGTGTGCTCGATGAATTGCGAGGTCACGTTGCTGCCTTGCCATTTCATTTTCGTGGCGAACCCGTAACGATTACCTTTTCGGCTGGCCTTGCCACACTTGAAGATGGTGATGCTGAAGACACGCTCTTTGATCGGGCGGACAAGGCACTGTATGCCGCCAAGGAAGCAGGCAGAAACCAGGTTCGCTTCTCGGTTGACCGTGAGAGTCTCAGTGCCTCATCCGGGCATCAAGCTCGTCAATGATTTCGGCCCAGTCCGAATCGTCTTCCAGCCCTTCCTCCAGAAACTGGGCCTGACTCTCCGACCAGAACGGTGCATCCTGCAGCGCAACTTCCGAGGGCAGGGGAGAATACCTGGAGATAAAGTCCTCGATGCTGTCACTGTCAGAGGCCAGTCCAAGTTGTTGAAACAGTGTGCTGAATGTGTGTTTGCTGGTGTCCATCGCTGTCGTCTCCTTGCATTGCTTACACTTGAATGAAATCCGGGAGATTTGCAGGTATTGTTCTGAGGCTCCTTTAAACTTTAGCGGAACCGTTGAGGATATCCAGTGAAGGCCGCCTTGCAGGGTTTGTTGTTTTTAGTGTGTGTTTTGACGGCGACGTCAATACTGGCGGACCCTCCGCAGCTGTCGCCGGCCCCTGTTCTCGGGGCGAAGGACCTGGAATGGTTGTCGGCACAGGACGGCTTCCAGGTAGGACTGTCCGGTGGTCAGATTCCCCTGGTCTTTGATACAGGAGAGGGCGTGCTGGCCGGTATCTACATTGATTACCTGGAACGTCTGTCAGACAAGCTTGGGGTGGAGGTTGTACCGGTTTCCGCCAGTACCACGGCGATAGCCGCGCAATTTGGTGCCGGTGAGTTGGACGCCCGATTGGTGGCTCGCGGTCCGCGGCAGCCCGATCCTGAAGGTCGCTCTGCGACTGAACCGCTGATGAGCCTGACTTACGGTTTGTTCGTCAGTGCCGGGGATCCCGGTATCCGCAAGCTGTCGGATCTGGAGGACAGCCGGATTGCACTGATCGCGGAAGACAGCAACCAATACCTGTTGCTGGACCCTGTGAACAGCTTCACTCCGGTTCCCGTGGCGAGTATCGGCGAAGCAGTCAGTATGGTGCTTTCTGGTCGGGCCGATGCGTTTCTCGGTCCGCTTCCGGTGGTTTCCGATTACTTGCAGTCGGCGATGATTAACGGCATCGGACTTGCCCTGTTGCTGGATCAGCAACCGGTTGATGTCGTACTGGAGGTCGACTCGGACAACGAGCAATTGCTGTGGGTTCTTAACCAGGCTGTGGAAGCGATCAGCCATAGCGAGCATCGCACCATCCGGCAGGCATGGCTGCAGGCAGACCGGCCAGTCGCGATCGACAACGGCATTACACTCTCCAGTAACGAAAAGGACTGGCTGAAGCGAAACCCCAATTTGCGAGTTGCGTTTCGTGACGATTGGCCACCGTTCGAGTTTACCCAGGATGGCCGGTCCTCAGGCTTGGTACCGGATCTGGTATCCCGGCTGGAGAGCCAGTTGAATGTCCGTTTTCACCGTGAGGAAACCACGGACATTATCGAAGCAGAAAAACAGCTTCAGGACGGCGCGGTGGACATACTGCCTGCTTTTAACCGAACCCCCCGGCGTAGTAACGACTTCCTGTTTACCCGCACCTACCTCACGGTACCGGTTGCCTTGGTCATTCGTGATGATGGACGATTTATCGGTGACCTTCGGGAGCTTCGATCCGAGCGGGTGGGGGTGGTGAACCGTCATGCTGCCCACGACTTTCTGCTGATCAACCATCCGGATCTTGACCTGTACCCGATGGATAGTGTGGAAGAAGGACTATTGTCACTATCCAACGGTGATCTGGATGTCATGGTGACCCATATTCCCGCAGTGAGCTATACAGTGGCGCGGCTGGGGCTGTCGAACCTGAGAATCACCAGCATTACGCCGTATCAGTATGAACTAAGCCTGGCGGTCAGCAAGGACAGGCCGGAACTCCAGCGTATTCTCAATAAAGCCCTGGGAAGCCTGGACGCCGCGGAAACCGAAGCTATCTACAATCGCTGGATCCACCTGGATATCGAGCAGGAAACCGATTACACCGTGGTACGCCGGGTGGTTGGTATCGCCTTGGTGGTGGTGCTCATTTTCCTCTACTGGAACCGCAAGCTCTCACGGGAAGTGGATGAGCGGATACGCTCCGAGAATGCACTGCGCCGCAGTGAGGATGAGCTCAGGGCGGCCAAGCTCGAGGCGGAGCGGTTGGCGCGGGAAGCGGAGGCCGCCAGCCTTACCAAGAGTGAATTCCTTGCCAATATGTCCCATGAAATCCGCACGCCGATGAATGCCGTCATCGGCTACAGCGATCTGCTGAGCGACAGCGTGACGGACCCCCAGCAGCGCAACTATCTCGATGCCATACGGGCTGGCAGCCGCAGCCTGCTGATGCTGATTAATGACATTCTCGACCTGTCCAGGATCGAGGCTGGAAAAATGAGGCTTGATTACTCCGCCGTTTCCGTGCGACGGCTGCTGGATGACGTTCGCCATATTTTCGACCTGCGGGCGCGGGAGCAGGGCATTACCCTGGAAGTGAGTGTGGATTCGAAAATGCCCTCGGCGATGATGCTCGACGAAACCCGGCTACGTCAGGTGTTGTTCAATCTGGTTGGAAATGCCATCAAGTTCACCCATGAAGGTGGTGTAACGGTACGAGCCACTGCGAAGTCGGTTGCCGGGCAGAAGCCAGATGATGACGGCAGGAAACTGTACCGGCTGGAGGTTACTGTCCGGGATACGGGGATCGGTATTCCCGCGGATCAACTGGAGCGGATTTTCGATGCGTTTGAGCAACAGGAGGGGCAGAACAGTCGCCGCTATGGTGGTACTGGCCTGGGGTTGGCAATCAGTCGGAAACTGGCACGGATGATGGGAGGGGAACTCACCGTGGAAAGTGAGCCGGAACAGGGCTCCACATTCACAGTGACGCTGCCCCACGTTGAGGCAACGGTTGAGCAGGCTGAAGATGAGGGCGAGCCGGAAGAGTCCGAACGTTTGCTGGCCCAGACCCTGAGCATGCAGGAGCGTGGCTGGCTGCGGGAACAGTTGGCCCGTGATTTTGGCGATGAGTGGGAAATTGTCCGGGAAAGTGGTGACCCGGAGCAGATGCGCTACTTCGCAAAACGTGTACTGGCCTGGGGCGAACGTTTCCGCTCGCCTTCAGTGACCCGTTACGGTGAAAAATTACTGGCCGATGTGGAAGCGTTCAATCTCGATGCGGTGAACAGCGCACTGGAAGCATTCCCCCGGCTGCTGGGTCGGGAGTAAATTTGGGGTTACAGACAGTCAAACTGTGAGCGGCGGTCGAAGGCGACAGAAACCATGTCGTAACCGGAGTCGGACAATGTCCGGATCAGGTCCCGGTTTTTCAGCAACGCCATACAGACCTTATGAACGCTGGCCTGCAGCTGTTCGTCGTCGGCGGGGGTGGAAGGAAAACGGAAATCCACGATCAGGTATTTGCGATCGACAGGGGCAGAGACCGGAATGTCTTCCCGCTCGACGCTTTCGTAACCGATATAGGTAGGCTGCCCGTTGATAAAGACATTGCTCATCAGCACGTCCAGATTTTCCGCCAGGGCGGGATGGGGCGGGAGCATTGATAGCAGGAAGAAAGTGAAAAGAGATAAGACTCGATGCATGGATGCCACTCCTTGGTGCCACTCCGGATTCATTGTTACCAATTGTAAAGTTTGGTTACAGGGGATTATCGCAGAGTCCGGGGGCGTTTGCGTACCGAGATGTGTGGATTTTTCAATTGTTTGCGATTTGGTTAAAAAGTATTCAGGCGGCCCCAGGTTTCCCCGGGGATCGTGGATCAACTATCATGTTGATAAACAGGTTCAGCAAGAGGCAGATTGATGTTTCAGCTCGTTTTCAAGGGTGAATGCGCGCCGGGTATTGAAGTCGCTACCGCCCGCAACAATGCACGGACACTGTTCAAGGCCAGCGCTGAGCAGGTTGAACGCATGTTCAGTGGCCAGCCGGTGGTGATCCGTAACAAGCTGGAAGCGGAGCAGGCGGAGAAATACCGGGCCGTATTGGCGAAACACGGCATGGTTGCGTATGTGCAGCCCATGTCGGGAGCTGAGCCGGCACGACGTGAAACGCCTTCTCCACCTCCGGCTTCGAAACCTGCGCCTGCTGAACCTTCCTCCCAGCAGCAGCCGGAAAAGTCCGGCGGTGAGGCACCGGCTGTCGAGCCCGGTGATCGGCTATCGGTCGCCGGGGACAAGGTAGATACCATCCTGGCGGGATCGGGGCTCTCGCTCGACCCGGTGGGTGTCACCCTGACAGAGCATCAGGAGGTAGAAGCCCCTATGTTTCAGCATCTGGACGAGTGGACGCTGGCGCCCGCCGGTACGGATCTGGGTGTTGAACGTGACCTGCCACCACCGGTGGTGCCCGATGTATCACACCTGTCGCTGGCCGACGATGAAACGCCCAAAAACCAGTGAATAAATAACAGGACCCCTCCCTTGCCAAGGATGTTTATCCTGCTGCTTGCAGCCTGCGTTGCTTTTTTATCGTCTACCGTCACAGCGGAGCCGGCCGGGGATCGACCCAAGGTGGGGTTGGTGCTCAGTGGCGGTGGCGCCAAGGGCATGGCCCATGTCGGTGTGCTGAGGGTTTTGGAGGAAATGCGGATTCCGGTGGATCTGGTGGTGGGCACCAGTGCCGGGTCCGCGGTCGGGGCGCTCTATGCTTCCGGTATGCCGGTGGAGGAAATCGAGCAACGCTTCATCGACCTCGACTGGGTGTCCAGTTTTCGGGACGATCCGGGCCGCGCCTACAAGCCTGTACGCCGTAAACAGGAAGACTGGCGATTTCCTGTCGTACCCGGGATTGGTGTGCGCCTGGATGGGCTTCACGTCGGCGGAGGCATTATCGCGGGTCAGAATCTCGGCTTCATTCTTAACGAGCTGACCCGCGATGCCGCTTTGGTAGAAGACTTTGATCAGCTGGCAATTCCCTTTCGAGCAGTGGCCACCGACCTCGAAACCGGTGAGCAGGTGGTGCTTGGCAGTGGCAACCTGTCCGAGGCAATTCGTGCGAGCATGAGCATTCCCGGGGTTTATGCGCCGGTCAAACTGGATGGCCGGCTGCTGGTGGACGGCGGGATTGCCAACAACCTGCCAGTTACAGTTGCCCGCGATTTGGGCGCGGACATTGTGATTGCGGTGGATATTACCGACCCCTTGCTGAAAGCTGAGGATCTGCAGGAAGCTTTCTCGGTTGTCGGGCAACTGACGACGATGATGACGCGGATGAATACCGACGATCAACTGGCGCGACTGGAAGAGCAGGACGTGCTGATTCGCCCCGACCTGGAAGGCCGGACCTCCGCCGATTTTTATGACGCACCGATCCTGTTTGAACTGGGTGCGACCAGCGCCCGCTCCCATGCGTCCGAGTTGCGGCACCTGAGTGTGCCCCGCGAGCGCTGGACCCGCTTCCGGGAGTCGATGAACGAAAGTGGATTGCAGCCCGGGGACATCGCCCGTATTGAGGTGGATCACAATTCCCGGCTGGCAGGGGAGTTCCTGCGTTCCAGGATTCGACAGGAAACCGGTCAGCCTCTGGATGTCGATGCCCTTGAGGACGATCTCAAGCGGATTTATGGTCTTGGCTATTACGAAACGGTGTCCTATTCGCTGTCTCCATCCTCTGAGGGAACGGTGCTGACGATTAAAGCACAGGAGAAATCCTGGGGACCCAACTACCTGGCTTTTGGCCTGAACTACGAGGACAACTTCGACGGCGAAACCCGCTTTAATGTCGGGTCCGCCATACGCATGACAGAATTGAATGCTCTTGGTGGTGAATGGCGGACCGGTTTGCAGCTGGGAACTGAGCCCTATGTGCGCACGGAATGGTTCCAGCCCCTGGATTATGGTTACGAACGGTACGTGATCACCGGTGCGCAATATTCCCGGAACAGTTTCAGTGTGTTTGGTGATGGCGGTGATCGTATCGCAGAAGTGGACGTCACCTTTCGTCAGTTTGATCTGGCACTGGGCATGGAGCTGGGGGGCAACGGCGACGTCCGGCTTGGTTATTCTCGGGGCTATGCCACTGTGGATGAGCAGATTGGCGCATCGGTGGCACCTTCCGGGTCCATCCATCGGGGTGGCTTCGGCCTTCAGTTGGTGCATGATTCCCTGAACGATATCTTCTATCCCCAGTCCGGCGGGTTCGCCGGTATCCGTGGTCGGCTGGAACGGGAAGACCTGGGTTCGGACCGGCACTTTGATTCGGTGACCGGTATGGGGCTGGGTACCGGAAGCTGGCAGGGTTTCACCATGACTGGACTGCTGTATGCCCACACCGTTACCCGGGGGGAGCCGGGCATCGAGAATACGGTTCGCCTTGGCGGTTTCCGACGGCTGTCCGCCTACGCCCCAGGTGAGATTACCGGTGAAAACGCGGCGATGGCGTCGCTGTTTGCCAGTCAGGAGTTTGGTGGGCCCCTGGTGCCCTGGTTTGCTGGCATGGGTTTCGAAACGGGCAATGCCTGGGAGTCGTTCGATGACGCCAGCTGGAACAATACGGTCAGGTCCTGGAGTGTGTTTGCCGGTGTTGATACCTTTCTGGGGCCGGTGCAGTTTGCGACTGCCTACAACAACGAAGATGACTGGACCGCTTACCTGAACATCGGCTTTTCATTCACCCAGTTGTTCTATTGAGTCTTTGTCCCAGTCAGGCGCCGCGGCGCGCCTGGTTGCTGGTCAGAGCCTCCAGGACCTGACGGCACTGCTGTTCGGCATAACGCTTGAGGATGGTTGCCAGCCGATCTTCGTCCCGATCCTTGATGGCCTGGATGGACTCTTCCATGTGGACCAGGTTGTCCTCCAATACCCGATTGCCACCGTTCTGGAAGGCCACGAAGGCGCAGCGTTTGGCGGAGGGCCAGAGGTCGTCAATGGCGGAGACAATAAAGTAGTTGTCTGCGTAGGCGAGAGAGGCCTGGGTGTATTCAATGCCTAATTCCAGGAATCGCATCAGATCATTGCGCTCGAAGCCTGTCTTCATCTGTTCGTACAGGGCTTCCAGTTTGTCCATGTCCGCAGGTTGCCACTGGCGTGCCAGTTTACGACCGGTATGGGTCAGGTACAGCTCCAGGATTTCGTACAGGCTGCGAACGAAGTAATCGTCCAGCTCCGTAACAAACGCGCCCTTGCGGGGAACGTTGCGGACCAGGTGGCGCTTTTCCAGCAGCAACAAACCTTCCCGGATGGAGCCATGGCTGACATCCATCTGTTTGGCCATCGCGCTCTCGTAGATGCGTTCGCCGGATCGCAGTTGGCCAAAGGCAATCAGGTTCTCAATGTGGCGGGCAACCTGTTCGGTGAGGGTTTCTCGGGGCTTGAATGTTGTCATAGTCCTGCTTCGTTACTGCATGCCGGGCTCGGTTCCCTGAATACTCTCATATTCTTTCTGCGGGGGAAAATGCCTGGCGACTGTCTCGGTCAGAGCAGCGGCGCAAGTAATCGCACGGCGCGACAGCCCAGGCGAAAAGCAACGGACCTGTCCTGATACTCGCTTTTTTTCATCAACCGCGAGTGCGCAAGGTCCTCTTCCAGCATGGAGGTCACCTCGGCGACAAAGGTTTGGGACGTGGTAATCGCGGTAATTTCAAAGTTCAGGCGCATGGACCGATTGTCCAGATTGGCGGTGCCCACGGCGGCGTAGCGGTTATCCACCAGGATGACCTTCTGGTGCATGAAACCCGGCTGGTAGCGATAGATGCCGACTCCCGCCTGGCAGGCCTGGACAAGGTAGGAGTAGGCCGCAATCCTGATCAACTGGTTGTCGGATTTCTCCGGAATGATGATGCGTACATCCACGCCGCGCAGCGCCGCCAATTGCAGGGCGTTCATGATCTGGAAGTCTGGCACGAAATACGGTGATGCGATCCAGATGCGGGTCCGGGCATTATTGATACAATTAAGAAAAAACAGTGCACAGGTTTCGTAGGTGTCCGCGGGGCCGGTAGGCAGGACCAGTACCTGGTGATCTCCGGAAGACGGCAGGCTGGGGTGCCAGTTAAGTTCGGGAAATTCGCTGCTTGCCCAATTCCAGTCTTCCAGCCATGCCAGTTGCAGGCCGATGACCGCTGGCCCGGTAATGCAGCAGTGGGTATCCCGCCAGGGCTCCTGATCCATAGCAGTGCCGAGGTATTCATCGCCAAGGTTAATGCCGCCAACGAAGCCGGTATTGCCGTCACAGACCAGTAACTTGCGGTGATTACGGAAATTGATCTGGAAACGCCGACGGCGGATGTTGCCTTTGCCAAAGGACGCGACCCGGGCTCCGGCTCTGTCCAGCTCTTTCAGGTAGGTTCGGGGCAGCCAGACGCTGCCGATATCGTCGTACAAGAGCCATACCTGTACACCTTCTGCCAGCTTGCGTTTGAGGATGGACTTGATACGTTGGCCCACCTTGTCGGAACGGATGATGTAAAACTCCAGCAGGATGTAATGGCGAGCATTTTCCATGGCATCGAAGAGCGCTTCGAAGGTGGCCTCACCGTCTTTCAGCAGGGTGCAGCGGTTGTTGCTGGTAAATGGTTGCCGGCCCAGATTGCACAGTACTTGCAGTTCATCGCCGAAATGTTCGCTGGTCGGGTGTGACAGGGAGGTGGTTTGCTGTTCGAAGTGGTTCATCAAATCGGTCAGCGCGGCGTCACCCATTCGTCGGGCCCGGACATAACCGCCAAAACGGCTGCGACCGATCAACAGGAACAGTGGCACGGCTACGTAGGGCAGGCCGATGAGTGAAATGATCCAGGCAATCGCGCCCTGGGTCGTCCGGTACGTCAGCAGTATCCGGTAAACGCAGGACAGCGCGACCAGATACAGTAGGCCGACAGCAATGGCGATCAGGGACGTTTCGGGCATCGTTATTCCTGTGTCTGGCCGGCCTCTCTGGCAAGGTGGCGGGCACGGTATTGGGCCGGGGCCATGCCGGTCCAGCGTTTGAAGGCACGGCTGAATGCGCTGAGTTCGGAAAAGCCCAGCAGGAAGGCAATTTCTCCCAGGGCATACTGATCAGCCGCCACGTATCTCAGGGCCTTGTCCTTACGTACTTGCTCTACCAGGTCATGAAAGCTCAGGCCTTCTTTCTTGAGCCGCCGGTAGAGGGTTTGCCGGCTCATGTGGCATTGCCGTGCCAGGGTGTCGGCGTCGATCTTTTCCGTCGACATCTGGCGTGAGATCAGGCGTCGTACCGTGCGACTGAACGTGCGTCGGGTCTGCAGGCGAGCCAGCAGGGAATTAACCTGCCGCAACACCGCTGAATACACATAGGGGTTTCGGTGGGGGATCGGATGACTCAAATGGCTGCTGCTGAACGCCAGGCGCGTGGCAGCGCAGCCAAAAGTGACGGGACCGCCCAGTAGTTGCTCGTATTCGCTGGCGTAACGCGGCCATGGATGAGCGATTTCTGCCCACTCCGCCCTAATACCGGGATGAATGAAGTGTCGGGTGCGGCAGATGGCAGCCGCCAGGGTACGGTCCATATCCTGCCGACAGTAATGGCCGGGGCTGTCGGGCTGCCAGGTGAGAATCGCCTGTTCACCGGTCTGCTCAAAACTGAGGGTCACGGATTCGTTGATCAGTCGGTGCAATCGCACATATTGAGTAACCGCTTCTCCCAGGGTGTCACAGTTAAAAAAGACGTGTCCCACCAGTCCCATGCGTTCCGGATCGACCACCTGTCCGGCGTGGAGACCGACGCCAGGGTCCCCCGTCACCTGTTCGGCATACTCCCAGAGCCGATAGTGATTGTCGGCCGGTACCCTCAGGTCCGGGTCCCGAAGCGCTTCCAGGGTCATACCAGTGATCGCTTCGACCCGCACACGGTCCAATACGCCCCGGCAATCCAGATAGTGCACCAGGGCGAGAGTGCTGGAGGCGGCTACCAGAGGTGTTGTCGTTGTTTCAGCCGGAACTGCGTTCACTATGGTCTATTCCTGTTGTTAACAGCTTTTCATGTTCGCTGATACAAAATGTCAAGCGGATGGGACAGCCTGTCAACGGTTTGTCACACCAACAACGATAGCATTAAGTCATCAGGTTGGAGCAATGGAAAGGCATTATAGAGGAGGAGATGATTATGGAACGCGAGATCTTCGTGCCCCATAACGAACGTGAACGCCAGAACTGCGAGGCGCTCGCGGAGTACCTGAACAGCATCTTCTATTGCTGATCGGGCAAGTCGTACGCTATTGACCTTTGAACCGGGGATCTCCCCGGTTTTTTTATGCCTGCAAAAATCAAGACCGTCTTCGGCCTTGCTCCTTTTCCCGGCAATGGTAATGTATCCCGCTGACTTCAGAGAATGAACCGATCCGGAGAACAACGTTCATGAGTGTTGAGCTGAACCATCGTATTACTGGCGAAGGCGCCCCCCTGATTATTCTGCATGGGTTGTTCGGATCCATGGACAACCTCGGCGGTATTACCCGGCGCCTGCAGGATGAGTGGCAGGTCCATGCCCTGGATCAGCGCAACCATGGCAATTCCCCTCATACCGAAACCATGGATTACCCTGCAATGGCGGCGGATGTGATTGCCTATATGGACGCCCAGGGGCTGGACAAGGCCGCTATTCTTGGCCACTCCATGGGGGGCAAGACCGCCATGCAGGTGGCGCTGGCGGCACCGGAGCGGGTGGACAGGGTGATTGTGGCGGACATTGCGCCTGTCACCTACAAGCCTCGTCACGATAACATTCTGGACGGGCTGACCTCCCTTGATCTGTCTGCCGTCAAAACCCGTCAGGATGCAGACGGACTGCTGGCGGAGTATGTCGAGACGCCCCAGGTTCGTCAGTTCCTGCTGAAAAATCTGGTGCGGGTACCCGAAGGGGAGCAGAAGCCTGGAGCAGGCCTGTATCGTTGGCGCCTGAACCTGCCGGTCATTGAGGCCTGTTATCCGAATCTGGCGCAGGCTCCGAAAGGCGATGGCGCATACAATGGTCCGGTGCTGTTCATCAAGGGGGCAGACTCTGCCTATATCCAGGACAAGCATTGGGACGAGATTCGTCGTTTGTTTCCATCCGCGGAACTTCAAATCATCGAAGGCACGGGCCACTGGTTGCATGCGGAAAAACCTGACGCATTTGAGGCCTTGTGTCGGGCCTTCCTGAAACAGTGAGCCCGGCCCGGGCAACGGTGTAGCCGTGCCCGCGTCTCTGCTAAGGTTACGTCATTGTTTCTGAAAGGGACGAATGTCTGTATGAAGTGGCTGTTGGGTCTTTTGCTGATCGTATTTGTGCTGTTGGGGGGCTTCCTGCTGTCTCCGTCTCCCGTTGACAGCAAAGCCTGGAAAGCACCCGCACCACCGGCAATGACCGGAAAACTCGCTCCCAATGAGCTGTTGCGACTGTCCGACTTGCTCGCTCGCGGCCAGGTGTACGGACCGGAAGATACCACTGTGGATGCCAACGGTGTGCTGTACACCGGTACCCAGGACGGCAAAATTGTCCGGGTCTGGCCGGATGGTCGGGTTGAGGAATGGCTGGAAACCGGTGGTCGCCCCCTCGGGTTGGTTTTCGATGACAAGGGGCGCCTGATTGTGGCCGATGCCTGGAAAGGCTTGTTGTCGATCGCCCCGGACAAGTCCGTCACCCTGCTGTCCCGGGAATCGGAGGGAACGCCGTTCCGGTTTACCGATGATGTGGATATCGCCCCGGATGGCCGCATCTATTTCACCGACGCCAGCTCCCGTTTTGAGCAACCGGATTATGTGCTGGATTTGCTGGAGATGCGTCCCCACGGCCGTCTGCTCCGTTATGATCCCCGTACCGAAAAAACAGAAACCCTGCTGAGAAACCTGCACTTCGCCAACGGCGTGGCGGTGTCTCCGGAAGGGGACTATGTGCTGGTCAATGAAACCTGGAAATACCGTATCCTGAAGTACTGGATCCATGGCCCCAAGGCGGGGCAGGCAGAGGTTTTCGCTGATAATCTGCCGGGCTTTCCGGACAACCTCGCCGTGGATCAGGCCGGGCGTTACTGGGTGGCTTTTCCGACGCTTCGTAACCCTCAGGTGGATTCCATGCACCGTCAGCCCTGGCTGAAAGACCTGGTAGCCAAGTTGCCGGAAAGCTTCCACCCCAAGCCTCAGGAGTATGGGCTGGCGCTGGCGTTCGACGCCAACGGTGAGCTGATTACCAGTCTCCACGATACCCGGGGAACGCACCTGCAGGAAATTACCTCGGTTAACCCTCACGACGGGTACCTATACTTTGGTTCACTTCACAACGACCGCATTGGCCGGCTACCGTTGCGGGCTATTCCGGGTTTGGGAGGGCGGGATCAATGACCGACAATGACCAGATGATTGAGTGGGACCTGCCGTCTCCCTTTACCATGGATATACTGGTAAAGGATGAAGACACCGATCGCCTTGGTCACGCCAATAACGTGGTTTATGTCCGCTGGCTGGAAGACGTCAGTTGGGCACACATCGAAAGTCTGGGCATGACCTGGGAGCTGCACGAGGCCACCGGAAAAGCCATGGCCATTACTCGCACCGAGATTGATTATCTTGCTTCGGCCAATGCCGGGGATCGGCTGATTCTGGGAACCTGGCTGACCGAGTACGATGGCCGGTTCCGATCCTCTCGCCAGTTCCAGTTGGTGCGTGTTGCCGACGGCAAGACTCTGGTGCGGGCGATGTCCACCCATGCCTGCGTAGATATGAAATCCCAGCGCCCTTCCCGGGCCCCGAAAGAGTTTGCCGAGATACTGGGCAGTGCCGTGGTGGCTGGCGGCAAGGGCCTGACGCTGGATTGAATCACCTTGCGCGCCAACTTCTGCTAGTCTGAAGAAAGCCTGTTTGCCGTTACCACCGTTGTGCGGAGAGCCTCATGGAAAACGTCGTTGATCAGAATGCTGAATCCTCCATGTGCCATGTGATCTACGATCGCTTTGGTGACCGTGATGTGCTGCGGGTAGTCACCTCAGAGATTCCCGGCCCCGATAGTGGGCAGGTGCTGATCCGTGTTCATGGTGCCGGTCTTAACCCCATTGACTGGAAGACCCGCAAGGGCCTGGGGTTCGCTGCTCGCCAGATCGAGAGCTCCCTGCCCTGGACGCCAGGGTATGATGTGGCCGGTGAAGTGGTTGCCGTGGCGGATGACGTGACAACCCTGGCGCCGGGGGACCGGGTTATGGGGATGATCGGTTTCCCGGCAACGGGGGGTGGTTATGCGCAATATGCGCTTGCGGCGGCAGACGAGCTGGCCATTGTCCCGGAAGAGCTCGACCTGTTGGCCGCAGGTGCGTTGCCGTTGGCGGCGCTGACGGCATGGCAGGCCCTGTTCGAAGTGGCGAAGCTGGAGTCGGGGCAGAAGATCCTGATTCATGCCGGCGCCGGTGGTGTCGGGCACTTTGCCGTCCAGTTCGCCCTGGAACGGGGTGCCCACGTGGTCGCGACCGCATCGGCCGGAAACCGTGATTTCCTGGCGGAACTGGGTGTCCACGAAGTGATTGATTATCGCACCACGGATGTGGCCGAGGAGTGCTATGGCCTGGACGTGGTGCTGGACCTGGTTGGCGGTGAGGCTGGCAAGCGTTCCCTGCACACGCTCGGTGAGCATGGTGTGCTGGTGACCATTCCCACGGTCACCGCAGACGAGATCATCAGTGCCGCTGAAGAGTTGGGGCTGCGGGCCCATGGTATGACCGTGCGCCCGGATGTATTCCACCTGGATGAGATCGCGGAGCTGATTGAGGACGGTGACGTCAAGGTTCATATCGAGCAGGCTTTTCCGCTGGCCCGGGTGGCCGACGCCCACGAGTTGCTCGAGGGCGGCCACGTGCGCGGCAAGTTGGTACTCGATTGCCGTTAATATCCTGAGGTTCCCTTACTTCCGGGCGGTGACTCCGTCCGGAAGCTCCCCCTCGGCTTTTTCTGCCTGTTCTTCCCTTTCCTTGCGCTCTTTCGGAGCCTGTGCTGGTACCAGACTGAGCAGGATCCAGTCATTCTCTGGCTTGATGAGATCCATATCCAGCACCGGCGACACGCGCCCCTTGCCGTCAAAGACAAACAGCACGAGCGCCTGGCGGTGATACTTCTCAAGGAAGTCCTCGTAGCTGAATTCGTCACTGAGCTGGGTGGTTTTAACGGTGTAGCCCTGACTGGCCAGGCTAGCGAGCTTGGCGTAACTGACGCCATCAAACAGGCCGCGGGTCATCTGGATCTTCTCGGCAGTCTGGTGTCGAGCTTTCTGCTCGGGATCGCCTTCCGCCAGGGTGAATACGGAGTCCTTTCCGAACCAGTCCAGGAAGTGGTAGGTGGCCAGCGAGTTCATGTGCTTATAGGGGGAAATGACCAGCAGGTTGCCAATGCCGGTGAGATCCAGGTGGGTAGAGGCATGCTCGGACACCGGGTTGCCGAAATACACCGGGAGATTATCCATACGTGCCTGCCGGATATTTTCCCAGTTGGTGTCGGCCAGGGTCACCGGTACTTCATACTTCTTCAGGGCAACGGCGATCATCCGGGCAACCGGGTTGGCCCCAAGAATCAGGAAGCCGAACTCGGCTGGTTCTGCGACCTTCAGCAGCTTCGCTAACGGCCGGGCGGTCAGGCTCTGGAGCGTCACGGTGGCGATGATCAGCATGAAGACCAGCGGTACCAGTGTGCCGGCACTCTCATAACCCAGTTTCTGCAACTGGAAAGCAAACAGCGCGGAAACCGCGGCCGCAACGATGCCTCGCGGGGCTATCCAGCTCAGGAACAGTTTGTCCCGCCAGTTCAGGCTGGTGCCAATCGCTGACAGGAAGATGCTCACCGGGCGGGCTACCAGCATCAGCACGGCCAGCACCGCGACCAGTCCCCAGCCCAGATCGGCAATGGCGGAAAACTCCACCCGCGCCGCCAGAATGATAAACAGGGCCGAGATCAGCAGCACGCTGAGGGATTCCTTGAACTCCAGGATGCTGTCGATGGGTACCTGCTTCATGTTCGCCATCCAGATGCCCATGACAGTGACCGTCAGCAGCCCTGACTCATGGGCCATCTCATTGGAAAGGGCGTACACGCCCAGCATGAAAGTCAGTGTGCCGGCGTTATGCAGGTACTGGGGGATGAGGTGTTTTCTCAGCGCCAGGCCATTCAGATAGCCTGCAACCGCGCCGATGAGGAAGCCAACCGCCAGGGTTTTGCCGAAAATGTACAGCGAGTGTCCGAATACATTGCCCTGACCCCAGGACACAATACCCTCAAACACCAGCACCGCCAGCAGGGCTCCCACCGGGTCGATGATGATGCCTTCCCAGCGCAGGATATTGGCCAGTTTGGCGTCCGGTCGAACGGATCTCAGGAGGGGAGCGATCACCGTGGGCCCGGTGACAATGGAGATTGCGCCGAAGAGCAATGCGACCTCCCAGGACACGTCAAGTAGCCAGCGTGCCGACAGTGTGCCGATGATGCAGGTGACAACGGAGCCGACCGGAATCAGGTTGCGCACCATCTTGCCGTGGCCGCGGATTTCCTCATAACGCAGGGTCAGGCTACCCTCGAAGAGAATGATGGCGACGGACAGGGAAATGAGTGGGAACAGCAGGTCGCCAAACACCACTTCCGGTGCCAGGAAGCCCAGCCATGGACCCGCGGCAATGCCGCCCGCCAACAGAAAGAGAATGGCGGGCATGCGGACGCGCCAGGCGAGCCACTGACAGAACAGAGAAAGAACGCCGATACTTGCGAGAAGCAGAACAGTGCTTACGGGCATAATGACTTCAGATCCATTGAGTTATGGGTTGGCGCGTCGTGCGATCCGGTTTAGCAGCCGCGAGGCAGCAAAAAAGCCGAAACTGGCGGTCACTGGGCTGGCCGCTCCGAAGCCGGAGGCGCAGTCCAGCCGGACCGGGCCCTCGGTAGCGGGTTTCTGCAGGCAGACCTCACCATCACCGGCAGGATACGTCAGCTGCTCCAGTGAGTACACGGCTTCGA
>JAKLLS010000243.1 GCA_022014155.1 Marinobacter sp. | reverse complement strand
GTACGCTAATTAAGAGGCCCTGCATAGCAAAGTTTCGGATATTGGGAAAATAACTGTGTCCCGTGTCTTCCGGACATCGGATGAGTCTGCCTAGAAGGTCGAACGGTAAATCTCTGTTCGGAAATTGGCCGTTACCTGATTTCGGCAGGCCATTCCATCGAATTGTAGCGGCCTGCCACGAAGAGCCTGTACCGGCACGTGATTGTCTGACGGGGTCAGAGGTCATAACATGGTTGATAAGTGATCAAGGCTGAAATCTAAGGATTAAACGCATTTTGATCGGCGTTTGCTTGCGCTGAGTGCAAAGGGTCTCAATGGCCTGATTACCGTAAAAAATCGAATGGAGGCGATATGCAAGCCAATTCCTCATGGCCGGACGCGCGTCCGGCGCTGCACCCGTACCGTACCCCCAGCCGTGGCAAAGCGATTTGGCAGCTTATCAATACACTGGTTCCTTATGCCGGCTTGTGGTACTTGATGATCCTCTCTGTCCGGCATGATTTTTCCTACTTGTGGACACTGGCACTCTCGGTGGTGGCGGCCGCGTTTTTGGTCCGCCTTTTCATATTGTTCCACGATTGTGTCCATGGTTCGTTCCTGCCATCAACGCGTGCCAACACCTGGGTAGGGCGCCTGTTGGGGGTCCTCGTCTTTACGCCATTCGACGACTGGCGCCTCAGCCATCTTCGTCACCACGTCAGCTACGCCAATCTCGATACCCGAGGCTTCGGTGATATCTGGACGCTCACCCTACGCGAATACAACGAGTTACCGAGACTTAAGCGCTGGCTTTACCGGCTCTACCGTAATCCGGTGGTGCTCCTGGGCTTTGGTGCCATTTTCAATTTCTTGCTCAGCAACCGGCCACCCAGTCGGAAAGTTCAGCGCAAGGAGCGTAAGAGCGTAGTGTTCACGAATCTTGCTATCGTTGGTGTATTCCTGATCGCCGCACAAACGATCGGTTGGCAGACTTATTTATTGATTCAGTTGCCTGTGTTGTGGTTGGCGGGTATGGGCGGCATCTGGCTGTTCTACGTTCAGCATCAGTTCGAAGGCGGTTACTGGGCCCGAAAAGGGGAATGGGATGCGTTGCGGGCCGCCATGGAAGGCAGCTCCTACTATCAATTGCCGACTATTTTGCGCTGGTTTTCGGCGAACATCGGGTATCACCATATCCACCATCTCAATGCCCGAATTCCCAATTATCGTTTGCCCGAGTGTTACAACGAGGTTCCCGCTGTACGCGCCAAAGAGCCTTTGACCTTGCGGCAGAGCCTGCACAGCTTCCGGCTCAAACTTTGGGACGAAAGCCAGCAAAAGATGGTCTCCTTCCCCTAGCGAAAGTGGAGGCCCAAGCCAGGGAGACCAGAGCTATGAGCATGCTGATGAGTAAGTCACATAATCGGAAATCCGCATTGACCTTCACTGCGATGCTTGCAGTGATTCGGTACGCCATGGGGGTTAGGTGTGTAGCATTGGGATCTGTGTTGGCGTTTACGAGTCTTCCCGCCATTGTCTTCGCCCAACCATCATGCCCAGGAATTTATGTGGAAATTGCGAACATTGAAAACAGCACAGGAACTGTAGCTTGCGCACTTTTCGAATCGCCAGCGGGCTTCCCTACTGAGTTTCTGCACTCCGCGACCCATATAATGATGATGAAAATTCGAGATACGGAGGCACGCTGTAGCTTCCTTGATATTCCTCCGGGAACGTATGCGTTGGCGGTCATCCATGATGAGAATATGGATGGCAAGCTCAACACTAACTTTCTAGGGGTCCCCACGGAAGGTTATGGTTTTTCAAGCGGCGCAGAGGCTGGGATGAGTGCGCCTTCATTCGAGGCCGCCAGCTTTTCGTACGGTGGGGAAAATCTGGATCTGACTATTAGATTGACTTATTGAGGGCCTCTGTCGCAATACTCAAGGGCGCGAGGTTTCCGGCTTCCCCCTATGGCCGCCTTTTCACCTTAAAACGATTAAGCCCTGCAAAATGAATGCTCCTTTCAAACTCCGGCCTTACCAGCAGGAAGCCGTCGACGCCACGCTAGACCATTTCCGAAGATCGGACGAGTCTGCCGTCATCGTGCTGCCAACCGGTGCCGGCAAAAGCCTGGTCATTGCCGAGTTGGCCCGGCTTGCCCGGCGCAAGATTCTGGTGCTGACCCACGTAAAAGAGCTGGTGGAGCAGAACCACGCCAAATACCAGAGCTATGGATTAACGGGCGGCATTTTCTCCGCCGGGCTGAAGCGCAAGGAAAACCGGCATCAGGTGACCTTTGCCAGTGTGCAGTCGGTGTCGGCGAGTCTGGATCAGTTCCGGGGTGAATACTCGTTGGTCATCATCGATGAGTGCCATCGGGTCAGCGGTGAGGAAACCAGTCAGTATCAAAGGATCATTGAGCTGCTGCGGCAACAGAATGATTCCCTGAAAGTGCTCGGGCTCACCGCCACGCCCTATCGTTTGGCCATGGGCTGGATCTATCGCTATCACTACCGGGGCTTTGTTCGAAGTGAAGAGGATAAGCCCTTTCAGCACTGTATATTCGAACTGCCGCTGAGCTTTATGATCAATCGGAGGTATCTCACCCGGCCTGAGTTGGTGAATGCGGCGGTGGCGCAGTACGATTTCTCCGCATTGTCTCAGGACCGCTTTGGCGAATACGCGGAGAAAGACGTTAACCAACTGCTGAGCAAACATAAGCGTGTGACTCGCGCCATTATTGAGCAGGTGATGGAGCTGGCAGCTGAGCGTAAAGGGGTGATGATTTTTGCGGCAACGGTGGAGCATGCGCGGGAGATCACCGGCTATCTGCCGGAACACCAGACCGCCCTGGTGACCGGCGCGACCGATCTGAAGGATCGGGATCTGCTGATTCAGCGCTTCAAACAGCGGCAGTTGAAGTATCTGGTGAACGTGTCCGTGCTCACCACGGGCTTTGATGCGCCCCATGTGGATTTTATCGCCATTCTTCGTCCTACCCAGTCGGTCAGCCTGTATCAGCAGATCGTGG
>JAKLLS010000100.1 GCA_022014155.1 Marinobacter sp. | reverse complement strand
GGTCAGGTAGGGCTTTCCAAAACTGTGCGGAGCCATGGATGGCGGAGCCCAAGCGCCACATGGATGTGCTTGAGCGTGTTTTGGAAAGCCCTACCTGACCGCTTCGTACTCCCAAATTCGCCTTATTAGTCCTGCCGGCGCTTGTCCACAGCAGCGGACATTTTTTCGATTATGGGGTTAATGCGCTCGTGTTTCATCTTCATGGAGGCGCGATTGACCACGAGCCGGCTACTAATGTGTTCAATCAGATCCCTTGGCTCCAGGCCATTGGCCTTCAGCGTGTTGCCGGTATCCACGATATCGACAATCTCATCGGCCAGGTTTAGGATCGGAGCCAGTTCCATCGCGCCATACAGTTTGATGATATCCGCCTGCCGGCCTTGGGCGGAATAATACCGACGCGCCAGGTTAACGAACTTGGTGGCCACGCGAATGCGACCCGCTGGCGCCGGCTTATCCTTCGGGCCGGCGGTCATCAGGCGGCAGCGGGAAATGTTCAGGTCCAGCGGTTCATAGAGCCCGTCGCCGCCATGCTCCATCAGGACATCCTTGCCGGTTACGCCGAGATCCGCCCCGCCGTACTGAACATAGGTCGGAACATCGGTAGCGCGGATAATCAGCACCCGCACGCTGGGATCCGTGGTGGGAAACACCAGTTTGCGGGATTTCTTGATGTCGTCAACCAGCTCAATGCCTGCTTCCGCAAGCAATGGCAGGGTTTCATCGAGGATTCGCCCCTTCGACAATGCGATGGTGATGGAGTCGGTCATGTGTCCTTCCGGTTTCTGATCCGTTTCGATCATGCTGGCAGGCGGCGAATACTGGCGCCCAGCAGCTGCAGTTTCTCTTCAATACACTCGTAGCCGCGGTCAATGTGATAGATGCGATCCACAATGGTGTCGCCATCCGCCATCAGACCGGCAATAACCAGGCTGGCTGACGCCCGCAGGTCGGTCGCCATAACCGGCGCTCCGGTCAGATACTCAACGCCTTTGATAATGGCCGCATTGCCCTCAAGGGTAATATCCGCGCCCATCCGGCTCAGTTCATCAAGATGCATGAAACGGTTTTCAAACACCGTTTCCACGATGGTACCGGTGCCTTCAGCAACGGCATTCATCGCTGCGAACTGGGCCTGCATGTCCGTGGGGAACGCCGGGTAAGGTGCCGTACGCAGGCTCACCGCTTTCGGGCGGTTACCTTTCATATCCAGCTCGATCCAGTCCTTACCGGTGGAAATGTGCGCCCCGGCCTCTTCCAGCTTGAGCAGTACCGCCTCCAGCAGGTCTTCACGGGTGTCTTTCAGTTTCACCCGACCGCCGGTGGCGGCAGCGGCTACCAGATAGGTACCGGTTTCGACGCGATCGGGCAGCACATCGTAGTGACAACCGTGCAGGCGCTTCACACCATTGATTTCTATGGTCGCGGTGCCGTGGCCCTTGATGTCCGCACCCATGGCAATCAGGCATTCCGCCAGATCCACCACTTCCGGTTCGCGGGCAGCATTCTCCAGGATGGTTTTACCGTCTGCCAGGGCAGCGGCCATCATCAGGTTTTCGGTACCAGTGACGGTTACGGTGTCCAGGAAGATGTGGGCGCCCTTCAGGCGACCGTTGGTCTTGGCCTTGATGTAGCCATTCTCCACCTTTACTTCCGCGCCCATCATTTCCAGGCCGTGGATGTGCAGGTTCACCGGCCGGCTGCCAATGGCACATCCACCCGGCAGGGACACTTCCGCTTCACCAAAGTGAGCCACCAGCGGACCCAGCACAAGGATGGATGCCCGCATGGTCTTTACCAGCTCGTATGGCGCGTGGAAATGCTTGATGGTGTTGGCGTGAACTTCCACGCTCATTTTTTCATCAATCAGCAGTTCCACGCCCATGCGGCCCAGCAGCTCGATCATGGTGGTGATGTCGTTCAGGTGCGGCAAATTGCCCACTGTGACGGGCTCATCCGCCAGCAGTGTGGCAGCCAGTATGGGCAGTGCGGCGTTCTTCGCACCGGAGATCCGGATTTCACCATTCAGGGGCTTACGGCCTCTGATCAGAAGTTTGTCCACAATAGTCTTCCTGTTATTGGCGGGCAGCGATCAGCCCTGGCGCGCGGCCCACTCAGCCGGGGTAAATGCTTTCGGGTGCAAGGCGTGTATGGTGCCGTCCATAATGTGCTGGAATAGCACCTTATTGATCATTTGCTGCCGCTTGATGGTGGGCAGGCCTTCAAAAATCTCTCCTACCACGACAACCATATAATGGTTGCCATCGACCTGAACCTGCACGTCGCAATCCGGCAGGGCCTGCTTTACCAGTTCGGTAACTTCGGCGGCTTCCATAGTCATTCCTCGGGTGTTAATAGATCAGGGGCGAGATTGTAACCAATTACGCGGCCCGGGTCAGCCAGCAGCGAATGACAGAATGGAGAGAGTGGAGGGAGAAAGTAGAGAAAGTGGGAATTAAAACGAGTAGCGAGTTTTTTCAGGCAGAGCTGTCAGGCTGGAAACCAGGCAACTGTTCTTCAAGGTTACTGAGAGCGGCCAGCGAATAGAGGCGGGCGCTGACGCCAGTGAATAACAGCGTACGGCCGAGTTCGTCAGCATACCGCTGCCAGCATAACAGCAACGACAGAACAACACTGTGGGCGGTTTCCATCGCGCTCAGATCGACCGTCAGGTTTCCGGAGGCTGACTGGATCAGTGCCTCGCCCTGCTTTCTGGTGGACACCACAGTGAGCGGGTCCACAGACCCGCTCACTTTCAGGATATTGCCACTGAGCTCAATCCGGGCAGCCGAAGTCATGAGTTATCCACTTCTTCATCCAGGTTGAGACTTTCCACAGCGCCATCCCAACTATCGATCACGGCCTGCACTTCACCACGATTCTGTTCCATTTCCTGGGCAAATCGGTCACGGAAGGCCAAGCCGATATTGATGCCTTCTACGATGATGTTTTCCATCATCCAGCGACCTTCGCCATTTTTATACATGGAGTAGGTAACCGGGTATCGGTTGCCACTTGCCGTCAAAACTTCCATCTGCACAGAGGCCCGGTCCGCACTATTGGGATTGATCTCTGCGCCTTTTACTTCAATGGCGAAGTCGTTTGCGCTGACCAGGGCCTGGGCATAGCTGTCGAACAGGCTGCGTTTGAATTTTTCAACGAATTCATCCCGCTGTTCCGGGGAAGTCTGGCGCGCGTACCTCCCCATGACGCGAGCGGCGATCCGGCGAAAATCCACAAATTCCCGCAGTTCCTGGTCCATACTGATGTAAAAAGCCTCAGGATCTCTGTCATACAGGCCCTTTTCCTCGTTCAGTTTCTCCACCAGGCGCTGGGTGTTTTCGTCCACATACTTTACAAGGTCCTCTTCCTGGCCTGCCTGGGCCGGAAGCACCAGGGCTGCCATCAGGAATACCAAAAAAAGCATGCCGCGTCTGATCAATACCATGTCTTTCTCCTGTAACGTTTCAGATCCTTTTCTCTCGCGCTATTTACCCGATGCAAAATTGGTAATCAGGCGCTCAAGATTCATGGCCGACTGGGTTGAATAAAAACTGTCTCCGGGGCTGAGGGATTCCATGTCTCCACCGATGGAAATATCAATGTACTGATCCCCGAGTATGCCGGATGTACGTATTACCGCGGAGCTGTCCGCCGGGATATTGTCCACGTCAGCGTCAATCGCCAGTTCCACCCTGGCCTGGAAGGTCTCCTTGTCCAGGGTCACACTGCGAACCGAGCCCACCTTGACGCCCGCCATGGCGACTTTGCCCCGGGGTGCAATGCCGCCAACGTCATTAAAGTTGGCGTACAGGGTGTACGTGTCACCTGCGCTTTTGGGCGACAATCCGCTCACCTGCAACGCCAGGACCAGCACCGCTGCAAGCCCTGCAATCATAAACAGGCCGGTGATGATTTCCGTGGTTCTCTGTGCCATATCCGGCTCCCGATTAAGTTCTGGTCAATCCTGCTGTATCTAAACCGCAACTCAGGGTCAGAAATCCCCGAACATGACGGCAGTAAGCACAAAATCCAGGCCAAGAACGGCCAACGATGAATACACAACGGTTTTGGTGGTGGCCGAACTGATGCCGGCAGAGGTCGGCACGCAATCGTAACCCTGAAAGACGGCAATCCAGGTGCAGACGAACCCGAATACCACGGTTTTCACCACTCCGTTCAGCACATCGTCCACAAAGCTGACCGATGATTGCATATTACCCCAGAATGCACCCTCGAAAACGCCCAGCCAATCGACGCTCACCAGCATACCGCCCCATATACCAACCACCGAGAAGATTACGGCCAGGATTGGCATCGCGATAAAGCCGGCCCATAACCTGGGGGCAATCACCCGCCTGAGGGGATCCACCCCCATCATTTCCATGCTGGACAGTTGTTCCGTAGCCTTCATCAGACCGATTTCAGCGGTCAAGGCCGAGCCGGCCCGCCCCGCAAACAACAGTGCCGTTACTACCGGACCCAGTTCCCGCACCAATGTCAGAGCGATCATCTGCCCCACCGCCGCTTCGGAGCCATAATCACTGAGAATGGTATAGCCCTGCAGCCCCAGCACCATGCCGATAAACAGGCCAGACACCACAACAATCGCCAGGGACAGCACCCCAACCGAATAGAGTTGACGAACCAGTAACGGAAACCCCACCGCAGGTTTCGGAACTCCGGCCAGGGCACCACCAAGAAAATAGCCGGCACGGCCAACCGTGGCCACAACATTAAACCCAAGTCGGCCGAGTGCGGCGATCCGATCCATCATCTGGCGCCTCCGGTGAGTCCCCAGTCCGACCCGGCATCCGGGGCCGGGTAGTTAAATGGCACGGGACCATCCGGCTGTCCCTGGAGGAACTGTTGCACGCGCTCGGACGGGTGCTGCCTTAATTCAGCCGGTGTCCCTTCGCCGATAATATGGCCATCGGCAATAATGCAGGCATAGTGGCAGATGCTGAGAGACTCCGGCACATCATGGGACACCAGCACACTGGTCAACCCCATGGAGCTGTTGAGGTCACGGATCAGTTTGACCAGCACCCCCATGGCAATCGGATCCTGGCCTGCGAAAGGCTCGTCGTACATGATCAGTTCCGGGTCCAGGGCAATGCTGCGGGCAAGGGCTACGCGACGAGTCATGCCACCGGACAGTTCTGAGGGCATCAGATCCCTCGCACCCCGGAGCCCGACAGCCTCCAGCTTCATCAGCACGATATCGCGGATCATGTCCTCGGGCAGGGAGGTATGGACACGCAGAGGAAAGGCAACGTTTTCAAATGCGCTGAGATCGGTAAACAGGGCGCCGCTCTGGAACAACATGCCCATTTTTTCCCGCAAGGTATACAAAGCCTTACGTCTGAGCCTGGGCACATTCTCACCCGCCACCATGATGGTGCCGGAATCCGGCTTCAGCTGACCACCGATCAACCGCAACAGAGTGGTCTTCCCGGTTCCGCTCGGCCCCATGATAGCGGTAATCTTGCCACGGGGAATATCGAGGGTCACACCGTCAAATATACGCCGGCCCGAGCGTGAAAAGACCACATCCGTCAATGTTATGTATGCTTCCGAAGCCATAAGCCATCCCTTTCAATCAGGCGCATACATTATGCGAAGCCGGTTGGAAGCTCAATCCGTCCATCACAAAATGTCCTGATGGCAATGATCAGTTTCCCTGAACAAGGCCCCGCGGCCTTGTGAAGTGATATACTCTCGCCAATTCACCCAGAGCCCAATGACGACAAGGTGCGAGCCGGAAACACCATGAGCGACAGCAACAAGTCCATAGCCGACATCAAGCAGACCTACCGGGACTCGGCCCTCCGAGCCATTGAAATCGAGAAAGACGCCATTGCCGCCCTCTCGGATCGTATTGACGATCATTTTGTCCGTGCCTGCGAGGTCATCATGGCTTGCAAGGGGCGCGTGGTGGTGACCGGCATGGGCAAATCGGGCCATATTGGCAACAAGATTGCCGCCACCCTGGCCAGTACAGGTACTCCGTCTTTCTTTGTACATCCGGGCGAAGCCAGTCATGGCGACCTGGGCATGATCACCGGCCAGGATGTGGTGATTGCCCTTTCCAACAGCGGCAATACCAGTGAAGTGGTCACCATCCTGCCGTTGATTCGCCGTATGGGCGCGCCACTGATCAGCATGACCGGTAATTCCGACTCCACCCTGGCGAAGGAGGCTGTGGCCAACCTTGACGTCAGTGTCGCCCTGGAAGCCTGCCCCCTGGGTCTGGCACCCACCTCCAGCACTACAGCCACCCTGGTGATGGGGGATGCCCTGGCAGTCGCGCTGCTGGAAGCCCGGGGCTTCAGTGCGGAAGATTTTGCATTTTCCCATCCCGGGGGCAGTCTGGGCCGGCGCCTGTTGTTGCGGGTTTCCGACATCATGCATACCGGTGACCGCATTCCCCGGGTAACCGGCGACACCACTCTTAGCGGCGCGTTGCTTGAAATGTCCCGCAAGGGCCTGGGCATGACCACCGTGGTGGACGCTAACGGCAACATGACCGGCGTATTCACTGATGGCGATCTGCGTCGCACGCTGGACAAATCCATTGACGTCCACACGACTCCGATTCATCAGGTCATGACCCACAACGGCAAGACTATTCAGGCCGATCACCTGGCAGCCGAGGCACTGAACATCATGGAAGAGATGAAGATCAACGCCCTGCCCGTCACCGATGAAAACGGCCAATTGGTCGGCGCCATCAACATGCACGACCTGCTACGCGCCGGCGTAATTTGAGGAGCATGCTATGACCGACACTTTACGTCCGCAATGGCCTGCCCGCATCCTCAACAAAGCTGCCCATATCCGCCTGCTGGCCCTGGATGTGGACGGCATCATGACCGATGGCAAACTGTTTTTCAGTGCCACCGGCGATGAAATGAAGGGGTTTAATATCCTTGATGGACTGGGCCTGAAACAGGTCATGGCCGCCGGCATTACCGTTGCGGTAATTACCGGGCGCACCTCGCCACTCACCGAGAAACGCATGAGTGACCTGGGCATACAGCATCTGATGCAGGGCCGCGAGGACAAAAAAGTGGCATTGCAGGAACTGGTCGATTCCCTTGGCGTCAGCCCCGGGGAGATCGCCTATATGGGGGATGATCTGCCGGACCTGCCTGCCATCCGCTTCGCCGGGCTGGGTATTACCGTCCCCAACGGCTACTGGCTGGTTCGCGAACAGGCGGATGTGTGCACCTCGGTTCCCGGCGGCAACGGTGCCGTTCGCGAGGCATGCGACCTGCTGCTGACTGCTTGCGGTCAGCTTGACACCACCCTGGCCGCCTACACCCGGGCTGACTGAAGGACCCTGTCGCAATGAGAGGCAACCTGCTCCCCACCCTGCTAATGGTCGACCGGCCCTGGCTGAGAACCCTGGCACTGGTGTGCACCATTGTGGCCCTGGTCGTGATGATGTGGCAGAGTGACGAACCTCAGGAGCCGGTGGACGCGGCGGCACTGAGAGGGCAATCCGAGCCCGATGGCTTTGTCGTCAACGGTCGCTACCTTTCATACGATGACACTGGCAAACTCAGCGTGCGTTTTGAAAGCCCGCGTATTGAACAGTTTGAGGCCGACAACAAGGCCGTTATGGAGTCACCCAAAGCCGAACTGTTCGGCGAAGGCGAGGAAGAGCCCTGGTATTTAAGCTCGGACTCCGGAACCTTCCGGGAGGGAGAAGGCCTACTTCACCTGGAGGGCAACGTTAAGGTGATTCGCACATCCGGCGACCGCCAGGGCATCCTGACAACCTCCAGGCTGACGCTGGATAACAACAGCCGCACGGTCTACACCGACGCCCCGGTGGAGCTGACGGATTCGTTCAGCGTGACCCGCGCAACCGGAATGAAAGCCTGGATCGATGATCGCATTCTCGAACTCAACTCACAGGTGGAAGGACACTATGAGCCCGGCCAACAAGCCAATCCGTAACTTTACCCTAGCATTGGCAGCACTCTTGTTCGCAGGTTCTGCCGTTGCTTTCAGCCTGGATTCCGACGTCCCGATCACCGTCAAGGCCAACAGCGCACGGCTGGATGACAGCAAAGGGGTTGCCACCTACACCGGCAACGTCCTCCTGACCCAGGGAGCCACCGAGCTGACCGCCGACAGGGTGGTCCTTTACCGTGATGAAAACGGACTGCGGCGAATTGAAGCCAACGGCCAACCTGCCCATTACCGGCAACCCGCCCGGGATGGCCAGGGGGAAACCGACGCCCGCGCCCTCAACATCACTTACTCGGCCCCGGAAAGCCGACTGACGTTTGAACGGGAAGCCATCATTGAGCAGAACGGCAACCTGTTCCGTGGCGACATCATTCATTATGATAGCGTCGACCGAGTGGTCACCGCCGAAGGGTCGGCAAGCAACGATAACGGTAATGGCCGCGTTGAAATGGTCATCCAGCCACGCAGCAGCCAAAACAGACAGGATTCGGATGGCAGTTCTCAGGGCCAGTAATCTGGCAAAAAGCTACAAACACAAGAAAGTGGTCCTTGACGTCTCCCTGGAGATTCGCAGTGGCGAAATTGTTGGCCTGCTGGGTCCTAACGGCGCGGGCAAGACCACCTGCTTCTACATGATCGTAGGCCTGGTACCTGCCGATAATGGCCGGATCACCATCGATAGCAAAGACATTACTCCGCTACCGATGCACGGTCGCGCTCGCAAGGGCATTGGCTACCTGCCCCAGGAAGCGTCGGTGTTCCGCAAGCTGACGGTGCGGGACAACATCATGGCGATCCTGGAGACCCGCAAGGAACTCAAGCGGGCGGACCGCGAGGCCAAACTGGAAGAGTTGCTGGAAGAGTTCCACATCACGCATATCCGCGACAGCATGGGCATGGCCCTGTCCGGCGGTGAACGGCGCCGGGTGGAAATTGCCCGGGCACTGGCCATGGAACCGGCATTTATCCTGCTGGATGAACCCTTTGCCGGTGTCGACCCCATTTCGGTCAGCGACATCAAGCAGATTATCCGCCACTTGCGTGACAAGGGCATCGGGGTATTGATCACGGATCACAACGTGCGTGAAACCCTGGATATTTGTGAGAATGCCTACATCGTTTCAGGCGGCCACATTATCGCTTCCGGCAATTCAGAGGAAATCCTGGCCAACCAGCAGGTGAAAGAGGTCTATCTTGGCAACGAATTCCGGCTTTGACCGGGGTCATATTTTGCGGCCGGCATCACCATGGCCCAATTGTCATGTTGATGACAAGCAAGTACACTCGGCAAAGAACTTGCTTGGTCTGGCAAGTAGCCAGCACACAAAGAATTTTTTTGCAATCACCCGTTAAGCCGGTGCCATTGAGTGACGGATCCTGAACCATGGTTATGAAAGCGTCATTACAGTTAAAACTGGGTCAGAGCCTGACCATGACGCCGCAATTGCAGCAGGCGATCAAGCTTCTGCAACTCTCCACTCTCGACCTCCAGCAGGAAATCCAGCAGGCACTGGACTCCAACCCCATGCTGGAAACGTCAGAAGATGACGACGTCCCGGACGCCAATGCGTCCGAGCAGGACAACGAAGAGTCCCAGAAGGCTGAGGAAACAACTTCAGCGACGGAGGCCTCCTCCGACTGGGACGAATCCGAGAACGGCCCCGACTGGGCATCGGAGAATGACATTCCCGACAACATTCCAGACGACTTGCCCGTAGATACCGCCTGGGATGACATCTACCAGTCGGCTCCGGCACCGGCGGCCCGCAATGAAGACGAGAACGACAGCGACTTCGAAACCCGCAACTCCCCGGCGGAAACCCTTCAGGATCACCTCGAATGGCAGCTGAACCTGACGCCCCTGAGCGAACGGGACCAGGCCATAGCCCACGCCCTGATGGATGCAGTGGATGAGCGCGGCTACCTGACCTCATCCATTGAGGAGATACACTCCGGACTGGTGGATGAAACAGAAGATGATCCACTGGAACTGGATGAAGTGGAAGCCGTTCTGCACCGCCTGCAGCACTTTGATCCGCCCGGCGTCTTTGCCTGCGACCTGCAGGAATGCCTGCTGATCCAGTTGAATCAGCTGCCGCCGGACACCCCCTGGCTGGCCCAGGCACGACTGGTCATCACCCATTACATCAACCTGTTGGGCAACCGGGATTACGCACAGCTGCTGCGCCGCAGTCGCCTGAAAGAAGACCAGTTGCGGGAAGTGCTGGCGCTGATCACCAGCCTCAACCCGCGGCCGGGCGATTCCGTGGACCGGGCAGAACCGGACTACGTCATTCCCGATGTGATGGTCCGTAAGCACAACGGCCGCTGGCGAGTCGAACTCAATCCGGACATTGCGCCCCGAATCCGGGTCAATGCCAGTTACGCGTCCCTGATCAAGCGCGCGGACAGCAGCGCCGACAATACCTACCTGAGGGACCAGCTTCAGGAGGCCAAATGGTTTATCAAGAGCCTGCAAAGCCGTAACGAAACACTGCTCAAGGTAGCAACACGTATTGTCGAGCATCAGCAGGGTTTTCTGGACCATGGCGAAGAAGCCATGAAGCCATTGATTCTCTCGGACATCGCCCAGGCCGTGGAAATGCACGAATCCACCATTTCCCGGGTGACCACCCAGAAATACATGCATACACCCCGCGGCATCTTTGAATTAAAGTACTTTTTCTCGAGCCACGTCAGTACCGATGAGGGCGGAGAGTGTTCCTCCACCGCGATCCGTGCCATGATCAAGAAGCTGATTGCGGCAGAAACTCCGAAAAAGCCATTGAGCGATAGCAAAATTGCAGCCATGCTAGGAGAACAGGGTATCAAGGTAGCCAGGCGGACCGTAGCCAAATATCGTGAGGCTATGCACATTCCACCATCCAATGAACGGAAACGGCTGGTTTAACCCGACAGGATCCGCCGGCAGGATATAACGCCGGCACACCGTCGGCCCCTATAGAGGGACCGGTATGATGACGACAGGAGACGCCTATGCAACTCAATATTTCAGGCCATCACGTAGAACTGACTCCAGCACTGAAAGATTACGTATCAGGCAAGTTTGGAAAACTCGAGCGCCATTTTGACCACATCAGTAATTGCCAGGTGACGCTACAGGTGGAGAAGGTGAGGCAAATGGCCGAGGCGACACTCCACGTGATTGGTGGTGAGATTCACGCAAAGGCTGAGAATGACGACATGTATGCAGCGATTGATTCGCTGATTGACAAACTGGACCGTCAGATTCTCAAACACAAGGAAAAGAACGTCGATCGTATGCATGGTAATGGTGTCCGTTAAGATACCGGTTCCCAGGCATTCAAAATAATCGAGCTGCGGCACGAACGTGCCGCAGCCTTTTTTTTACGGAATTGCAGTCGATTCATGAGCGACACATCCCTGACTATCGAAAACATTCTTGCACCGGAACTGACCCTGTGCCGAACCCCGGCATCCAGCAAGAAAAGGGTTCTGGAATTCATTGCCGAGCAGGTGAATCAACAGGATTCCTCTCTCAGCGAAACCCAGATCTTCAACAACCTGATTTCCCGGGAGCGGCTCGGCAGTACCGGCATTGGCCAGGGCATCGCCATCCCTCACTGTCGCCTTGAAGGGCTTGACCGGGTGGTTGGTGTACTGCTGACGCTGGAAGAAGGGGTCAGTTTCGATGCCATTGATAATCAGCCGGTGGATCTGGTGTTTGCCTTGATTGTTCCCAAGGAAGCGACCAGCGAACACCTGGAACTGCTGAGCCAACTGGCGGAGAAATTCAACGACCGCGGCTTTTGCGATCAGTTGCGGCAATGTACGGATGCACAATCTCTCTACAGCCGCATGTTGCACGGTAATAGCTGATCATTTCTGAGCGGAGGCAAAAAGGCAATGAAACTGATTATTGTCAGTGGCAGGTCAGGCTCGGGAAAAAGTACGGCGCTTCACGTGTTGGAGGATCTGGGCTTTTACTGCATTGATAACCTGCCTATCGGCCTGCTCTTCCCCTTGACGACAGAAGCCGCCAATCACAGCGATTCCCCGGGCCGCCTGGGTAAAATGGCCGTCAGCATCGATGCCCGCAACCTGGCCGGTGAGCTGACCAACTTCGAAACCATTTATCGCCAGCTCCGGGGTACCGGCGTCACCGTCGAGATTATCTACCTGGATGCGGACGAGCAATCCCTGCTCCAGCGTTTTCACGCAACACGTCGCAAACACCCGCTGAGTGACGACAAGACGTCACTCCGGGAAGCCATCGGCAATGAGAAACAGCTACTGGAGCCACTGTCAAAGCTGGCCGACCTCTACATCGATACCACCGGCATGTCCATGTATGAACTGCGCGACATGGTCAAGCAGCGTATCGTCGGGCGCAAGGACCAGGAACTGGCCCTGCTGTTTCAGTCATTCGGCTTCAAACACGGCGTGCCTCTGGATTCCGACTACGTCTTCGATGTGCGCTGCCTGCCCAATCCCTACTGGGATACCAGCCTTCGCCAGTATGTCGGCACTGACCAACCGGTTATCGAATTTCTGGAGAAAGAGCCCCTGAGCCGCAGGATGGTCGACGACCTGATCGCGTTTCTGGACAGCTGGCTGCCATCGTTCGCTGACAGCAATCGAAGCTACATGACCATTTCCATCGGCTGCACCGGCGGACAGCATCGCTCTGTCTATGTCTGCGAGCAACTGGGCGACTACTTCCGTCAGAAGTACAACAATGTCCAGGTCCGCCACACGGAATTACCCCACCTGCAAACCAGGGACCAGGGGTAAACGGGCATGATTCGACGTCCCATCACCATCATCAACAAGCTCGGTTTGCACGCGCGTGCCACCGCTAAGCTGGTTGCCACCGCCTCAGCCTATAAAAGCTCGGTGACAATCTGTGGCAAAGGTCGCGAAGTTGATGCGAAAAACATCATGCAGGTCATGATGCTGGCCGCCAGCCAGGGAACAGAAATAGAGCTGATTGCGGACGGCGCAGACGAGGAACAGGCGATTGAGGCCCTGGTCGAGCTGATCAATGACTATTTTGGCGAAGGCGAATAAATCCACATTCTCGACCGACTTTTGGTTTCCTGCGACATTCACCTACAACTCTTTATCACCTGTGCCGCCTAACTCCGCTATAATACGGGGGTTTTCTGACTGTGGGTGAACCATGACCGAT
>JAKLLS010000013.1 GCA_022014155.1 Marinobacter sp. | reverse complement strand
TTCCAGCTTAGCGGGCAACCGCTGGGCTGGGGAGAAGGCTCAATCAGTATCAAGTCGCAGCAGTACGCGGCCGATGGCCGCCGGACGCCCTTTCCATGGCTCCTTCGTCGCCATTCCAAGGTCGCCGCTGTGCTCAGCGTTAGGCAAAGGAGAGATTGATGCCAGGAGCTCCCAGAGTGGACAAAGGGGAGGGGCTAATTCGTACATATGACCTACTTCAGGCTCTCCGCACCGACATCGATATGGCATACGAAAATCTAGACGAAGATAGAGAATCTCAGTTTCTTCGCCGCGGTGTTGTGAGAGCGATTTTCTCCTACATTGAGGCCATGATTGAGTGTGTAAAGGTTGAGATCAGGTCAACTATCAGAACCGGTCTCTATACGGGAAACCTCACGCAAAAAGAACAAGATACACTTGGGCCGTTAGCCATCATTGGCGCGCCGTCAGGAAAGTTTTTGCCGCTAGATCAGAACCTAAAAAGAACTTTCAAACTGGCTGCTAAGGTTTGGGCGCTGAATTTCAGTCTTTCGACCGATGGGGAGGACTTCAGGGACTTCTTGGCAGCAAAAAAAGCTCGAAACAAACTGACTCATCCGCGTACTGCTTACGATATAGAAGTTACCGACTATGACATGCACTGCCATACGGTTGCCGGCATGTGGGTTCAAAGCGAGTTCCAAAAGCTCTTTAATGAAAGGGTTAATTCGCTACTCAGTGGTCTCTCAGAAGGAGAGCGAGCGGCCTTAGCAAATAGAACTAAAGAGAATCATGCCTAACAAGGCCATTAAGTCTGTTCCGGGCCGATGGCCCTCCACGGGACGCCCTTGTCAGGGCGCCCCTTATGGCTGGCGTTAGCAGCTACAGCGTCCTTCCAGATCTTGCGGAGTGAGTAAAAAAGGGATAATTTGTACTCATGGACGAATTTGAATTCGACGAAGCCAAAAGCCAGGCCAATCTGGACAAGCACGGTATCGATTTCGTTGCTGCCCAAGGGCTGTGGAAAGATCCATACCTGCTGGAGATCCGCGCAAAATCAGAGGATGAGCAGAGGTTTTTGCTGATAGGCAAGATTGGTGAAAAGCACTGGTCGGCTGTCGTCACGTACAGGGATGCTCGTATTCGTCTGATTTCAGTCAGACGTTCCCGCAAGAAGGAGGTTGAGCTCTATGAAAGCTAAAGACTTCGATAAAAAATTTGAGGAAGGTCAGGAAGACATTGTTGATGACCTGGACCTGTCCTCTGCTCGTCGCGTTAATCAGGAACAAAAGCGAATCAACGTCGATTTCCCGGCTTGGGTTGTCGAGTCGTTGGACCGTGAGGCTGCGCGCATAGGCGTTACCCGCCAATCGATCATCAAGGTGTGGCTGGTGGAGCGTCTTCAGGCAGAATCTGCTAACAAGCCGCTCAATGGTGACGCCGCAGGCGGCGCACATTAGCGGAGCGATACAGAGACTAGCTTGTGCAAGATATCGAGATAAATTATGTGACGTCAGGGATCTACTGTCTGTTCCATGACCACTTAAACTGCGCGAAAAACTGGGGCGTGTATCTGCAAGCGAAGGAATTCGATCAGGAGCCTGAGCTGAAGAATAAGGTAATCGCCATTTGGATCTCCTCGCTCATTGACCCAATATTGAAAGAGGAAGGATGGCTGAATAACTATCTCGAGAAAGCGCAAGCACTCAACTTGATTCACTTGGAGCGCTACGCAAAGCAGGCTCAATATTTTTTCCAGTCCATGAAAAACTTGCTCAGTTTATTTTCACGGGAAGAGCAAGTATTTCTTACTGATTTTCGAAATCAGTTGGTTCATGGCTTTTTAGCCGGCAGGCACGAAAGCAATCGCCTGATTCGCTACGTTGAGCGTGGACAGTTGGTCGAAAAGCACATCCCGAGGCAAGAGTACGAGGAAATTATAAGGACTGTTATTGGGAGCTCCTCAATGGATGAGGTGCTATGTGATCTTAGGGCGAGATTCATCGGAGCAAAAAGCGAATACTGGGCAATTTTCCGGGAGCTCCAGATCAATGAAAAAGTCCTTTATGACGCAATGAGGGCCGGACGTGAGTTCCAGTTTCGCTCAATCCCTCTGTAAATGCCATGCATGCGACAAGCGCATGATGGCGGGCGTTAAATTTTTTGCCGCACCCTCGTCGACTATGCTGTAATACGTTGTAGTCGCCAAACTCGAGGGTATAGTCATGAGCGTCACCACGGTTCGCCTTCAAGCAGAAGTTGAACAGCACCTGGAAGCAATTGCTGGTAGGTTGCACCGGAGCAAAGGTTGGGTAATTAACCAAGCATTATCGGAGTACATAGAAAAGCAGCAGCTGGAGCAAGAGCGCTGGAAACAGACCTTGGAAGCAATGGAGTCCGCTGCCCAAGGCAAGGTTGTTGATGCCAGCGAGGTTCACAACTGGCTTAATAGTTGGGGAACCGACAACGAGCACGATGCACCGAGGTCAGGTAAGTGAAACTGGTTTACACGGACGAAGCCATTGAAGATTTAAAGCGCCTCAGGGAGTTCATTGCAGTCCACAATCCATCGGCGGCAGCCCGGATCGCCACCGAACTGGTTGGCAAAATCGAATTGCTTCCTGATTTTCCCAAGATGGGCACGCCAGTTGAAATGGCACCGGTGCCTGACTCTGTTCGAGATATGGTTTTCGGGAAATTTGTCTTTCGATATTCGCTCCATACCACTGCCATCATCATTCTCCGGGTATGGCATGGCCTTGAAGGTGAGCGGTAGTAATTTAACCAGGCCATGCACCGGATGCCATAACCTGCGCTTTGCTCCGCGTTAAGCACAGGAGGCTACATGGAAGTATCACCAGTTACACTCAAGGGTAAGCACGTCGAACTGGAGTCCTTGAAGTCTTCGCATAGTGATGCTCTTTTCGCCGCGGTGACCGTCTTGTAGGAACAACGCGCTACCGCGCAATAAAGACGAGGAGTTTCAGGACCTGGCATTCAAGTGGTTGAGCTTTAGAAGCGTTACCATGTCTTTGCCAAAACCGCTGATCTGCGTTATCTAGCCCGGAAATAAGCCGTTCTTCTATGCAGGAACTTTAAAGAACACTTCGATCTTGTTGAATATTCTAGGGGGGCTACTCTGTTGTAAGTATGCATTAAATACGCATCAGCGCGTCGCCGTCGGGCAACGCTCCAGGACGCAAGTAATCTGCAAGGAGGCATATTATGGCGGACCGCGATTTCTACCTGCGTATCGAGGCAATGGAGGATTACAGCCCGGTTGAGCCGGACCCCTTTGCCATTCCCCCCATTCAATACAAACGCGACGGCATGCACTACATGGGGCACCCCATGGGGGTGATCCCGGATGCCGAGCGTGATGCCCGCGCACTGCGCGCGGTGGTTTTCCGTCAGTATCAGGATGCCGACTACCTAATTCCGTATACCAGCAAGCTGATCCATGCGGACATCAATGAACCGGTGTGGAATCGACGGGCACCCGGGTGCGTGCTCTATGCCTACGTTGGCGATAACGTTCGTATTCACGTGCATAACGCCGATAACCGCCCCCATTCGTTGCATATCCACGGCGTTGAATACGGTATCGATTCCGATGGTGCCTGGCCGATGGGGACACAGGCAGCGGATGGTAGCCGATCTGACGAGATCTGCCCGGGGAAATCCTGGACGTATATCTACCAGGTGCGTGAAAGCATGATTGGTGCCTGGCCGTTTCACGACCATTCCTCACACGCCTCCCACGGTAGTTCCAGGCTGGGGCTGTTTGGCGGGATCATCATTCGTAAGCGCCCGTTTCGTTGGCCCATTCCACTCCCGCTGCCGGAACGCTTCCCCGACATGGTGTACAAGGGGCTCAAGTTGCCGTTGTGTGCGCCCGCCAAGAAGCAGGCGAAACCGGCAAGGGGGCGGGACCCTCGCACGCCCCTGCGGGCTCGTTTGACCCGACGGCAGGAGTTGCTGCTTCAGCATCAATACGAGGACTTGCGGGAATGGCTGATGCGCGACCTGCGCATACGGTTCTGGCCACGGCCGGACTGGAATACGCTGCACGTGCCGTTTTTCCTGCACCAGATGGTCAGCGACCAGGCCAAACCCGCATTCGACAGCGGCGATATGGAGGAAAATGGCGCCGGCACCTTTGACCACACCTTCGACGATGCCGGCAGCTACGAGTATTTCTGTTCCTTCCACCCAGGGATGACCGGCACTGTGAATGTCGTCTCCGGCGGGCCCGCTGTGGCCACTGTCAATATCCTCGATGTGCCGGCGATGGGCTTCTACCCGGATTCCATCGATATCGCGCCCGGCGGCACGGTTACCTGGAATAACCTGAGCATGCAGCATCACACCGTGACATCGAGGGACGGGGCGGCGCTGGTCACCCACTGCATCAATGGCCGTGGGTTCGTGGGCAACACACCAACCATCATCGTTCGTGCCGGGCAAAAAATCCGCTGGTATGTGTTCAACCTGGATTTCGGCCACGAATGGCACAACTTCCATCCCCACAACATCCGCTGGGAACTGGCCGGTGAGAACCATGATGTGCGCTCCATTGGCCCGGCGGAGTCGTTCACTCTCGACACGGTGGCGCCACCGGCGCTGATTCTGCCGGAGGAGATTGAGGCAATCCAGGACGCCGACGACCGCCCACCCGACGCCGAGAAAGTGCGGTTGATGGGGGACTTCCTGGTGCATTGCCACGTCCACCACCACATGCTTAATGGCATGATCGCGGTTGTGCGCTCCTACCAGGATGTGTGGCTTACCGAATCCATGAAGGAGACCTTGCTGGCGGAAGGGCGTATTCAGCTGTTCGATGATAGCAACCCCATACCGATGGCTGAGATGGGCTACTGCGACAAGCTCAGCCCCGGAACCTGGGAGGAGCTGGAGGTCGATCCGGAAGTCACCTTCATGCACGCCTGCCTGTTGCCCGATACCAACAAAGTGCTGTACTGGGGCTATACCCGGGATGACCAGTCCCGCCTCTACGATCCACCGGGTCCAACGGTTGCCGAGCCCTCGCCGCAGCCGGCGGCGTTGCCGGGTATGGACAGCGACCTGTCCGACCTGTGGTCGGCGGCCCACGCCTTTATTCCCGACGGTCGCGTGCTGGGCCACGGCGGCTTTGCCGGCCCCGGTAGCGACTGGGTGAATGCCTTTGTCTTCGACCCGGCCACGGAACAATGGTCGCAGACCGGGTCCACCGCCGAGCCACGGTTTTACGCCACCACCCTGACCCTGGCCGACGGTCGCATTGCCACCATTTACGGCTCCGCCTCGAAATCCCTGGAGATCTGGGATTCCGCCAGTGGCACCTGGAGCGCGCCGGTTGATTTCCCGGCGGCGATGGACCACCACCAGTATTATCCATGGACCTATCTGCTGCCGGACGGCCGGCTGTTCATCGCCGGCCCCCACGATCCGACCCACCGCTTCACCATTGAGCCCATCGGCGGCCTGGAAACCTATGCCACCATTGCAGGCAACCGGAGCACCGGGGGAGAGAAGGGCACCTCGGTGCTGTTGCCGTTGCGGCCACCGGATTACGCACCCCGTGTGGTCGTCATCGGTGGCAATACGGCCCCCGCTCGCAAAACCGCCGAGCTGATCGACCTGTCGGAGGCCATGCCGGCCTGGCAAAGCCTGCCGGACCTGAACCTAGAGCGGGCGGAGCAGGTGAACTCCGTATTGCTGCCGGATGGGCACGTGCTGGTGGTTGGCGGCGCCAACGCGGTAGCTGGCGGGGGCGCGGTGGAACTGCTCGACGCCGACAATGTCGCCAGCGGTTTCAGGCTGGGGCCGGTGATGACCCACCATCGCGGTTACCACTCCGCCGCGATCCTGTTGGCCGACGGCAGTGTGCTGGTTGGCGGAGATCCCAATTCGGGCGTGTTCGAGCGTTACCTGCCGGGGTATTTCGAGCGGCCACGGCCGACGATTGCCAGCGCACCGGCCAGCGCTGCCCACGGTGCGACGATAACCGTGGACTCGCCGGAAGCGGCGGATATCGTGACGGTCCACCTGCTGGCCCCGGGGGCGGTCACCCATGGTTTCAATATGTCGCAGCGCATTGTGGAGTGTGCGTTCACCTTTGACGGTGCTGCCCTGCAGGTGGAGCTACCCCCCAACGGCAACATCGCACCGCCGGGGGCCTACCTGCTATTTATCATCGACGATCAGCGCGTGCCATCGGAGGGACAATGGATAACCATCAACTGATCCGTAAACTGTTGTACCTGGCGATTGTCAGTGCGTTCATGGTCTCCGGCTGCCGCCCCACGTTTGATCCGCCCATACAGGATACGACGGGGGAAGGTGGCGGCGCCGGGGATGACTACACCGTACAGTGTTCCGGCTGGTTCCCCGACTGGATAGCCCGCGCCGCGCCGCCGGGTGACGTGGAAGCGTTTCGCCTGGCTCAGGGGTATCCCCTTGGCGTGCCGGTGGTGAACGACGACGGCGAGATTACCGGTTGGGACCCGCTATCCTCCTTTGACAGTGCGCCCTGGCTGGCGTTTGATTTTACCGATCCGACCGAACGGGCTTCATACCTTGAGGCTTTGAAAGACTACGCGCTATCAGACCTGGTGCCCCATGATTTCGTGCCGCAAAACCACACCCTGGGCAAGAAACGCTGGTACCACGTACCCATGATGACCTCCGGCTTCTTCCCCCGCGAGCCCCGCCACGGGTTGACCCGCGAACGCGGGCTGCGGGCGTCCGAGCAGTCGTGGCTGTCCTCCGATGTGGGGGCCTTTGGTATTGGAATGTACAACTGGCACGGCGGCTACACCATCGGGCAGGTGTTCCACGACCCGGAGCCGAGCAATGCCGATGCCGGCCAGTCGCAGTTCATCGACGGCACATTGGTGGTGAAGGTGTTGTTCGCCGAGTACGATCCCGCCGCCATAGTGGGCCCCGATCCGCTGGCCAATGCGCCTGCCTGGCAGATCCAGGACCCGTTCTCGGCGTCGAACGCCACCTTTGAGGTGCGGCTGATTCAGATGGATATCGCGGTGAAGGACCCGCGCTCCACCGACTCCGGTTGGGTGTTCGCCACCTATGTGTACGACGAATCCCTGCCTGCGGCGATGCCGCAACAGCGCTGGTATAACCTGACCCCGGTGGGGCTGGCCTGGGGGAACGACCCGGACGTCACCTTCGATGGCGACCCCGATCTCGATGAAACCTGGATCAACCCGGCGGTACCGGCTCCGTTCGACGGTCACGTGGGCCTGCATGGCCGCCTGAACGGTCCGGTGGACAATCCCCAGTCTGCCTGCATGAGCTGCCACTCCACGGCCCAGGTAAGGGAGGGCCAGACCAGCGTGGGCGCTTACACCGCCGCGAGGATGCTGCCGGACAACAGTTGCAGCGCCACCGAGCGGCAATACTGGTTCCGCAACATCGCCGGCAGCGAGCCGTTTGGCCAGATGACCGTGCCACCGGGTTATTGCGAGCCGGAAAGTCCGCCGGTGGCGTCGCCACCGATGCGCGCCCTGGACTACTCCCTGCAGGTGCAGCGTGGGCTGGTTAATGGTGTTGCCCTCAATCACGCCAACCCCTGCCTTGGCCATATTCCGCCGGACCATCTGCCGGACGCCGAGCGGCGCCGAATGGTGATGGCACTGGAACAGGGCGACATCGAGCGTAAACGCTGGGTCGAGGAAAGCGTTCGCTCGCCGCTGCCACAGGCCCTGCGAGCGGTGGATGAGCTGCCGAGCTGGAGCGCCGTGGGCATGAAGCCCGATCCTGAGATCAAGGAGGTTTACCCGGGGCGTTGATATGACTCCCCACGTCAAGAGGCATACACTAGTTCAGGGCCGTTTTTCCGAGGAGTCTTTGTGCGTATCCAGGTCAGTCACGGCGACGGATACATGCACCATAGGGGATGAACCATGTATGAGGTGTTGTTTCTGAGCTCCGGCATTGCTTTTATCGGCGGCGCTCTTCTAATGGTTATCGGTTTTGCCTTTTCCTTGTTCCGTCGCACTCAATTAACAAAACTATTTGCCAATCGCCCCGAATATATCGCTCTGTTTACATCAATTTTTTTGGCTGTAGCCGGCTTCACAGCGCTGCTGGTTGCGCCTGTGTACCAGGGCACGGAGACACAGGGCCAGATATCAATAGATGCTGGCACGGGCATCACTGTCAGCCAGTCAACAACGAAAGAAACCAGCAAATCCTTTGTAGAAGTTAATGGTATTGAAGTCTTACCGCTTTTTATCGCTCCGGTATTTATCGCGCTTCTACCCTTGCTGTTTTTTAGCCTTGGAATCCGCCCGGTCGTTGAAGGCTTCTGCGCATTACTGCTTGGCGGACAAGCAGCCATAGGTATGACTGGCTACGGTACCTTTTTCGGGCCAAGTGCTGTCGTCATGGTCATAGCTGGCATCTTGGCGTTGCGATCACGCAGTGCTGCATAACAAGAGCGCGCGGAGTCATTTTCCGCTGCGTTTCAAATTGTCCGTTGCTGGGCGAAGAGATTCCCAAAACTATTCCCGGTATCACCGGTCAGATTACAGAGACCTGGACTCAAGCGGGCCTGGCTATTGAGTTAACACTCCCAGCAATGAGGTAACTAAAGATGACGTACTTTCAGAACCTGGATCAGATCGTCGCATCCCTCGAAGCTGATGAATCTACGAAGGGCGACCCCATTAAGAGAACGTTTGTTTTCGATGGAGAGCATGTGACAGCGAATGTTGGCGTGGTTAGCGATAGCGGCAATGCACTTCACACCCAGAATTACCATGATGAACTACTCGTCATTATTGAAGGCAATGTGGACTTCAAAGTCGGTGAAGAAACAAAGAAGGTAAAAAAGGGTGATCTCGTGTTCATTCCCAAGGCGACACTTCACGGCCCGATTTTAGAGGAAGGGCAAAGTTTTGCGGCGCTGTCAGTTTTTGCTCCTCACTTTGACCGGACGAAGAACAACATTGAATGGGACAAAGACTCTTAAACGTTTACCTGACGTAAAAAGCGAGCGTTGGTATCGGTTTCGCCGGAAATGAGTCGCCCAACCTGATCTTCGGAGGTAATCCCAGGTATTTTCAGGTTCTTCGGAAGAACCGTGTTACTCTGGCGATCAGCTTCACCCCGCCGCTTAGTGGGGACTCTTCTTGATGATCGGTTAATCCTCCGGCAATCACTATATTGCTTCCTCTGAGCTTCGTTCAGCTAGAGGAACTATTATGTTCACAGTATATTCCGGCCCGCAAAGCGCTCGTCTGTATTCTCCACAGGGCCCGCCGTTTGCCGTTGCCCCATTGTCCATTCCCGCTGCCTCGCTTTCCGCTTCCACTGAACTTACCCCATCCCCGTCCCCGATAGTGTTAAAGACAGGCATCATGGATGCCGATGGTAACGTGCCTGAGCTGACCGCTACCGCGATTGTCTATTGCGAGGCAAACTTCGGCAAGATCGATGGAAAGACTGCGAACGGGCTGGTGCGTTACTCGGAAAAATATCAGATCCTTTCGGTCATCGACAGTGAGAAGGCCGGTTTCGATACCGGCATGGTGCTTGACGATAAGCCAAACGGCATCCCGGTTTGTCATGATCTGGCCGCCTCACTCAAGCAGGCGGGCTGTGTGCCGGATTACTTTATCTTTGGTATGGCGCCCGCCAGTGGCATGTTATCGATAGACGAGCGTGAGCTCGTGCTCACGGCCATTGGTCTTGGCATGAACATCGTGAACGGTCTTCATGAGTTCCTGAACGATGATCCGGAGTTTGCGGCAGCCAGCCTGGCGAACAGCGTCAGTATTCTCGACGTCCGCAAGCCTCGCCCGAAGAAGGACCTGCGGATGTTCAGCGGCCGCATCAGGGATGTAACCTGCCCGCGTATCGCGGTGCTGGGCACCGATTGTGCTATTGGCAAGCGCACCACGGCCACTGTTCTCGCCCGCGCCCTCAAGGATGTCGGTCTGAAAGCGGTGCTGGTCGGCACGGGGCAAACCGGGCTGATCCAGGGTGCCCGCTACGGCATCGCACTGGATGCCGTACCGTCGCAGTTCTGTGCCGGTGAACTGGAAGCTACCATCATTGAAGCTTTCGAAGCAGAGCAGCCCGATGTGATTCTCATTGAAGGGCAGGGCGCGTTGAGTCATCCGGCGTTTTCGACCACATCGTTTATCCTGAGAGGCAGTTGCCCTGATGCGGTAGTGTTGCAGCACGCACCGGGGCGTGTCGCTCGCTGTGACTTCGACCATATGGCCATGCCATCGCCAGCCAGCGAAATTAATCTGATTCAGACCTTTGCTGATACGCGGGTCATCGGACTCACAATCAATCACGAACATATGAGCAATGCTGAGGTCAGCGCAGCAATCAACACTTATGAGGGAGAACTCGACATCCCCACCACCGATGCGCTGGCCCGCTCACCTCAGCGTCTGCTGGAGATGGTTTTCGCAGCTTTCCCCGAGCTTATGGAGAAGCAGCCTGTTGGCGCCAAGTGACGGCGCCACGACTGGAAATAGACCTCGACAAGATTTATCACAATGCTCGTACCCTGGTTGAGAGACTGGCGAGGCGTGGCATCTCGGTCACGGGCGTGACGAAGGCGAGTCTTGGGTCACTCGATATCGCCAATACGCTACTGCGCGCCGGCGTGCATGCGCTCGGCGATTCGCGTGTCGAGAATATTGAGGCGATGCGTGGCGGACACGTTGCGGCGCCCATGATGTTGATCCGCTCTCCGATGCTCAGTCAGGCCGACCGGGTCGTACGACAAGCCGATACGAGCTTCAATACCGAGTTGGCGGTGATCAACAGGCTTTCGTGCGCTGCCCGGGACGTAAATCGGATGCACAACATTGTGCTTATGGTTGAGCTTGGCGACCTTCGCGAAGGTATCATGCCCGCTGATCTCAAGGAGGTGGTGCGTGCGGTGCTTCGTATGCCAAACATCCATCTAAGCGGTATCGGTGCCAATCTGGCATGCCATGGTGGGGTCTCACCCGATGCGGACAACATGTCTGAGTTGTCTGCGCTGGCGGATTCGGTTGAGGCCTTCTTCGGCGTGAGCCTTGAGCTGGTGTCCGGTGGCAACTCGGCCAACCTTGATTGGGCGCTAAGCGGGGTGGACACCGGGAGGATCAATAACCTCCGCCTCGGTGAGGCTATTTTGCTCGGCTGTGAGCCTCTCCACCGCCAACCGATCAAGGGCCTGTATACCGACGCGATTACGCTGGTCGCCGAGGTGATCGAGGCAAAGGTCAAACCGGCACGCCCATGGGGCACGATCGCACAAACAGCGTTCGGGGAGGCAGCGGTCGTTGACTGTGGAGGAGACATGTCGCGGGCGATTCTCGCCATCGGGCACCAGGACGTCGATCCGTCTGGGCTTCAGGCACCTTGCGGTATCAGGATACTGGGCGCCAGCGGCGACCATCTCATCATCCACTCTGATAGCCTCCACCAGGCAGCCGGCGCTGAAGTCAGGTTCGGGCTGAACTACAGTGCGCTGGTTCGTGCGATGACCTCTCCGTTTGTGGCCAAAGTCATCCGCGATGGATGAGAACCTCCGTTTCATCTATATTCCCCAGGAGTTCGAGCTAGACACCGATGAAATAGTATAGATAAGTCGTGGCCTGGCTTGTTGCTGGTTACTCCTGCCATTTCAGTAGCAGAGACTGAGCTGGAGTTTCACCTGTGTTCGCCCTACATTAAGGACATAGGGGGGCGAAATGTTTGATTACACGATAATTCACTGGGTGACATTTCTTGCTGCGGCGGTCCTTCTCAACCTTTCCCCGGGCCCCGATATCGCTTTCATTATAGGGCATACCCTGCGCAATGAACGTCAGCATGGATTCGCTGCGATGCTCGGCATTTGGACTGGTGCGGCGTTGCACGTTGCTATGGCGGCGGTGGGCCTGTTGGCAATCCTTGCTACATCTGCCCTGGCTTTTTCTGTTGTTAAGTGGGTCGGCGCCGCATATTTGATATGGCTTGGTATGCCATGAACGACGAAATAACACTGATCGGCAGAACCGTTGTTTCCGAGTTTTCAGGCCTCACTGACCTGGGCGAAATGCTGATTGTTCTGATCAGGCTCCTGCTCGCTGTGCTTCTGGGAGGCGTGCTGGGGCTTGAACGGGAACAACGAGGCAAAGCAGCCGGTGTGCGTACTCATATGCTGGTTTGCATGGGGGCGGCTTTGTTTATCCTGATTCCTCAACAAGCAGGAATCTCTGACGTGGAAATGAGCCGTGTTATCCAGGGCGTGATTACCGGCATTGGCTTTCTGTGTGCGGGAACGATCATCAACCGCAGTGACGAGCAAAGTGCATCCGGACTCACCACGGCGGCGGGCATCTGGTTCACTGCCGCAATAGGAATCGCGGTTGGTCTGGGGCGGGAGCAGACAGCAATTCTGTGCACGCTTCTGGCCTGGATCGTATTGTATGTGGTGCCAAAATTCTCGCGCCTCATAGGTTCGAAAGAACGCAAATAGGATAGCCGCCCTAAAACAGCAGAGGCGCTGGCTGGTCCCGTTCACTCATACAACTCTCAGGATAAAACACAAGATGACGACTGTTTTACCGCGCCCATTGCGAATCGCCCTGTCACTGATCGCGGTTCTTGTACTCGCGGGCTGCGACGCTCCGCGGCTGCTGCCGCCCGATGCTCGCTTACCGGATGGCAGTACCTATTCCGGCGATGTCCGGGACGGCTTCTTCCATGGTGAGGGTGTTCAGGAATTTGCCAGTGGTACTGTCTACAGCGGTGAGTTCCGTGAGGGGTATTGGCATGGTCAGGGGGAACTCGAATCTCCGGCGGGCTGGCGTTACCAGGGCGAGTTTCAGAACGGCCTGATGGCGGGGCAGGGCGTGTTTGAAGATCAAGACAGTCGTTATGAGGGAGCCTTCCAGGACAACGAATTCCATGGGCAAGGTCGTTACGAGGACAGTGGCGGTGTCTATATCGCTGAGTTCGTGGAGGGCAATCCTGTAAAGGGGAAGCACGTTACTGACTATGGCACCTATGAAGGGGAGTTCCGCGACTGGTATTACCATGGTGAAGGCACTTATACCTTCGAATCGGAGGATATGGGCACCTTCTCAGGCACTTGGGAATACGGTGAATTTGTTGATCGGGAGGCATATATCCCGGAGGAGCCGCCAGCGCCGCCTACTGAAAAGGTACTCGCGGAAGACCTCCGGCGCCTGGACAACCAGATCGACAATCTGGAGTCTGAACGGCCAGGAGTAACCGACGCCTATTTCCTCGCCGTGGGTGGAGACGGGACTGAGTCCGTTTTCATGCGCGACATTCAGGTTGCCAGAACGGGCCTTCAGGCGCAGTTTGATGTGGAACAGAGGGCCATTATGCTGCTCAATCACCGGGATTATGAAACCCTTCCCCTGGCCACCCGGCCTTCCATTGCTACTGCCCTGCAGGCGTTGGATGAGCAGATGAATCCGGAAGAAGACCTGCTCGTTGTCCACCTGGTCAGCCATGGCAGGAAGAATGGGCAGCTGCTGCTGCAGCAACCCGGTATCGAGCTGCCTGATCTGGCACCCGAGGACTTCGCGGAGATGCTGGAGCCACTGAACGTCCGCCGGAAACTGCTGGTGGTCTCTGCGTGCTATTCCGGACACTGGCTCAACCAACTCAAAGATAGCGATACACTGATCCTGGTCTCCGCCCGGGAAGACCGTACGTCCTTCGGCTGTGGCGACGACTCGGAAATGACTTGGTTCACCAAAGCCGTGTATCAGAGTGTGGGTCTGTCACTCACCGATCCTGATGCTATGTTCGAACAGATCAACCAGCAAATCAGAAGCTGGGAGGAAGAAGCCGATATGGAAGAAGAGAGCTGGTCCTATCCCCAGTACCACCTTGGTGAAAGCCTCCGGCAATGGTTAGGCCGGAGAGTTCCCGCCCCGACCAGTTAATCAGGCGCACCAGAAGCCTCCCGTCACACTTCACACCTCTCGATCTGCACCGGCACATGCTTGTGGAATGGGGTGCGCGAAAGCGGATCGCAGTGCTGGCTATCGGTGAGCCGGTTCAGTTCAGGGCCGATCGGTGCGCTGCCCTGGTAACGCATGCCGTAACCGTGGGGCAGGGTGACCATGCCAGTGCGCACGCTGTCGTCCACCTCCACCACTACCTCAATACTGTCCCGGGCCGAGCGGCACAGGGCCTTTTCGCCGTTATCGATGCCCAGGCGGGCGGCATCCTCGGGGTGCATGCGCATGGCGCCGTGGGGATCCACCTTGCGCCAGGACGGATCCCGGTAGATCTGGTTGGCGTTGTAGCTGCGTCGTTCGCCGGCCATGAGGATAAAAGGATAGTCCTTGTCTGCGGCGGCTTCTGTTTGAATGCCCTTCAGTTCGTTGAGCATCTCCGGAATGGCAAGGTGAATGCGGCCGTCCTTGTGGGCGATGAAGGACCACAGGTCTTCGAAACGATGCTCACTGAGTTTGATGCCAGAGCGCCCGGCCAGGATCGCCTGGTACAGGTTTGCGCCCAGGGTAACGCGGTTGCCCTTGTGACCGGCCCGCTTCACTGCCTTGTAGTGCTGTTGGGCGTAGACGTGGGTCAATGCCAACAGGGGTGCGGTGGCGGCAGCGTTGTTGGGCAAGGTTTTACCGATGGTGCGGTAGACGATGGAGGCGGCGAGGGGAACCCATTGGCGGTTTCTCGCCAGCATAGCACCCAATGCCGCAAGGCTGCCGAGATACTGGCCGCGCTTGGCTTCCAGCCTGGCCAGGCGCTCGAGTTTGGGGAAACGTTCTGGCAGTGCGCCCATCTTTTCCAGTAACCGGGTGTAGATCTCCGGCTCTGGTAGGGTGCCGGTTGTAGGCGGAAACAGGGGGTGGCGCAGGTGGAAACCGTTAACCGGGAATTCCAGGTTGAAACCGGTAGCTTCCCATTTTTCGAACTGGGACGAAGCGGGCAGCACATAGTGGGCGGCACGAGCGGTTTCGGTGAAGGTCACGTCGATCACGACCGCTAACTCCAAAGAGGCAAATGCCTTTTCATAGGCCGAGGTATCCGCCCAGGTGAGCAGGGGGTTGGCGCTGTCGACGAACACCGCCCGCACCCGGTCTTCTCCCTCATGAAGAATTTCATCTGGCAGGATGTTGGGCGGGTAAATGCCGGCGATCGGGAACATCTTGTGGTGGACGGTGCGCTTGTACTTTGGGTTGCGCTCGTCGGTGTGGCCGAGGATCGGCAGCAGCATGGTGTGCAGGTTGTTGCCACCAGGTTTGCCGAAGTTGCCGGTGACCAGGTATAGAAGCTTTTCCAGGTAGCCGTTCAGGGTGGTGTGCAAGGTTTGCTGGATGCCTAAGTCGATGCGCACGCAGGCGCTGTCTGCGTTGGCAAAGTCCCGGGCTACTTTCTCCAGGGTTGCCAACGGCACATCGGCGCAGGCCGCATAATCGGCAATAGGGATAGTTCTCAGGGCATGCTCCACCTGATCGAAGCCCCGACAGTGCCTGGCGAGAAAGTCCCGGTCGTGCAAACCCTCGCGCACGATGATCGCCAGCATGGCGCTCATTAGATAGGCGTCGGTGCCTGGGCGCAGCTGCAGGTGGATGTCCGCCATCTTGGCGGTTTCGGTGCGGCGCGGATCCACTACGACCATGGTGCGGTCGGGGTCTTTTTTAATGTGTTTCAAGGTATCGCGGGCGTTGGGAATGCCGTGGGCCTGGAACGGGTTGGTGCCAATAAAGAGCACATAGTCGGCGTGCTCCACATCCTCGGTGGTGTGGCAGGTCTGCTTACCAAACAGGCGACCGTTGACCCAGAAATCACCAGTCTTTTCCTGGCCCAGGGAGTTGTAGCTGAAATAGCTCTTCATTGCCGCGAGCAGTTGTCGGCTGTAGGCGCCGCCCAGGTGATTGCCCTGGCCGCCACCACCGAGAAAGGCAAAGGCGTTGCCGCCGTGCTGATCGCGGATCGCCACCAGCCGTTGGGCAATATCGTCCAGCGCCTCATCCCAGCTCACCGGTTTGAAGGAGCCGTCGCTCTGCCGCTGCAGGGGCGTGGTCAGGCGGTCGTCATGGTTCTGGTAATGCTCCAGCCGCGCCGCCTTCTGGCAGATATAGCCCTGACTGAAGGGGTGTGCCTTGTCGCCCTTGATCTTCTTGAAACCGTTGTCTTCGATCTCCACGCTCAGGCCGCAGTTGCGGGAGCAGAGGATGCAAGCGGTGGTGTCGGTAGTCGTCATGATGACCTCGTCATAATTCCCTGATGCCTGAACGTGGCGGATTTGGTTGCCCGGGTAACTCAATGGCCGTTAAATAAACGATCGTTTATTTAACAAGTAAAGGCAAGCTCTGTCTCGTAACAGTGCGATGGTTAAGGCGTGTTAATCAGTGGAATTCGGGCCATTTTTGTCGGCGATGACCATAGCCTGCTCTACACAGGCATTTAGTACCTGTTCCCGCAGTGCTGGGTTGTTCAGTGCTCTTGCCAGGGTGATGCCGCCCACCGCCATGGCCAGTATCGCCCAGGCTCGTTCCGGATCAGGGGTTGGCATAGCGTCGCTGAGGTTGGCTACTAGCTCCTCAAGGTGGCGTTCATAGGTTGCCTTTACGCTGGCGTTTGCACGGGCGACTTCGCTGCTAAGTGAAGGCAACGGACAGCCCAGCTCAGGGTGGGTCAGGTGGCTGCGGCTCAGGTAGCGTTGCAGCCTTTTCCGCAATGGGGTCGGGCTCGACTCGTCGTTGAGAAACTGAGCCTGGGTTAAGCGCATCTCATTGTCGACTATGGCCTCAAGCAGCTCCCCCTTGTTCTTGAAGTGACCATAGAAGGCGCCTCCAGTGAGGCCGACAGTGGCCATCAGGGCATCGACGCCAGTGGTGCCGAAGCCCTCCTTCTTGCTCAAGGCGCCGGCGGCAGCAATCAGTTTTTCGCGTATTTCGGCTTTGTGGCTGGCTGAGTAGCGCATGGCGACAGTCTGGTAACTGAATGATCGTTTAGTCTAACAGGAAAGCAGACCTGGCACGATGGGGCCGATTTCAGTCACCACTGTCCCCACACAAGGGCTGCATCAGGCCATTGCGGAGTGCTTGCCCCTTATGGCCAGTGGCCAGCAGGTAGTGCAACTTGGCGAAGGCTGCCTCTGGTGTCAGGTCGGAGCCAGGGACAACGCCGATCCTGCCCAGTGCCGCGCCGGTTGCGTAGGCGTTTTGGGAAACCGGGCCTTTCAAGCATTGGGTGATGTTCAGGATGGTGATGCCCTGATTGACGCCATGTTCCAGGGCCTGGATCAGTGCGGGGTTGGCGTCGGGCGGGTTGCCCGCGCCATAGCTGTGGATGATTAGGCCCTGAAGCCCCGGTAGTTCCAGTGTCGCCTGAACGAGGGCGGCTGGAATGCCTGGGTAGAGGGTGAGTGCGGCCACGGACCGGATGTCGAATTCCGGTATCAGAAAGTCAGGATGGCCCGGAGGCAGGAGCAATTCTGCTCGCAGCCTGATGTCGATACCAGCCTCACCAAGCCAGGGAGCGTTGGGGGAGTCGAACGCAGCGAGTCCGTTGGTGCTGATTTTCCGTGTCCGGTTGCCTCGGAGCAGTCGGTTGCGGAAGCAGACGCAGACTTCCTGGAGTTGTGGCATGGCTGCCATTGCCAGGGCTGTGGTTACATTATCCAGGGCGTCGGTCCGTTCCTGGTCCAGGGGAATCTGGGCACCGGTCAGGATCACTGGTTTGTCGCAACCGCGAAGCATGTAGGAGAGGGCCGAGGCAGTGTAGGCCATGGTGTCTGTACCGTGAAGTACCACGAAACCGTCGTAGTTGTCCCAATGGTTCACCAGCACCCGCGCGATGTCGGCCCAGTCCGATGGGGTGAGGTTGGCACTGTCGATCAGTCGGTCCAGCTCGATAACGTCCAGGCCGGGCAGATCGAGGTGCCTCTGCAGGCGGCCCCGGAAATCCGGGCTGGGTACGTACCCCTTCCCGGAGGACACCATGCCGATGGTGCCTCCGGTGTAGACCAACAGCAACTTGCGATTCATGCGCTGTCTCCGACGGGAGCGAGCATCGAGCGGGGGCTGAGTAGGCGGTCCAGTTCGTCCGGTTGCAACAGCGCCTCGGCCAGCACCAACTCACGCACGGTGGCACCGGAATTCAGCGCCTGGCTGGCAATACGGGTGGCATTGGCGTATCCGATCCGGGGAACCAGCGCGGTGATGATGCCGATGCTGTTGTCCAGGTGGCGAGCGCACTGTTCAACATTGGCGCGGATATCCTTGATGCAGCGCTCGTCGAGCATCGTGCAGGCGGATTCCAGCATTTTCATGGAGTTCAGCAGGTTGTAGACGATCAGCGGCTCCATGGCGTTGAGCTGCAACTGGCCTGCCTCTGCGGCCATGGTGACGGCCAGGTCGCTGGCGATCACCTGGTAGGCGGTCTGGTTGACGGCTTCCGGGATCACGGGATTGACTTTGCCGGGCATAATGGAGGAACCCGGCTGCCGTGCCGGCAGCATGATTTCGCCGAGCCCGGTTCTTGGCCCGCTGGACAGCAGCCGAAGATCGTTGCACATTTTGCCGAGCTTCACAGCGAAGCGCTTGAGTATTCCGGAGAACAGTACGAAGGCGCCCATGTCAGAGGAGGCTTCCACCAGGTTGCTGGCGGAAACCAGCGGTTTGCCGGAGATCTCCGCCAAGTAGCGCACCGCCAGGGCCTGGTAGCGGGGCGGGGTGTTGATGCCGGTACCAATGGCCGTGCCACCCAGATTCACCTCACACAGCAGCAGGCTGGCTTCGTGCAGGCGGTCGATATCCTCGCCCAGGTTGACGGCAAAGGCCTCGAACTCCTGCCCCAGCGTCATGGGCACGGCGTCCTGTAACTGGGTGCGTCCCATTTTCACCACGTCGGCGAATTCGCGGCCTTTTGTCTCCAGACGTTCCTTCAGTTGAATGATGGCCCGCTCCAGGGGGGCGGCAGCGAACTGGACCGCGAGGCACACCGCTGTCGGATACGCATCGTTGGTGGACTGGGAGCGGTTGACGTCATCGTTGGGATGCAGGTGCTGATAGTCCCCGAGACCATGGCCCAGCTTGGTCAGTGCCAGGTTGGCGATCACCTCGTTGGCGTTCATATTGGTGGAGGTGCCGGCTCCACCCTGGATCAGGTCCACCACGAACTGGTCGTGCAACTGGCCTGCGACGATGTCGTCGCAGGCCTCGACAATGGCTTCCGCCTTGTGGGGGGCGAGCACGCCCAGATCCCGGTTGGCCAGCGCGGCAGCCTTCTTGACCATAGCCAGTGCGCGGACAAAATCCGGGAAGTGGCTGATGGGCACGCCGGTGATGGCGAAGTTGTCCAGGGCGCGCTGTGTCTGGATGCCGTACCAGGCATCTGCGGGCACCGCCAGGTCGCCCAGGAGATCATGTTCAAGACGTGTATTCATTGGTGGCTATTTCCTTCGGGGTGATACGTTCAAGATCTTCGGGCTCGATGGTCCAGGCGGCGGCGTCCACGTTCATGTCCTTGAAGCGGGCAGCGTCGAACACCGGTTGTTCAATGCCGGCGGCGATCTGCCGGTCAAAATCCTTCAGCACGCGCAGCCCGGGCTTGAACAGACACAGCAGGGCGATCAGGTTGACCAAGGCCAGCAGCCCCATGGTGACATCGGCGAAACCAAAGACTGTGCCGAGGTCGGTGGTGGCGCCCCAACACACCAGACCGATGACGGCTACACGGAAGATATTGAAGAATTTAAGGTTGGCGGAACTGAAGAAACTGATGCTGTTCTCGCCCAGGTAGTAGTTGTAGAGGATGGTGCTGAACCCGAACAGCAGTAGGGCGATACTCACGAAGCTACGGCCCCAGTCGCCGACATGGTCTGCCAGAGCCGACTGGGTCAGCGCCACGCCGCCCACATCGCCCATACCCGCCGGCTCGTAGATGCCGCTGAGCAGGATAATGAACGCGGTGGAGGAGCAGATGATCAACGTATCAATAAAAACCGAAAACGACTGCACCACGCCCTGATTGGCGGGGTGGGGCACATAGGCAACCGCCGCCACGTTGGGAGCGCTGCCTAAGCCTGCCTCGTTGGAGAACAGCCCACGCTTCACGCCCATCATGATGGCTGCGCCAATGCCGCCACCGACCATCGGTTCCAGTCCGAACGCACTGTTGACGATGAGCATGAACACATCGGGAATCTGCTCCAGATTCAGGACAAGCACCACCGCCGTAATCAGCAGGTAGCTGCCCGCCATGATTGGTACCAGGAATTCGGTAACGCGGGCAATGCGTTTTACCCCGCCGAAGATGATTACGCCCACCAGTACCGCCAATGCAATGCCGGTCGCCAGGACTGGCACACCAAAGGCGTCGTCAACGGAGGTGGCCACAGCGTAGGACTGCAGCGCGGTAAAGCCGAAACCGAAGGTCATCAGCAGCAACACCGAGTACACCCCCGCCAACCATTTCCATTTCGGGCCCATGCCCCGGGCAATGTAGTGTGCCGGGCCGCCCCGGTAGGTGCCGTCGGCCTCTGCCTGCTTGTAGGTCTGGGCCAGGGAGCACTCGAGGAAGCTGGTGGCCATACCCATCAGGCCAACGACCCACATCCAGAAAATCGCGCCGGGGCCGCCAAGGGTGATGGCAACCGCCACGCCTGCGATATTACCCCCGCCGACACGGCCGGCGATCGACAGTAACAGGGCCTGGAAAGAACTGAGATGGCCGTGTTTGTCACGTTGGAAAGCCTGGCTGGCGCTGAGTATCCGAAACATGCGGCCGAAATAGCGGAACTGGACGAAGCGGGAAGCAACAGTAAAGCCGATGCCAACGGCAACGAGCAGGGCAATCAGGACCTTGCCCCAAAGCAGGTCGTTGAGTAACTCCAACATAGGGAACTCCGGTGGTTGTTTTTATCAGGAGGTTGCATTTAACCAGTCCGGGGCGACTGGTAGAATTCGTAGATTGGCGTCAACATGGTGCGATCTGTCGCACCAATAGCGCCAAAACGCGCCAGCGCAGGCTGGTGCTTTCGGATGAGAGGGCGAACACGATGGGTGATGCCAACACGCATCAGGACCTGGCTCAGAACCTCAGGTTGCTGTGCAGTTACTACAAGTCGATTGCGGAGGTGTGCCGTCGTCTGGACATCAATCGTCCGCAATTTAACCGGTACCTCAGTGGTCAGCACAGACCCTCGGCGAATATCCTGCGCCGCCTGTGCGACTTCTTCGGGGTTGATGAACAGGAAATCCTGCTGCCGCATTGGCAGTTCCAGCGGCTGGTGCGGGTAAGGCCCGTTCCCGAGAAGAAACGGCAGGGGGATGATGACACCCTCCTCGAACACCTGGATCAATTGGGGCAGGAGGGGCGCAACGATATAGACCGCTATCTCGGCTATTACTTCGAATACTATTTGTCGATGTCCACGCCGGGGAAGGTTTTGCAGAACCTGGTTTGCCTGGAACGCCGGGGCGACCAGGTGGTATTCCAGCGTACCGAACGGATGCGTCCGAGCAAGCACGAACCGTTCTGTCACAACCAGTACCAGGGTGTGGCCTACCTACTGACGGACCGGTTGTTCCTGGTGGACTATGAGACCCTGAATCGCCACGAAATCACCCAGACCATACTGTTCCCCAGTTTCCGCAACCGACTGAGCCGGCTCACCGGGCTCAAGATCGGTGTGTCTGATAATAGCGAACGTATGCCTTGTTGCGCCCGGGTGCTCTATGAATACCTGGGGCCCAGCGTGCGGGTACGTAAGGCTCTGGCGAGCTGTGGTCTGCACGATTTGCGGGAAGACTCCGTGGATCCCTCTATTCTGGAGGCTGTTCGCAACGACATGCTGGCGGGGGAATACCTGTTTCGCGCTCGGCATTAATCGGCAATCTGTTGTGAAACAAAGTCTGGAACACACGCTGGATTCATATCGCTAATTTTCACCGTTTCGCTATTTTTTGGAACAAAAACCTCTCGCCTGCCGTCCTCCTTAGGCATACCAACCAGGAATGGTAAAAAAAGGAGAACGTATCCATGAAAAAGCATGTACTGACAATCGCAATCTGTTCCGTTCTGTCTACCGGTGCTCTGGCTGCAGAGGGCTCAGCCAATGCCAGCGCACAGGCCAAGACCAACATGAGTGCTGAGGCCAGTGCTCAGAACGGCGTTTCTGCCAAGGGTGGCGTATCGGTCAAGGCGAAAGGCGGCGCTGACGGTCAAGCGGTTCGTGATAAGGCCAGTGAAAAGGGTAAGGCGGTTAGTGGCCAGGCTCGCCAGAGTGCTGACCAGGCAGTAAGCGCGGGTGTTGAAACCGGCCAGAAGGTCCGCAACACGGCCAATGCCTCCGCGAAGGCAGGTGCCGAAAAGGCTGGCGAAAAACGCCAGCAGGCGAAGGAGCGTATGCAAGGCGCTGGGAATGCCGAGGTTCGGGCAGAATCCAATCAGCAGATCGGGACATCTGTTTCTGATGGTGTCAAGGGAACTGTGAACGGTTCCGTCAGCGGTGGTTTGCAGTAAACTTTTACTCCAGGCCGGGCCACAGGGCCCGGCCTGTGTGAGAAGAGATCAGCGAATATCCTGCCCAACCCGAACAATCTTCATAGTATTGGTCCCACCTTGGGCGTTGACGTAATCGCCTTTGGTCATCACCACCAGATCACCTTCCTTCACCACCTGTCGGCTGATCAGTTCGGAGACTGCCAGCGCATTGGTGCGCTCGTTGGGAATCTTCGCCGAATCAAACGGAACGGTCTGAACGCCTCGGAATAGTGCAACCCGGTGCTGCGTGGAGTGGTGGCGGGAAAACGCGAAAATCGGCAGGCTCGACTTGATGCGGGACATCAGTCGTGGCGTGGCGCCAGTTTCCGTCATGCAGATGATCGCGGATACGCCTTCCAGGTGGTTCGCGGCATACATGGCAGACAACGCAATGGCTTCATCCACCTTCCCCATGCTCTCGTGAATCCGGTGCTTCGACTGGTGCATGGAAGGCTGTTTTTCCGCGCCCAGACAGATGCGGACCATGGCCTCCACCGCTTCTGTCGGGTAGTCGCCTACGGCAGTCTCCGCGGACAGCATCACCGCATCGGTGTAATCCATGACCGCGTTGGCCACGTCTGAAACCTCGGCCCGCGTGGGCATGGGGCTGGTAATCATCGACTCCATCATCTGGGTGGCGGTGATGACGGCGCGGTTCAGTACCCGGGCGCGGGAGATAATGTGCTTTTGCACGCCGACCAGTTCGGCATCGCCAATCTCCACTGCCAGGTCGCCACGGGCGACCATCACTGCGTCGGAAGCTTCAATCACGGCGTCCAGGGCGTCCACGTCATGGGCCAGTTCCGCACGCTCGATCTTGGCGACCAGTCCCGCGTCGGAGCCGGCTTCCTTCAGCAATCGGCGGGCAGTATGCATGTCTTCTGCGGTTCGAACGAACGAAACCGCCACGTAATCCGCACCAAGACGAGCCGCCGTCACGATGTCCTGTTTGTCCTTCTCGGTCAGGGCGTCAGCGGACAGACCGCCGCCACGTTTGTTCAGGCCCTTATTGTTGGACAGCGGGCCACCGATCAGGACGGTGGAGGTAATGCTATTGGCGTCTACCGATGTCACTTCCATCTCGATGCGACCGTCATCCAGAACCAGGATATCGCCGGGTTCCACGTCCTGAATGAGTTGCTCGTAATCAATACCCACCCGTTTATCAGTGCCTGCTTCTTTATCCATTGCGGCATCCAGAACAAACGTCTGGCCAGCCTTCAGGGTAACTTTATTGTCCGTAAAGCGGGCAATGCGGAGTTTGGGGCCCTGGAGATCCGCCAGGAGTGCCACAAAACGGTTCTGACTGGCCGCTGTTTCGCGGACGCGGCGAGCACGGTCGATGTGCTCTTCGGCGCTGCCATGGGAAAAGTTCAGTCGGGTAACGTCAACGCCCGCTTCGATAATGGCAGCGAGGGATTCCGGAGAATCGGTTGCGGGTCCGAGGGTGGCGACAATTTTGGTACGCCTGAGCATGTTTGGTGTCCTTTGATTGATGGGAGGCCTTCCGAAAGGGTAGTGGATATACGCCAGCCGACCAGATTTACTGGCCGGCTTTGATCAGGGCGATGGCATTATCCAGCATTCTGTTCGAAAAACCCCACTCATTGTCGTACCAGGCCATGACTTTTACATGACGACCCAGTACCCGTGTGTGGTTGGCATCAAAAACACTGGAAAGCGCGCTATGGTTGAAGTCCACGCTGACCAGTTTTTCGATGTTGTAACCCAGGATAGGGCTGTCTTGCGCTGCGATCCTGACTGCTTCGTTAATTTCTTCAACGGAGGTTTCCCGGTTGGCAATAAAGCCGAAGTCAACCAGCGATACGTTGATGGTCGGGACTCTCACAGCCAGTCCATCCAGCTTTCCGTTAAGTTCGGGGATGACCTTACCGATGGCGGCAGCTGCGCCGGTTTTGGTGGGGATCATCGACTGGGTTGCGGACCGGGCCCGGTAGAGATCCGAGTGGTATACGTCGCTCAGTTTCTGGTCATTGGTGTAGGAATGAATGGTGGTCATCAGACCACTTTCGATGCCGACGGCCTTATGCAGTGCTTCTGCCACCGGTGCCAGGCAGTTAGTGGTGCAGGAAGCGTTGGAAATGATGTCGTCGCTCGCAGTCAGGCTTTCGTGGTTAACGCCGTAAACCACAGTGGCATCGGCGTCGGGCGAGGGTGCGGAAATGATCACTTTGCGGGCGCCAGCGGTCAGATGCGCCTGAGCCTGGGCGCGTTTGGTGAAGAGGCCGGTGCACTCGAAGACCACGTCAATATGGAAGTCTTTCCACGGCAACTCTTCAGGGTTTCGGATGGCGGTGATGGCGATACGGTCGCCGTTGACAGTCAGCGACTCTGCATCATGGTTGACCACGCCATCAAAGCGGCCGTGAACGCTGTCATACTTGAGCAGGTGCGCATTGGTTTCGGCGTCGCCCAGGTCGTTAATCGCAACGACCTGAAGCTGGTTCCGGTAGTTGTTTTCGTAAAGTGCGCGAAGCACATTGCGGCCAATTCGGCCAAAACCGTTGATTGCGATGCGAATAGTCATTTTCTGACTCCTCTTGTGGTTGTTTTTTGTACGATATCCAAGTCTGATGTAGTAAATATAACAACAAAAAGAGAAGAAATGAACGATTAATGGGTGAAATCATCCAATAAAGAAAGTAAAATTACGTCTAAAAATGACGACGTTAATAATATTTGCTATGGAGTCCACCATGCACCCGACCGTTGACAAAGTGACTCAGAGAATCATTGAGCGCAGCCGTGCCACCCGGCAGGACTATCTCAGCCGTATGAATGAGCTCAAGGCCCAGTCGCCGCATCGGAGTTCACTCTCCTGCGGTAACCTGGCCCATGGCTTCGCTGCCTGTAATCAGGGAGACAAAGACACGCTGAAGTTCATGAATAAGGCGAATGTGGCCATAGTTTCCGCCTACAACGATATGCTTTCGGCCCATCAGCCCTATGAAAAGTTCCCGGATGCGATTCGTGAGGCTGCTCGGGGTATGGGGTCGGTTGCGCAATTTGCCGGCGGCACACCCGCCATGTGTGACGGGGTAACACAGGGGCAGCCTGGCATGGAGCTGAGCCTGTTTTCCCGGGATACCATCGCCATGAGCACAGCGGTGGCTCTGAGTCACAATATGTTTGATGCCACGCTGCTGCTGGGAATCTGTGACAAGATCGTGCCGGGCCTGCTGATCGGCTCCCTGAGCTTTGGCTACCTGCCCACCATTCTTGTGCCAGCCGGCCCGATGCCTTCAGGGCTCCCCAATAAGGAAAAACAGCGGATTCGCCAGCTGTATGCCGAAGGCAAGGTGGGTAAGGATGAGTTGCTGGAAGCCGAGAGCAAGTCCTATCACAGCCCGGGAACCTGTACCTTCTACGGAACGGCCAACAGCAACCAGCTTCTGGTGGAAGTGATGGGTCTGCATATGCCGGGATCGGCCTTTGTAAATCCGAACACGCCATTGCGCGACCAGCTTACCCGTGCCGCCACGGAGCAGGTCATCAAACTGTCCAAACCTCACGGCGGTGAGCTTGGTCTGGGCGATATGGTCGATGAGAAGAGCATCGTGAACGCCCTCGTTGCACTGCTGGTGACTGGCGGGTCCACAAACCACACTATTCACTGGATCGCCATTGCGCGGGCGGCGGGCATCATCATCGACTGGAATGATTACGCGGAGCTGTCCTCCGTTGTGCCATCAATGACCCGTATTTATCCCAACGGTCAGGAAGATGTAAACGCTTTCCATGAGGCTGGCGGCACGCCGTTCCTGATTCGTGAGTTGCTCAGCGCCGGTTACCTCCACAATGATGTGGAAACCGTGGTAGGGCATGGCCTTGAGCGTTATACCCAAATGCCGGATCTTGAGGGCGATAAACTGGTCTGGCTGCCAGCGCCCGAGAAAAGCCTGCGGCCCGATGTGCTCAGCTCCGCGACAGAGCCGTTTGCACCGGATGGCGGTCTGAGAGTGCTGGATGGCAACCTGGGTCGAGGTGTGATCAAGGTGTCTGCCGTTGCCAGGGAGCATCGAACGGTGGAAGCGCCGGCCGTTGTCTTCAATGACCAGAACGAGCTGAAAGCGGCGTTTGAGGCCGGCGATCTGGATAAGGATTGCGTGGTGGTTGTTCGCTTCCAGGGCCCGAAGTCCAACGGTATGCCCGAGTTGCACAAGCTGACGCCTTACCTGGGAGTGCTGCAGGATCGGGGATTCAAGGTCGGCCTGGTCACTGATGGCCGTATGTCGGGCGCCTCCGGTAAAGTGCCTGCCGCCATCCATGTGTACCCTGAAGCATTGGATGGTGGTCCACTGGCCAGGGTCAGAGACGGTGACCTGGTTTGTCTGGACGCCGAGAGAGGCAGGCTGTCCATCGAGGTGGATCAGCAGGAATTTGCGGCCCGTGAATCTGCAAAGGCAGATCTGACCGGGTATCATCATGGTTACGGTCGGGAGATGTTTGGCTGGATGCGTCGTGCGGCCAGCACCCCCGAGGAAGGTGCCAGCTTTTTCTGGAATCATGAAGCATGACAACGACGAATTACTCGCTGGTAGGGGATATCGGGGGCACCAATGCCAGGTTTGCCCTCGTGCGCTCCGGTGACTTCGCGCCGGAGGCGGTGGAGGTTCTGGCTTGCAGTGATTATGACAATCTCGATTCCGCCATTGCCGATTATTTGCAGCGGTCAGGGGTAGGGGAGGTCCAGGATGTTTGCCTGGCGGTGGCCTCGCCCGTTTCAGGCACCAAGGTACGGATGACCAACAATCACTGGCGCTTTGACAGTGAAGAAGTGCGCCGACAGTTTGGCTGGAGCGCATTCAAGGTCATCAATGACTTCACGGCGATGGCGCTTGGGGTTCCCCATGTTGCCGCTGAAAAGCTGATTCACGTCTGTGGCGGTCCCGGCGATGCCCGCCGGCCGAGGCTGGTGATCGGCCCGGGCACGGGTCTTGGGGTGTCCGGCCTGGTGCCACTTCAGGATGGCTGGGTACCGTTAATGACGGAAGGTGGCCATGTGGATTTTGCCCCTACGGACGATACTGAGATGGCGATACTGCGGATCCTCAAGGCCCGTTTTGGCCGGGTGTCTGTGGAGCGGATTCTCTGTGGCCAGGGGTTGCTGAACCTGTACCAGGCTCATGCGGAGATACAGGGTGTTGCGGCTCCTTTGGATGCGCCGGAGAAAATAACGGCAGCAGCGCTGGAACAGTCGGATTCGCTTGCGCGACAGACGCTCCGTCATTTCTGTGAAATTCTGGGACGCGTTGCCGGCAACGGCGTGCTGACCCTGGGCAGCACGGGTGGTGTCTATCTGTGCGGGGGTATCCTCCCGCGTTTTATCGATTTCTTCCTGGAAAGTCCATTCCAGAAAGGCTTCGAGGACAAGGGGCGTATGCGGCCTCTGCTCGAGGGGACGCCGGTTTACGTGGTCACCGAAGGCTATACCGGTCTGTTAGGGGCGGCGGAAGCGCTGACGAATCCGGAAGTGTAGGGTGTAAACGCTGTCGCAGCGCTGCGACAGCGCCACACAGAGGTAATGTGCCAGTGCATCCTTACTGAATCGGTACAGCAATGACCTTTTTTGACGGAGTGGTTGGCACAGATGACCAGCATCTATTCCCGAATGCCGTTTGATGAATTGGTGGCGCAGGTACGCCAGTGCAGAATCTGCGAAGCCCATTTACCGTTGGGCCCCCGCCCGGTTATCCAGATTTCCGAATCCGCCCGGATTCTGGTTGTGGGTCAGGCGCCGGGCCGGCGTGTTCATGAAACCGGGTTGCCTTTCAATGACCCCAGTGGCGACCGGTTGCGGAACTGGATGGGGATTGATCGCGACGTCTTCTACGATGAAAACCGGCTGGCGATTTTGCCTATGGGCTTTTGCTATCCGGGTACCGGTAAGTCCGGTGATCTCCCGCCGCGCCCCGAATGTGCGCCAGCCTGGCGGGAAGCACTGCTGGCCAGACTGGAACACATTGAGTTGACACTGGTCATCGGTCAGTATGCCCATGCCTGGCATTTGTCGGACCCCAAAAAGTCAGTGACCGACAATGTGAAAGAGTGGAAAAAAGACTGGCCCAGGGTGTTGCCGCTGCCCCATCCCAGTCCGCGAAACAATATGTGGCTGCGGCGTAATCCCTGGTTTGAACAGGACGTCATTCCGGAGCTTCAGAGGCGGGTTCAGGAGATACTCCGGTCCTGAGTTTGAGGTAGGAAGCCAGTTCCCTGACGTCCTCCGCCGTGGCGTAAAGGCCCTGTTTGGTGCGCCGCCATAGGATATCTTCTGCTGAGATGGCCCATTCCCCGGACACGAGGTAATCCACTTCGTTCTGGTACAGGTTGCCAGTAAATCGTCTGCCCAGCGCTTCCACGTCAGTCGCTCCGTTCACAATCTGGTGAGTGCGTGTACCGTAGGTCCTCACGTAGCGGTTTAATAGCTCGTCAGGCAACCATGGCCACCGGGATTTCAGTTGTTCAGATAGGGCGATCTGGTCAGTAAAGTCACCACCTGGCAGTACGGCGTTCCGGGTCCAGGCCGGACCGGTTTCCGGAAAGAACTGGCACAGTTTGTCGGTGGCAGCTTCGGCAAGCTTGCGATAAGTCGTGATCTTGCCGCCGAATACCGAAATAACCGGAGCTTTTTCATCAGGTGCATCCACCTCGAAAGAATAGTCACGGCTGGCTTTCTGGGCCGGTTGTTGTTCGTCGTCCATCAACGGTCGAACGCCGGAATAGGACCAGACCACATCCTTCGTCGTCAATTGATGTTTGAAGTGGGCGTTTACAATGTCCAGGAGATAGTGGGTTTCTTCCGTTGAAATTGTTGCTTTGTGCGGATCCCCCTCATATTCAACATCGGTGGTACCGATCAATGAAAAGTGATCTTCGTAGGGGATCACGAAGACGATACGGTCGTCTTCATTCTGTAGGATGTAGGCTTCGGTATCTTTGTTCAGGCGCGGCACCACGATATGGCTACCTTTGACCATGCGGATCATCCTGGGGGCGGGCATGGAGAATGCGTCACTGAACAGACGGCTGACCCAGGGACCAGAGGCATTGACCATCGCTCGGGCTGAGACGGTTCGGGTGGTGCCGTTGATCGTGTTTTCCAACGTAATGCGCCACTGGTCGTTGCCCCGTTCCGCGCGGATACACTTGGTTCGGGTAAGTACAGTTGCCCCGCACTCCTGTGCTTTAAGGGCAGTCAGAACCACCAGGCGGGCGTCGTCCACCCATCCATCTGAGTACTCGAACCCCCGGGTTATTTCAGGCTTCAGGGGGCCGTTGGCGTCGAATCGGATGGAACGGGAACCCGGCAGGAGTTCGCGTTTGGCCAGGTGGTCATACAGGAAAAGACCAGTGCGAATCATCCAGGCAGGGCGCAGATGCTGCCGGTAGGGCAGGCGAAAGCGCATAGGCCACATGATATGTGGCGAATTCTTTAGCAGTGCCTCACGCTCGGCCAGCGCCTCCCGTACCAATCGGAATTCGTAGTGCTCCAGATATCGCAGCCCTCCGTGAATGAGTTTGCTGCTGTTGGAGGACGTGGCTGAGGCGAGATCGTTCATTTCACATAGCAAGACTTTCAAGCCACGACCGGCAGCGTCCATGGCGATACCCGTGCCATTAACGCCGCCGCCCACAACGACGACATCGTAATCTGTCTGTAGTGCTTTCATTATCCGGTCGTTCCCTGGCACATCTACTCGTTTAGTCACCTGAGTATAACGCCGTTGATCAACAGTAACGATGCCCCCTGTATCAGGCGACAGCCGTTTTGCGAACGGATTCCAGAAGCCGGTACCAGAGCGGGCGGGGCAGCAGGCTTTGGGCGCCCCGAAGGGCAGAGTGGATCCGGTCAGGGTTCATGGAGCCGAGCACTGGCACCGGTGTTCCAGGAATCTGGCGCAGCCAGGCGATGGCCAGTGCGCTTTCATCCAATCCGGTTTCCTCCCGCGCCTTGTCGAGAAGGTCGGCGGGAATCCGTTCGGCTAGATTGCCGCCCCCCAGAGGAGACCAGGCCAGCCAGCGCAGCCCGTCAGTAAGGTGAGCTTCCAACGTGCCATCGAACAGCGGGCCGGTGTGGGCAAGCGACAATTGGCTCTGGTTGCACACCAGTGGCAGGTTGGTATTTCGGGCCAGCCATCGCCACTGTTCGGGCAGGAAATTGGACACACCAATCTGGCGAACCTTTCCCGCTGATACCGCGCGTTCCAGAACCCGGGCTACGTCCCCCGCTTGCAGCAGTGGATCCGGTCGGTGGATGAGAAAGGTATCAATCTGCTCCACGGACAGTGACGCAAGGGCCTTGTTGATGGCATTCCCCAGGTAATTGGCTTCGGCCCGGTAGTGTTTTACCTGCCACGGCGAGCGGTCCTGGCCGGCGGGTACAATTCCCGCTTTGGTGATAACGCGAACCCGTTTGGCCAGGGCCGGGTGTGCTCGCAGTGTGTCACCGAACAACCTTTCGCATTTGCCGGCACCGTAGATATCGGCGTGGTCGAACACGTTCAGCCCTTCATCCAGCCGGGCGGCTATCCAGTCAGCGAGCCTGGCCGTTTGCGTTAGCTCCGGATGATCGTGGAGGCGCATCATTCCCAGAATCAGCGGTGTTTCCGGTGTAAATCCTGTTGCTGTGGTGTTTGGCACGATTACTCCTTACCAAAGGCGATGACCACGCGGTCGTCGCCGTGAATTCTTGAGAATACATAGGGCTTGGTGCCAAGGCGTTTATGTTCTCCAGCGCCAATGGCCGGATGGCGCGCGCGAAACTGCCCCAGCTTCTTCCAGTGGGATAGGACGGGCTCTGCCTTGCCGCTTTCGATATCGGCCCAGTTCATATCGGATCGGGTTCCCTGGTGGCCGTCTGATCCAGTAGGCCCGAACTGGCGCCCGGTCTCATCCCCGTAAAATATCTGGCTGGTTCCCGGTGTAAACAGCAAGGCACTGGCCACTCGTTTCTGCATCACAGGGTCGTTATCAGCGATTCTACTGAAAAGCTGGGTGTCGTGGGAGGAGATGTAGCTCATTACATTGAACGGTGTTTCGCCATTCAGCTTGTCTGAATAGTCGCTGTAGATCGGCTCCATGGCAGAAAGGCAGGTGGCACCGGCATGGGCCTCTTCCTGAAGATCAAAGTTGATGACTGCGTCGAAGCCGGCATCGAAGTAACTGCTGCGGGTAACGGTGTGAGGAAACACTTCCGCCACCATCCAGAAATCCTCTGCCGGCAGCGGTTGCCCGGAGTTGTTGCTGCGATAGGTATCCAGTGCCTTTTGGGCTTCCGTTTTCAGTTCCTGCCAGGCTTCCGGTTCTACGTGCTTGGCGGTATCCACCCGGAAACCGTCAACGCCAAATTCACGCACCCAGCCTGTCAGCCATGTGACCAGGTAATCCCTGACGGTTGCGTCCTCAAGTTGTCTGGCGAGGGAGCTCTCCTTGTTCTGAAGGAATACCGGCAGATTGACTTTCTGGGAGGATCCGGTCTTGAAATCCGGCAGGAAGGCCAGGGAGCCCTGTACCGGGTCTATGGAGGCATTAGGCGGTGTGTCGTAGTCGCCGATGCCGGCGCGAACCCAGTCCTTGCCCCACCAGTTGCTCCAGTTCGGATGATCGTAGTCGATCAGCGCGTGGTAGGCGTGGAAATTCTCCCAGGACTCTGGCTGCCAGTCGCCCCATTGTTCCGGCAGGTGTTTTTCGAAACCATCGCGCAGACTGCCGAAACTAAAGGTTTGCATGTCCTGGAGTGTGGCGTAGCCGGGGTGGTTCATGACCACGTCCATCACCACACGAATGCCGCGGGCATGGGCTTCCTCCACCAGAGTGCGGAATTCCTCGCGGGTGCCGAAGTTGGCGTCCGGTTGGGTAAAATCCAGGGCGTAGTAACCGTGGTAACCATAGTGCTGGAAGTCGCCCCGGTCGCCACCACCAACCCAGCCGTGAATCTGCTCGAAGGGCGGGGTGATCCAGACAGCATTAACGCCCAGTTCCTTGAGGTAATCCAGCTTCTCGGTCAAGCCTGCGAAGTCGCCGCCGTGGAAGGTGCCGATTTCGTCCTTGCCGTCGGGTTTACGGCCGTAGTTCCAGTCATTATCGGTGCGGCCGTTGGCGAATCGATCGGTCACGGTAAAATAAACCGTGGCACCGGCCCAGTTGAAGCTCTTTTGATCAGTATCAGCGGCCTCAAGCAGTATCAGGCCTTCGGCTTCCGGTGCAGGTGTAAGGGTAACTTCACCGTTCTCCACCCGGGCTTTGTCGCCGCTGTAAAAGTCCCGCACCCAGTCACCATCGGCGAAGGCGTCGCCAACAGGAACTGTCATCTCTGATTGCGTGGCGGTACACAGGCCGTTGTGGATTGAATTGATTGGTCTGTCAGGCAGCGGGGCGATGGTCTCATACTGGCTTCCGGCACAGGCGCCAAGGAACAGGCACGTCGCAAGGCTGACAGTTAACCTGAATTTTTTCGGGTGTTTGTTCATGCAATGGGCTCCGGTTCCATTTATTGTTGTCGTACCGTAATCAAACCAGACCCGGAGGGTGGGTGGTAGGCGGAATTCACTACGCCTCACTACTCCCCCGTTCTACGCCTAAGGGAATGAAATCAGGGCTGATGCCAGCGACGGCAAATTGCAACACAGTTGGGTTACTCGCAATAGAAAGATTTGCGTTAAGCCCGTCCGGCCAACCTCATGCGAGGACGGACAACAAGAATAAGGCAAGTACAAGCAGAGGAATTACCTGATGAATCGTCGAACTTTTATCCGCAGCACGCTCGCCGCTTCCATTGTTGCAGCAACCTTTGGTCTGCCTGCCCCCGCCCATGCCGATATAGATGAGGGCAAGCTCCTGATCTGGATTAACGGTGACAAGGGCTATGACGGCCTGCAGGAAGTTGGAAACTGGTTTACCGAGGAAACCGGCATCCCCGTTGAAGTTGCGCACCCTGACAGCGCCACTGACAAGTTCCAGCAGTCTGCAGCCACCGGTAATGGCCCGGATATCTTTATCTGGGCTCACGACCGGTTTGGTGAATGGGCCCAGAGCGGCATTATCTCTGAAGTTAAGCCATCACAGAGCGTTATCGACGCCAACTTCGATTTTACCTGGGATGCGGTGACGGTCGACGGCAAGATGTACGGTTACCCGATGGCCATTGAGTCCATCGGCCTGATCTACAACAAGGATCTGATTCCGGAGCCGCCTAAGGCATTTGAGGACATTCCAGCTATTCACAAGAAACTGGCGGAAGATGGTAAACGCGCCATTTTGTGGGACTACAACAACACCTATTTCACATGGCCGATGGTTGCCGCGGCCGGAGGCTATATCTTCGCCCGGAACGGAGACGGTAGCTATGACGTAAAGGACACCGGCGTGAATAACGAAGGTGCCTTGAAAGGGGGCAACATGCTTGCAACCCTGATCGAAGAGGGCGTAATGCCTCGCGGTGCCGACTACAGCGCCATGGAGTCCGGTTTCAATAAGGGCGAGGTCGCCATGATGATCAATGGTCCCTGGGCCTGGGGTAACCTGAAGAAAAGCGGTATCAATTTTGGTGTTACTACCCTGCCGACCGTTGACGGCCAGCCAAGCAAGCCGATGGTGGGTGTCATGGCGGCAACGCTGAATTCCGCAAGTCCGAACAAGGACCTGGCCGTTGAGTTCCTGGAGAGCTACGCGCTGTCGGTCAAGGGACTGAAAATGGTGAATGACGACGTGCCCCTGGGTGCCGTTGCCAACAAGGAATTCATGGACGAACTGTCGTCTGACCCCAACATCGCTGCAACCTTCGAGAACGCCGAACTGGGTGAGCCTATGCCGAGTGTGCCCGCCATGGGCGCGTTCTGGTCATCCATGGGGCCAGCTCTGCAGAACATCACTTCTGGAAGACAATCCGTTGAGGATGCCCTGAACTCCGCAGCACAGCGCATTACCCGATAATGTGGCGCCGGAAGCGTCGTCCGCCATCGGGCTGGCGGCGTTTCGGGTTGTGCTGACCTGTTGTTGAAAATCTGCCGCCGCTGATTGTGGCGACGGCTTTAAACGGGCTGACTACAATGATAACGGAATCCCTGTCCTCCTACGGACCCGAAAGCAGACTTCCAATGATGCGAATAATTCTAAAGTGGGGCGTTCTGGCCGCGCTGGTGGGAATGGCGCTCTACCTGATACTGGCGCTTTATGCCCAGCAGGAATTTGTGTTTGCGATGCTGTTCCTGGTGCTGACCGCATCAGCGGTATTTGTCTTCGTTCATAAGAAGCTATACGCCCACCGCTACATCTTTCCTGCCATTGCCGGCATGGGGCTGTTTGTTATTTTCCCACTGATGTACACCGTTGGCATTGGTTTTACCAATTACAGCGCCAGTAATCTCCTGAGCTTCGAGCAAGTGCAGGATAACCTGATGGATAGGACCTATCAGTCCGATTCCATCCGCTATGATTACGGTCTTTACCAAACCGATGCCGGGTATGTGGTTTACCTGGAGGGAGAGCACCAGGACCTGGTCACGCCCCCCCTGGAACTGGACGGCTCGGAAGCAAGTGTGCCTGCGCTGCCCGCCTCAAAGAGGCCGGCAGGTGAATCTCTGGCTATGCGGGATATCATCCAGCTTCGTTCGAATCTGGGCAGTCTGAACCTGCTGACCGAAGACGGGCGCGAGCTGAGCATGGCCAGCCTGCGTTCATTCGCCGCGATTCATGACCAGTACACACTGCACGATAACGGCAGTATTACCAATAACCAGACGGACGTAACCTATTTCCCGGATCACGACACCGGCTTTTATCGCAGCGCCGATGGTGACAGTCTGTCACCGGGCTGGACGGTGAATATTGGTTGGGATAACTACCTGAAGGTGGTATCTGACCCTACTATTCGCGGGCCATTTTTTGAGATCTTCGTTTGGACGCTGTCCTTTGCGGTGGCGACGGTAGTGTTTACCCTGGCACTTGGGTTGCTGCTGGCGAACCTGCTGCAGTGGGATCAGATCCGGGGCAAAGGCTTCTATCGCACCATGCTGATCCTGCCTTATGCCGTGCCGGCCTTCATTTCAATCCTGGTGTTCAAGGGTCTGTTCAATCAGAACTTCGGTGAAATCAACCTGGTGCTGGAAGGCCTGTTCGGGATGCGTCCAGACTGGTTCAGCGACCCGGCGCTCGCCCGCACCATGATCCTGATCGTGAATACCTGGCTTGGCTATCCCTACATGATGTTGCTCTGTATGGGCTTGCTGCAGGCGATTCCACGGGATCTTTATGAGGCATCCGCGATGGATGGGGCAGGGCCGGTGAACAACCTGTTCAATGTCACTCTGCCGCTGATTATCAAGCCGCTGATGCCACTGTTGATCGCAAGCTTCGCGTTCAATTTCAACAACTTCGTCCTGATCGCCCTGTTGACCGGTGGTGCGCCCGATATTATCGGCGCCAGCACACCCGCAGGTACCACAGACCTGCTGGTGAGTTACACCTACCGCATTGCGTTCCAGGATTCCGGACAGAACTTTGGCCTGGCGGCTGCCATCGCCACAGCCATCTTCCTGGTGGTTGGCGCCCTGTCGCTGATCAACCTGAAACTGTCCAAAGTCAAAGTATAAGGAGCTACCCATGGCGATGGTTCAACCCCGCTCCACCAAGTATCGCGTTCTGGCATCCCATCTGGGCATGCTCGGTTTCATTGTGATCATTCTCTTCCCACTGCTGATGGTGATTTCCATCTCCTTCCGCAGTGGGAACTTCGCGTCCGGCAGCCTGCTGCCGGAGAATCCTTCGCTGGAGCATTGGTATCTGGCGCTCGGCATCCCCTACACAGGGGAGGATGGCACGGTAACTCAGCCCCCGTTCCCGGTGCTATTGTGGCTGTGGAACTCCATCAAGATAGCCGTGGTTTCGGCGGTGCTGATCCTGGCGCTGTCCACCACCAGTGCCTATGCCTTCGCCCGTATGCGGTTTGCCGGCAAGGGCTTTGTGCTCAAGTCCATGCTGATCTTCCAGATGTTTCCACCGGTATTGTCGCTGGTGGCGCTGTATGCCCTGTTTGACAAGATAGGCAATCACGTCGGCTGGCTGGGGCTCAACACCCATGGGGCGGTGATCGTTGCTTCCCTGGGGGGCATGGCGCTGCATATCTGGACGATCAAAGGCTACTTCGATTCCATCGACCGCTCCCTGGAGGAGGCGGCCATTGTGGACGGGGCAACCACCTGGCAGGCGTTCCGCTATATACTGCTGCCGTTGTCCGTGCCGATCCTGGTGGTGGTGTTCATCCTGGCGTTTATCATGACCATCATGGAGTACCCAATGGCGTCGGTACTGCTGGTTGATACGGACAAGCTGACTCTGGCCGTAGGTGCACAGCAGTATCTCTATGAGCAAAACTATTTGTGGGGCGATTTCGCCGCGGCGGCGGTGCTATCCGGCCTTCCTATTACCTTGATTTTCCTCTACTGCCAGAAATGGATTGTGGGCGGTCTGACCGCCGGTGGCGTCAAGGGATGACGCCCTCGTTGTTCTCCTGGCTTCTCTGAAGTCTCTCTCCCAGGCCGTGACGGAAGATCCCGCACGGCCTTTCCGCGATCTCTGCGTCTTCCAGCGTTAACTTTCGCGACCCGGTCAGGCTGAATCCCCCCTACTGACCGGGCTTTTTTGGTTTTGCCTGTCTGTAAATCTAATGGGTATTCGGGAGTTGGAAAAAAAGGGGCCGGTACGTGACGGAACCGGCCCAAAGGGTAACCCTGTTAAGGGCAACGACAGATCGAATTGGAAAGGGGCCGGAATCGGCCCCCCGGGGGGATTTCAGGGCGGATCAGAAATCGATGCAGGGTTCCTGGAAGAGGCGAGGGCAGGCACTGCCATCCTGACGGAACAGGTGGCATTTGTTGGCATTCATTCCCAGGGTCACCGGAGTGCCTTCCTGTACCGGATTGCCGCCATCGGTACGCATCGTGATGACGCCTTCCACATTGTTCATGACCAGGTGCACCAGAGTCTGGTAACCAAGGCGTTCGACCACGTGAACTTCGCCCTCCAGGTACATATCCGCCTCTTGGTTTTCGCTCAGATGCTCAGGGCGGATACCCAGGGTAACTGTTTCGCCCTCGGTGAGTTCTGAACCGTTTACCGGCAGCTCCAGGCGGTGGTTGCCAGGCATCACAATGGTTGCTGACTGGCTGCTTGCGGATGCGACCGTACAGTCGATGAAGTTCATCTTCGGGGAGCCGATAAAGCCGGCAACAAAACGTGTTGCGGGGTAGTGGTAGAGCTCCATGGGTTTACCGACCTGGGCGATGGCACCGTTGTCCAGGGCCACGATCTTGTCTGCCATGGTCATGGCTTCCACCTGGTCGTGGGTCACGTAGATCATGGTGGCGCCAAGGCGTTTGTGCAGCCGGGAAATCTCGATACGCATTTGTACGCGCAATGACGCATCAAGGTTGGACAGCGGCTCATCAAACAGGAATACCGCTGGCTCGCGAACAATGGTGCGACCGATGGCAACCCTTTGGCGTTGGCCGCCGGACAGGTCCTTGGGCCTGCGTTCCAGCAGTTTGTCCAACTGCAGCAGGTTTGCGGCATCCTCGACCCGGCGGTAAATTTCAGCCTTATTGGTCTTGGCGAGTTTCAGACCAAATGCCATGTTCTCCGCTACGTCCATGTGAGGGTAGAGCGCGTAGGACTGGAAAACCATGCCCACTTCCCGCTCCTTGGGTGGCAGGTTGTTTACCCGGTTGTTGCCGATGTACATGTCACCGGACGTGATGTCCTCCAGCCCGGCGATCATGCGCAGCAAAGTGGATTTTCCACAGCCGGATGGGCCGACAAAGACCACAAATTCACCGTCTTCAATATCCAGGTTCACGTTACGTGTAACCTGGGTCTCGTCATAACTCTTGCAGATGTTGCGTAAGGTTACGCTGGCCATAACTAGCCTCTTCTTGTTTGATCTGTGTAATGCTATCTCAGCCCTGGGCGATGTCTACGCCCCAGGCCTCAAGTTGCAGTTCCTGTCCATGCCACTGGCCACCGACAAAGTCCGGTGTGCCGGCCAGGGGCGTCGTTTTCGGCAATTTCAGAGTGACCGGCCGATCGCTTAGATTGAGGGCAATCAGCAAGGTTTTCCCCTCGTAGCTGCGAGAGTAGACAAGGGTGTTTTTCGGTGCTTTGTGAAAGCGGATGTCGCCCTTGAGCAGTATCGGTTGCTCCCGACGCCACGCGAGAAAGGCACGATAGGCTTCCAGTACCGAATTGTCTGCATCCTGCTGGACGGCGACAGCGGCACCATAATGATCATCATAAACCGGCAGCCATGGGCGCGCATCGGAAAAGCCGCCATGGCTTTCCTTGTGGTGCCACACCATTGGTGTGCGGCATCCGTCACGACCTTTATATTCCGGCCAGAAGGTGATGCCATACGGGTCTACCAGATCCTCATAGGCCAGTTCGGCTTCGGCCAGCCCCAGTTCCTCGCCCTGATAGATGCAAACGCTGCCGCGCAGCGTCAGAAGCATGGCCATGTAGGCCTTGAGCTGCTGTTCAGATTTGGCTTCCCAGCGGGTTGCAACCCTGGTCACATCATGGTTGCCAATTGCCCAGCAGGGCCAGCCATCAGTGAGCTTGTCTTCAATGGTGTTGACGGTTTTACGGAAAAAGTCCGCACCGTATTGTTCAGTCAGCAGGTCGAATGAATAGGCCATGTGCAGCTTGTCACCGCCGCTGGTGTAATCCGCCATGGTTTGCAGCGAGTTGTCATCGCCGATTTCACCAACGGTGGTGGTGCCGGGATACTGGTCAAGCAGGGACCGGAGCCGTTTGAGAAAGGCAATATTCTCCGGCTGTGTTTTGTCGAACTGATGCAACTGGTACGCGTAGGGGTTCTCCTTGCGAACCCCGATGGAGCCTTCGGCCACGGTGCTGCTAGGCGAGTTGTCTCTCAGTTTGCGGTCATGGAAGCAGAAATTGATCGCATCCAGGCGGAATCCATCGACGCCACGGTCAAGCCAGAACTGCACATCGGAAAGAACCTGTTCCTGAACCTCCGGGTTGTGGAAGTTCAGATCGGGCTGGCTGGTAAGGAAGTTATGCAGATAATACTGCTTGCGACGACTGTCCCAGGTCCAGGCTGGACCGCCAAATACCGACAGCCAGTTGTTTGGTACGGTGCCATCTTCTTTCGGGTCTGCCCAAACATACCAGTCGGCTTTCGGATTGCTGCGACTTGCGCGGCTCTCGACAAACCAGGGATGCTGGTCCGAGGAATGGCTGAGCACCTGATCAATCATGATGCGAAGTCCCCGTGTGTGGGCCTCGGCAATCAGGGTATCGAAATCGCTCAGGGTGCCGAATATGGGGTCCACATTGCGGTAGTCGGCGACGTCATAGCCAAAGTCTTTCATTGGCGATGTAAAAAACGGTGACAGCCAGATCGCATCCACGTTCAGGCTGGCAATGTAATCCAGCTTGGCGGTGACACCCGGCAAATCGCCGATCCCGTCGCCATTCGAATCATAAAAACTGCGTGGATACACTTGATAGATGACGGCGCCGCGCCACCAGTCAGGGTTTTTGATCATGTTGCCTCGCTTACACTCTGGTGGTGAATCTTGTTTTTTACCCTGAAGTCATAGTGCGTTGGTGATGGCAACCATTCATCCTCCTGCCCGAGTTTTTGTTGGCGTAGATGGGGGGAGGAGGGGGGCGTAGGAGGGGGAGGCCTGACTATGAAGGGTCAGGCCAAGAAGTTTTTGTCGTCTATTTCCGTCCGGCCAGGGCCGCCAGAATGACGCTGACGGCCACTGAACAGAGTAAGGCCCCGAGGAAGGGGGGTAGGGTTGGAATGGCGCCGGGGAAACTCGCGGCCGTCAGGCCGGCGCTCAGGGTGCCACCGCTGATCCAACCTGGCAGGATGGCTCCGACCAGTCCCGCCAGCCCTCCACCTACGGCTGCGGTTGTCGACATTTTTTTCCACAGCCCCATAAGTACCGGAATCACGGCGGTTGCACACAGCAGGTCGGCGATCAGGAACAGCCGGAGGACGGAGATGCCCTGCAGCGCTACCAACACCACGGGAATCATCAGCAACACTGTAATCCAGCGGGCGGAGGTCAGAGACAACCCCTTCTTTTCGGTAACGGCCAGCGAGGCCAGGGCATTCTGCAGTGTATCCACCGAGGAGGCGACCAGGGTCAGTGCCAGTACGAGAGCGGGAATGGTCAGCCACGCTGGTGCGCCTGAAAGCATGGCGAAGAATGGAATCGGTGGATTACCGAGATCCGTTCCGCTCATGGCCGCTGCGATGCCCATGGAACCCACCAGGGCAACCACGGCAATGGTGATGATGCCTCCGAAGAATGCGCCGCGCTGGAGGGAAGAGGTGTCACGTGCGGACCACAAGCGTTGCCAATAACCCTGGTGAAACAGGTTGGCCGCAGTTACCGCTATCACCAGCGTGAGTGCCACACTCAATGCGCTGCCAACCGGAACCGATGGGTTATGATCCAGGCTGATCTCGGGCAGACGATTGATCGCGACCACTCCGACTATGATGAGCAGAGCGATCAGCAAGAAGGCCTGCCATTGGTCCGTCACGAGGCTTGCCCGTAAACCACCCCAGGCCGTGTAGATCAGTGTTGCCACAGCCACGGCCACAACTGCCAGATTACCGTTTACGTTTGAGAGCAGGGACGTAATAGCACCGATGGCAGTGAGTTCAGCGGTAACAAAACAGAGCATATAAAGCACGGAAATCAGAGATACATAGCGGCGGACGCCGTTACCGTAGCAGGCCTGTGCAAACTCTCCAATGCTTCGACCCTGTGGTAGAAGCCGACGAATGGCGGGGCCACAGAAGGCGAATACAATGAACGGCAGGGCGGCGCCGAGTGCGTAACCCGCCAGCGCCAGCGGTCCCACCAGTGCGCCGACCTCCGGGGGTGCAAACAGGATCCAGCCGCCCATCCCCGAGGCCAGAAAGCTGAGGCCGAGAGCTCTCGCGCCCTGGGTATTCCGTGCGGTCACGAAATCATCAAGGCCTCCGTCGGCCAATCTTGCCCGCACGCCAAGCCAGGTAAACAGGATGAGGGCAACGGCCAGTGCGGCCGTGGTGGTGTAAAACATGACAATCGCTCCGCCGGTAAGAAAGAGCAAAATAGTGACATATAACAGGCTATCGGGCGAGATACTCAAATGTGAGCGGCAATTTTGACAAGCATCAATCCAGAGTCCAGCTTATGATTTACTCTGTGTCCTCTAATGTTGACACATCATCGGCGGCTATTTTGGGAGGTGCGCGATGAATAACCGACAATCCGAGTTGGAAACCCTGCGGGCGGATCTGAAAGCCCGGCTGTCACGCTTTGAGGCTCACCAGCACCGTGAAGACGGCGCTCTGGAGAAGGATTTCGAGGAGCAGGCGGTACAGACCCAGAACGATGAAGTGGTGGATTCCCTGGAATCCGAGACCCGCTCCGAGCTGGCCCAGATTGAACATGCGCTGGAGCGAATCCGGCAGGGTATGGGAGATGAGTGCGAGCGGTGTGGAGAAGAAATTGATCCGCGCCGGCTTCAGGTGCTGCCTTATACTACCGTTTGTGTGGATTGTGCCGACGGCTGACCGGCACGCAGCAAAGATCGATGATCTATTAATGGAACTCTGGTTATGTCTGCTGCTGCCGAGCGCGAAAAACAAAACAAGGGTTTGCCGACAAGTCAGTTGATCGGCTTGTTTCTGGGACCGTTGTTTCTGGTGCTCACTCTGGTGCTGCCGGCCCCGGAGGGAATGAACAACGCTGCCTGGGCGGCAGCCGGTCTGATGTTGCTCATGGCAACCTGGTGGTCCACGGAAGCCATTCCCATCCCGGCCACGGCACTGCTGCCGATCGTATTGGTGCCGGCGTTGGGGTTGGGCTCGGTCAGGGAAGCCACCGCTCCTTACGCCAACCCGATTATCTTCCTGTTTCTGGGCGGCTTTACACTGGGTCTGGCAATGCAACGCTGGAACCTTCACCGGCGGATCGCGTTGCTGACCCTGCGTTCCGTGGGGGATAAACCCAAACGTCAGATTGCCGGGTTCATGATTGCCA
>JAKLLS010000099.1 GCA_022014155.1 Marinobacter sp. | reverse complement strand
GTACTACCAGTTTTCTCGCACCCAATATGCAAAATAGCCTTTCTCTTCATCACCCCTTCACCTGGAATTCTCTGAGGCCTAGATCTTCGCTTAATTCATCATAGATACTATAGAAGCACTTGACCATTTGTTCAGAGGTATACTTCTTCTTATTTCGGTTAATAACCACTTTATTTGGACCGATTTCAGCAGTTAAGCCCTTGTGTCGAACATACTTACCTGCGGGGAGCTCTACAGCAGGGTTCACTAAGGGGATAAACTGGCCGAGCAACTCTCGATCTCTCAGGACAAAACGTCGCCGCTTCGCATCGATACCTGCTCTCTGGAGAATTCGTCTGGCATATTCACGAAGGAGAAACATATTTGGATGATTGAAGGTGAAAAATAGCCTAGTTTTACGGTAGTTACCCTCGACGATATCCGAGACTTTAATATCAATAAGAGATTCTCTCTGCCGCAATTGATCAAGGGATTTTTGAATCTCAGGCAAATATCGTTGATTATACTCAGGATCTCGAAGTCGGCTGGCAGCCACGTGCACCGACACCCCTTCTCGCCACGACTTCATTATGGTTCGATTGTGGTAATCACCCATAGGCCCTCTTAGAGTACCTTTACCGGGAATCCTGATGTAGAACCAGTCAGGCGTATAGCCAGTGAAGTACAGGTTTACAATAGATACGACTTTCTCGCCGTAGCACTCCTTCAGATAATTCGTGCGCACGAACTCACAGGGATAAGTATCAAAAACCAACTGGGAAACAATCAGATCTGCTTCCTCGAATGCCTGTCTATACTCATCCCATTGCTCGTTCTTCAGTAGGTGAACGATGGCGGTGGTCGTGACAGTAATTCTCGGATTCAGGGATTCGAGAAGTTTGGCTAAAGGCCTGGCTTGGCAGTTGCCTACGACCACCACCTTTATCTTCGAACTCATAAATTCCCCTCTTCGAATCGCAGGCGGATCTATTCCTCACCCTTTAACGAGTAAGTCCAGCTTTTCATTCACTGCTTTATAAAGCGCCATATCAAAAGCGTTACCACCAACAACCTCAGAAAGAACTGGGCGCAGCTGGTCGACAGCCTGACGAAACTTGTCCTCGGTAGAAGACTTGTTGGTCACGTTCTTCCGCTCATAAGAGAACTCAACTCCCGGGAAATAACGGGACAGTTGCTGTGCAATATGATCGAAGCTCTCGTCGAAGCGCTCAACCGTACCAATCAGAGCGCGATCGTTAACAACGATATCAAGCGCCCGCTGGAATATCTCTGTGCTCACGGCTTCCTGAGGGCGAAGGTTTCTCGTCCGTCCGATATAAGCAGTCTGGTAATCAAAAATCACCTTCGGCGCTTCAGGTGTCATCCGCCAGCGAACATACTCCTCCAGAGTCAGCTTGGAAGCCATCTCCGCCCCTTTTGACCCCTTCTTTTGCTTCCGTTCAAAGTTATAAACAGAGAGTACCCGGTCTATGGGGTTACGCACGAAATAAACCGGGATGCACTTGAACTCATCCGATTCGGGCAGCGGATTGCACAGGTGGTGGCTGGAAATCGCCTTCAGGTTCGGGTTGTCCAGAATGAACTGCCTGAGGTATTCCGCCCCACCCTGTCGCATGTCCTTGTCATCCCGGTGGTCACAGAAATCCTTACCGAACGCTTTTTCCAGGGCGTAGTCAAACGTGGTTCCCGCGTTCTTGAAAATATGGCCATGAGTTATTACGTAACGCATATATCTTTAAATCTCGTTAAAAATCAGTTTAGAAAGTCTCTATCAATCACGCGCTGAACCTGGCTCTGACTAAAATGCTGCTCAATATAGTCTGCGTAGGATGCCAGATACTTCCCGCATTCGTCAGGGTCGTTATAGAGCCCAAGAATTTGTGACACCATTTCAGAGGGCTGATCGGCTATTGCCATAACCCTGGCCGCTTCTGGCAACCCTTCGGCACCAATGGATGTTGTTGAAATCGGTAAACCGGCCTGGAGCGCCTCCAGAATCTTGCCCTTGACGCCCGCCCCATAGCGCAGCGGCACCACACAGATTTTGACCTTCTGGTACAACGCCGCGAGGTCCTCATCGGACAAGAATCCATGAACTCTCACGCAACCGCTGGCCAGATTCTGGATGTTATCCGGCACTGATGATCCCACTATGTGCAAACAGATATCAGGGATCTCGCGCTGAAGTGAAGGCAATACCTCGGTCGCAAACCAGACCACGGCATCTGCATTCGGCGGGTGCCCAAAGCCCCCCACAAACAGCAGTCCATCACGTTCTGCGTGTCTGAACTGTCTTATGTCCGGTTTGTTCAATAGGTACAAAGGGATGGCGGACGCATCAGTGCCCGGTGCGACCCTCAAAACCTCAGCTACTTCCACTTCCGATGGGTAATAGACCTTATCTACTTTCTGAAAGATCTCCAGTTCCCTGCGTTTCCAGTCATCGGCATCCGCCAGGACCGAGTCTTTACCCAGCAACTCAGCTTCACGATTGGTGCGTAGGTAATGCAGGTCATGGCCGAAGTAGATCAGTTTTGGGCGTGGGTTCAGGGTGGTCAGGTGATCAATGAAATCTTCCGTGATGTGGGGCCGGTGCAGGTATATGACATCGATATTGTGGCTATTGTCGGTGAACCAGGTCTTCCATGTTCGTGCGTACTTCTCTCCAACCAGGACTTCAACGCCCATTTGCTGAAGTTCACGAGTATAAGGCTGATGCGGGAAGAAGTTAGCCGGGACAAACTTTACGTTCAGGCCTGCCTCAATCATCGACTTCACATACAGGAAAGTCGAACGCGAACCAGCATCCTTATCGTAAAAAGGCACGTAGTGGTCAACGAACACCACAGTCTTCTTTCCGGAAGAGCGTTCACGTGCCTGGAATACGTTCTCGGCATTGGGGAAATGTTCCGTTTCCAGCACATGCTCCCACTTGTCCCGGAACACCTGCTGGTTAATGGCCTGGTGCTTCTTGATGCCACTGCCCACATCGGTTCCGTTGCTCACGCCCTCGAAGTGAACAACGACCGACTCGGGTTGATACACAACTTTCAAACCACGCTGACGCATCTGGAACGCCAGATCGGTATCTTCGTAATAGGCTGGGCAAAAGCGCTCATCAAATCCGCCAAGCTCGTCCCACACGGATTTGGCGAATAGGATACAGGCGCCAGAAATGTAATCCGTTTCCCGCAGGTAGTTGAACTCAGGAAGGTCCGGATTTTGTCCGCGGCCATAGTTCCAGCCAGAACCATCCTTCCAGACGATACCACCCGCCTCCTGCAGTACACCGTCTTCAAACAACAACTTCGGTCCAACCATGCCAACGTCCGGCTGACTTTCCATAGCCTGAACAAGGGCAGTCAGCCATCCTTTCTGTACGTTGGTGTCATTGTTCAGCAGTACGACATACTCGCCTTTTGCTTGAGCGGCAGCATGGTTGCAGTTCTTGAGGAAGCCAAGGTTCTGTTCACCACGAACAACCTTGATATTCCCAATCCTGGTTTCAATGCTGCTGGTAATATCCGTCGAGCAGTCATCAGCGACGATGACTTCGTAGGAAACACCCTCGGTGTTCGCCAACACGGATTGTAAGCAGGAAATCGTCGTACGGTATTGGTTGTAGACAGGCACAACGATGGAAACTTTAGCCGTTTCAAAAGTTGGGAATTCCAATACGGTGTCATCAGCCACCTCGGAAACCGGAAAAATAACCGGCAAGCGTCGCGCCCTGTGTTCGGCCGGAAACCTGGAACTTACCCAGTTACGCGCCGTGCCGGAGTCCGCCAGAAACACCGTTTGGAAAAGCTTTTTGAGACGATACACACTCACCAGGCGGATACTTGAGTACGGGTGACGTATGACATACTTAACGATACTGCCGACCAACCGGAGCCTACCAGTTGGTGCGTCTATATATTCGCTTGCCGAAAGCTGATCCTGAGTAAAGTGAATCTCACTTTCCTCAACGAGCTGTCGGTAGCAGGTTTTTGCATTGGGTTTCAGGCGCAGTAACCGGTATATAATCTCTAAAATTGTAAATAGCCGACCGAGGATAGAGCGGTTGAATACTGAAAGTCGGGAGTAGAAACTCTCCATGGTTTCCGAAGACTGCTCTAATTCACTCTCCAGTTTTGCGTGCTCGGACTCCAGTTTCGTGTGCTCGGACCTGATGGCAGCCAATCTAGTACAAGTGCCTTCTAACTGTTCATTTGTGTGCCTCAACTGCGTCCGTAGCTCGCCAGCCGCTTCGTCCATTGAATCTATATAGGACATAACCGGCGCATAGTCTGCGAACTCCTGGCACAATGGTGCCCACTCGTCACGAGAGACCTTAAACACGGAATTGCCTGTATCCGCCCCGGCTGCACCAAGAAGCAAGTCGTACAGCCGACCTACAAACGGAGGAACCACATCTTCTTCAGCCACAGCTTCCCTGTACTGACTGTGACGCAAATCAGTAGATAGGAACTCCTCAACAAACCCCCGGTATTCTTCGCTGTTCTGGTCTGGCGGATTGAATCCCAGAACCTGGGCCATTCTTGCCAGCTCCCGACCGGGTGCCCCAAGGAAAAGATCATAGTCCACAACAACGGCAGGCTTGTCAGTACCGTGAATCAGCGAGTTACAGGTATGCTTCATCCACAGGCAAAAAGACTTTTCACGGGCAAATCCGTTTCGTCGAGCCAGGGAGTCCGCGACACTGCGCGGGTTGCGCAACGCGATCAGATACCGGTCATCCAGGTTCAGTTCCCGGAACACATCCTGCCAGAATGGCAGCAGGTTAACCGTGCGGGGGTCCTTGAACGCGAAGACGTCAACACCCTCCAGACGCTCACGGAGAAGGGCAACAGCATCACGCCGTTCTTCCGCCAGGGTTTCGGATTGGAGATCTTCAGCGGATATCTCCGCTAACGCGTCCCAGCTGGAGCCCAGTTTTTCCAATACCCGCTCATTAATCCGGAAACACCCGAGGTCTTCCCAGAAGCCCTTGTCGTTATCGCCTACCACACCAGGCATCAGTTCGGGGCCCAGGTCTGCACCAAGCACCTGCAGGCCACGGGTAATGGCACTTGTCCCACTGCGGTGCATGCCCAGTACAACAATGACCCGCTTCATGGATGTAGTTTCAGTTCGTAGCTCAGACAAAGAGATCCCCCGCAGCCTTCAGTTCTGTCAGGGTGGGTGCGGCCTGATCTTTGCCAGACAACTGAAAGTCACCTGCCTCGGGCCACTCTATCCCTATCTCCGGGTCATCCCAACGCAGACTCCGCTCATGGTCAGGTGACCAATAGGCATCCACCTTGTACTGCACCTCAGCCACATCGCTCGTGACCAGGAAGGCATGCCCGAACCCGGCTGGCACCCAAAGCTGCCGCTTGTTCTCAGCACTCAGAACCACACCGGTCCACTGGCCAAAGGTTGGAGAACTCTTGCGCAGGTCCACAGCTACATCAAACACTTCCCCTACACTCGCCCGCACCAACTTGCCCTGGGCCGCCTCTCCAATCTGGAAATGGATACCACGCAGTACCCCCTTCGCCGAGCGAGAATGGTTATCCTGTACGAAGGTCACTTCACGGCCTACAGCATCAGCAAACTTGCGATGGTTAAAGCTTTCGGAAAACCAGCCCCGGTCATCACCAAAGACCGGCGGTTCAATCACCAGTACGCCTTCAAGGGGAGTTGTCACTACGTTCATTGAGAAGCCTTTAGTTATTTCTGAATTCAACCCAGTCCCGCAGAGTCAACTGCAGGGCATAACGCCAATCAGGCAGTTCCAGCCCCAGCGCCTGCTCAACGCGGGTAACGCTCAGGCGTGAATTCAATGGCCGGGGTGCGGGAGCTGGGTATTCAGCTGTGGGAATGGGGCTGACCCGGTCCGCAGACATATTCAACGGTACGCCGAGGTCTCCGGCGCCACTGATAATCGCCCGGGAAAAATCGCACCAGGTGGTTTCACCACGGCATGTCAGGTGATACACGCCTTCAAGAGCTTTGGAGTTCCAAAGTTTTTCCCGCAGAGCGACAGCGGTTACTTCGGCGATCAGCCAGGCCGGGGTGGGTGTGCCCCACTGATCCGACACTACACTCAACTGGTCCCGCTCACTGGCCAGCTTGAGCATGGTCAGCATAAAGTTACGGCCCCGGGCACCGTACACCCAGGATGTCCTGAAGATGATGGCACCTATATCTGCAGCCAACACCGCCTCATCACCTGCCAGCTTGGTTTTGCCATAAACCGACAGGGGGGCAGTGGGCGCGTCTTCCTGCCAGGGCTGATCACCGCTGCCGTCATACACATAGTCTGTGGAGTAGTGGACCAACAAGGCGCCGTTGTTTTTTGCCCAGGCTGCCAGCTGGGCCGGCAGTTGCGCGTTCAGGGCCTGGGCCGTATCCGGATGCGACTCGGCCTGATCCACCGCAGTATACGCAGCAGCGTTGACAATACAGCGAGGCTGGTACTTATCCAGCAACGCTGCGACATCCTCTGCATTGGACAGATCACCATCCGCTCGGGTCAGACCTTTGACAGTCCCCAGGGGCGCCAACGTTTTGAGCAACGCGTAACCAACTTGCCCATCACTACCGGTAACCAGAATCATGGAGCGGATGCCTCCTAACCAAAAGCTGAGTTTACTGACGGTTTACTGACAGAAGAGATAGCAGTATTTGAGTGGCGGGATTATCCCAGATCACCGGGCCAATGTCACAAGCCGGCCTGACATCAACACCCTGTTTCTGGTGCCTATACCCGCCAAATCCGCCAGCCATGGCGGGAAAAGAATGTCCATGCGGAGCGAATAAACCAGCTACGATGCTGCCAGCTCTTTTGGCCGGTTCCTCCTCCGGCATGAAGAATGCGGACGGAAGGATCGTAAATGTGGGTCCAACCCTCTGCAACGCCTCTCAGCGCTACGTCGAAGTCCTCGAAGTACATGAAGAAGCCCTCATCAAAGCCATTGAGAGCCTGCCAATAGTCATAGCGCGCCATCAGGAAACAGCCACTACACAGCTCGACCCCTTGGCGGATTGTACCAAGGGACGTATCACGGTACTCATAACGTTCATTAAGGTGTCGGAAAGCAGCCAGTCGCATCAACGGCGTTAATAAGCGCGCTGCAAGGACCGCAAGGGAGGGATAACGTTTATGGCCAGGGGTATCTTTCTGACCCGAGGGATCAAGGATACGCGGACAGACAAGTCCCGATCGAGGACTACTCCGGAGGTGTGCCAGAGCGATGGCTATCGCTTCTGGCTCAGGCCACACATCCGGATTGAGAACCAGAATGGCGGTATCCGCCGGGACCAGGGTCTTATCCGCAAAAACGTGGTTTCTCAGAACAAGATTATTAGTGCCGCCGTACCCAAGGTTTGGCTGTTGTGGCAAAAGTCTGTATGGCCAGGTGAATGCACTTTGAATCAGGGCATTGCATTCATCTTCGTTCAGGTCAACCGGGCCATTATGGGATAGCCATAACTCAGCGGAAGCCAGCTCACCCCGGGCATCCGCAACGTCCAGACTGCAAGACAATGCCCGCAGGCACGAAAGCAGAACGTCCGGCTCCCAATCATAGACAACAACGGAAATAATCAGTTTCATCACAGCATCAGGAGGTGAGCCTGTGGATGACAGCCCCACCCTGCTGGCCAGAGAGATCGCGGCCATTCTCGTGAGTAACTTTGGAGGTTCTCCGGCACCAGATCAGGTCTTCCAATTCATGGTTTGGCTGGTAGCCCGTCGGCGCTTCCAGCATAAGCTCCACCAGGCGCCCGCAATCAAACTGGTCTGCGGCACGCCGCATATGCTCCAGCAACAGTTCCAGCCTTGGCCATTCAAGGGAGGTTTCACGTGCCATCATAATACGCGGGTGAGCCGTTCCCTGGGGGTCATTACCGATCAGCAACTCTTCATAGAGTTTCTCACCCGGCCTCAGGCCGGTGTATCGGATGCTGATATCGCCTGAGCCGTCCTCTTCTTTAAACTCTGTCAGGCCCATCAGGTGGATCATTTTTCTGGCAAGATCCGCAATTTTTACCGGCTCGCCCATGTCCAATACGAATACTTCGCCTCCCCGCCCCATAGCTCCCGCTTGCAACACCAGTTGGCCCGCCTCGGGAATGGTCATGAAATAGCGAATGATATCCGGGTGGGTAACGGTCACCGGCCCGCCATCGCGGATCTGATCACGAAACAGCGGCACCACCGAGCCAGAAGAGCCCAGCACATTGCCGAAACGAACCATGCTGAAACAGGTTGCGGATTTGTCAGCACTCAATCCCTGCAGAACCAACTCAGCAAGCCGTTTACTGGCGCCCATGACATTGGTGGGGCGTACGGCTTTGTCTGTCGACACCAGCACATACCGCTCAACACCTGCCGCGATGGCTGCCTGGGCGCTGTGCAGCGTACCAAACACGTTGTTATGGATGCCCTCAATAAGATTGTGCTCGACCAGCGGCACGTGCTTGTAGGCTGCAGCGTGGTAAACAATCTGGACGCCCAGGGTTTTCATAATGGCTTCGCAACGGCGGCGATCCGTCACCGACCCCAGCAGCGCGTGGATATCTACCCCCAGATCGTCTATCGCATTGACAGAGCTCAGCTCACGCTCAATGGAGTACAGCCCGTATTCAGACATATCCAGAAGCACCAACGCTTTGGGACGATGGCTTAGAATCTGGCGGCACAACTCAGAGCCGATGGATCCACCGGCACCGGTCACCATGACCACTTTACCGGACAAACACTCCTCCACCAGCTTACGGCGCGGAGGAACAGGGGCTCGGCCCAGCAGATCCTCAATATCCAGGTCGCGGATGTCGTTGATACGCGCCTTGCCAGTGACGAGTTCAGAAACCGACGGTACGGTCTGAACCGCCACGGATAACTTTTCCAATCGTTCGATAAGATTCCTGCGACGGGGGGCACTGGCATCCTCGAGCGCCAATAACACGCGGCTGGCACCGTGATTCTTAACAGCCTTTTCAACGTGCTGCAGGCTGTATACCGGCAACCCGTTAATCAGGGACCGATGCTTGGCGTCGTCCGTGGAAATGAAAGCAACCGGGCGGCACTCGATACCCTGCCCCAGCGCAGAAGCCAATTGCATACCACGAGGCCCCGCCCCGACGATAATCACGAACTCTTTAAGCTTCTTACCCGGGTGTTGAATCAGCGCACGGACGCCAAAGCGAGTCCCGGCCACGAGAATGAAGGCCAGGGCGCCATAGATCACCGGCACGGAACGGGGCACCATCGCCTGGAAGAGAAACCCGAAGATCATGAGCGCCACGGCGGAAACCGCCACACCACTGATAATCATGAACAGGGCACGTTCGCTAATGTAACGGATAACCGCCCGGTATAACCCGATCCGCACAAACACAGTCAGGGTGACCAGAATAGTGCCGCCAAAAACCCAAAGCTGGCGCGAATCCGGCGCCCACTGCAGATTTTCAAACCGTAGAGCGAAGGAAACCCAAAGGGCAAGCGCGAGAAACACAGTATCGGCTGCCACGGAAATAACCCGCTTGTAAAAGCGGGGCAAATCCAGGAAGGTTTGCAGCATGCGATTTCGTGTAACGTCCATTTAATTGGTCACAATGTGAGTGTAAAAAGTGGTGCCCGTCCCATGACATAGCCCTTACTCCTGAGAACGAGCACTATCATCCAAAACGGCTTAAACTTAGCAAAAAATGACATGAAACGCCCATTAAATCCCGCTTAGGTCCTGAAAGCGGACATCGCCCGACCGGAACAGCCATGCCAGGCCTGCAAGCGGAACATAGGCAATAACAAGGCCAATCAAGCCAGGCAACCAGTCCAACGACACCAAAACGGCCAAGGGTAACAACCACGCCACGTTAATCACGCCGACCGCCAGGGTTACCACCCGGTGACTCCGGAACCGGCGGGATGCGTACTGATAGCCGTGGCTGCGATGGGCCTGATGGGGAGGATATCCGGCCAGCATTCGCCTCATCAGCGTCACAGTGGCATCCACAATAAACACACCCAACAGAATCAACCACGCCCAAAACAAGTGCGGCGCCTGAACCATTGCGCACAATGACAACCCACCCAGGACCAGGCCGGCAAATCCACTGCCAACATCGCCCATAAATATCCGGGCCGGGGGCAAGTTCCACACCAGAAAACCAGCCATGGCCACACCAAACAGTAACGGCAGCAGCGCTCCGCCGGCCATACCCGCCAACCAGCTGACCAGCGCTCCGCCCAGGCACACGGTAACAGCTTCTACGCCCGCAATGCCGTCAATTCCGTCCATGAAATTGTACAGATTCAGCATCCATACCAGGTAAAGCCAGAAAAACACCCAGGCAACGATACCCGAGAGGATGATGGTGTCACCGAACCCGATAGGTGGCAGATTCCCGAGCGAAAAAAGCAACCAGCCGCTGGCCAGGAAATGTCCGGCCAAGCGCCACCTCGCCGGTATGTGGCCATGGTCATCCAGAAAACCGAGTAATGCGACGAGGGCGCCGGCACCACCCAGCCCCCAGACAAAATTGCCATCAACGAAGCCCATGCCCCAGCCGGCGATCAACGCAGCCTCGAAAGCGAAAACCACCGCAAGCCCACCTCCTCGCGGCGTAGGCACAACATGGGAACTGCGCGCATTGGGCACATCCATCAGCTCACGGGCCAGAGCGTAACGCCGGAGCCATGCGGTACCAATAAAAGCAAGCACGAATACCGTCAGCAAGAACACCCAGACCATCAACTGCTCACCCATTTAACCGATTTTCCGCCAGGAACCCCGCAGCGGTTTCCCTTAATGCGTTGTCGACTGCCACCGGCGGCCTCCAGCCCAGGTGTTTACAGGTATCCGAGATGTTCACCTGAAGGGACCCACAAAGTCTGTCAGTCATATCTTTACGTCCTGCCAGCCGCATGCCCCATCGCAGCAGTTTCTCCGGTATCGGAAGCAGGCGGGCGGGGTTACCCAGTGCCCGACCAAGGCGAAGTAACAGCTCTGGCGTTGACAGGTCGTCGCCATCACTGACCATAAACACCCGATTAGCGGCAGCGGGGTGAACCAGACAAACACGGACCAGATCCACGAGGTTAGCGACAGCCACCAGACTTCGGCGATTGTTGATTCTACCCAGGGGTAAAGGAATGCCCCGCTCAAGCCACACCATTAACCGGCGGAAGTTTGCCCCCACACCGGGGCCATAGACCAACACCGGTCGGATGATCGTCACGTCCATGCCGGTGTCCCGGGCCAGTTGCAGAAGCCCCTCTTCGGCCTCCTGCTTGGAAATGCCGTAGGGATCGGTAGGGGCTGGCGTATCTGATGCGGTGAACGGTTGCCCGGCCGGCGTGGACTCGCCGTTCACCTTCACAGAACTGAGAAAAATAAAGCGCCGGACACCCATTTCGGCGGCCTGCCGCGCGAGTGCCAAGGTTCCCTCGGTGTTCACACGGCGAAACTCAGCCAGGGGATCGACCGCGGAATCCTTCATGACGTGGACCCGGGCCGCTGCATGGACCACCACATCAACACCCGATAATCCACTACGCCAATCGGCACCCGGGGATAGATCCGGTGACTCGAAAACCTCATGAGCGTCAGGGCCAGTACGCCCCTTCCGGAACGCGGCCCGCACCTTTATGCCGCCGGCAGCCACCAGCTCACTCACCAGTGCCCGCCCGACAAAACCGGAACTTCCGGTGACCAGAACCCGCCGCTCAGACACTCAGTTCCCTCTCAGATTCACAGCCTTAGCCTCACAGTCCCCGGTCGGCCAGTTGCCGGAGGTATTCTCCATAACTGTTCTTTTTCAGCAACTCCGCTTGTTGCAATAAAGCCTCCCGACCGATGTATCCCATGCGGTAGGCCACTTCTTCCAGGCAGGCCACTTTCAGACCCTGGCGTTTTTCCAGGGTTTCGATAAAGCCTGCGGCTTCATGCAGGGAGTCATAGGTGCCCGTGTCCAACCATGCGTATCCGCGCCCCAGCAGCTCGACATTCAGGTCGCCACGTTCCAGGTACGCCTGGTTGACCGACGTAATTTCAAGCTCCCCACGGGCCGACGGCTTCACGGACTTGGCAATATCCACCACGTCATTGTCGTAGAAGTACAGGCCTGTCACCGCATAATTTGATTTGGGCTTTTCCGGCTTCTCTTCAATGGAGATCGCCCGCTTCTTGTCATCAAACGCGACGACACCAAACCGCTCCGGATCCGTTACTTGATAACCAAATACCGTGGCCCCCGTTTCACGAGCAGCAGCCGACTGCAACAACTGACTGAAGCCCTGGCCATAATAAATGTTATCGCCAAGGACGAGGCACACATTGTCCTGGCCAATAAACTCCTCACCGATAATGAACGCCTGGGCCAGGCCATCCGGGCTGGGTTGTACCGCGTAACTCAGATTGATACCGAACTGACTGCCATCCTCAAGCAGGCGCTGGAATCCTTCCTGGTCTTCGGGTGTGGTAATGATCAGCACATCGCGGATACCCGCCAGCATCAGCACAGACAGCGGATAATAGATCATCGGCTTGTCATACACCGGCAGCAATTGCTTGGAGATACCTCGGGTAATCGGATACAGACGGGTGCCTGAACCGCCGGCAAGAATAATCCCTTTCATTTACGCTACTCCCAGTCTCTCACGTTGGTAGCTGCCATCCTGCACACGACGACACCAGTCCAGATTGTCCAGATACCACTGAACGGTCTTGCGGATACCGGACTCAAACGTTTCATCCGGCGCCCAGCCCAGCTCCCGCTGGATCTTGCTGGCATCAATGGCGTACCGGAGATCATGCCCCGGGCGATCCGCCACATGGGCAATCAGCTCCCGGTAGTTCCGGTCCGTGGGGGTCAGTTCCGTCAGCAGGTCGCAGATGGTATGCACCACCTCAATGTTCTGCTTCTCATTATGGCCGCCAATGTTGTACGTCTCGCCAACGACACCTTCGGTGACTACCTTGTACAGGGCGCGGGCGTGGTCATCCACATACAGCCAGTCCCGCACCTGGTCCCCCTTGCCATAGACTGGCAGCGGTTTGCCATCCAGGGCGTTCAGGATCATCAACGGAATCAGTTTTTCCGGGAAGTGATAGGGCCCGTAATTGTTGGAACAGTTCGTTACCAGCACCGGCAGCCCGTAGGTGCGGTACCAGGCCCGCACCAGGTGATCTGAGCTGGCCTTGCTGGCGCTGTAGGG
>JAKLLS010000098.1 GCA_022014155.1 Marinobacter sp. | reverse complement strand
GCGGGTCAAAAAAGGCAGCCGGGTCTTCCCGGTTAAAAAGCTGCTTGCCCAGCCAGTGCAATGCGGATGTTCTTTCAATTCTGGATAACATAATGTCTCTCTCTATCTGCACCGTTGTGTACAGTTGTTCACTTATGTGTACGACTGTACACAGGGAGTTGTTGGCGGGCAATCCGTATATTTGCTGTTGGCGCAAAATGACAAGCATCAGATACTTTATTTTTCCGAAATGTGTACACTTGTGTACCCGATATAACTGAAACCTGTAGTACGGTGAGGGCATGGCAGAAAAACAGCGGCGAAAACCCGGCGAAACCCGGGAGAAACTGATGAATGCGGCGTTGACCCTGGTCGGTAAGGGGCGCCATTTTGCCAGCCTTGGTATCCGTGAGGTGACCCGGCAGGCCGGCGTCGTACCCACGTCGTTTTATCGACACTTCCGCAACATGGACGACTTGGGATTACAGCTGGTTGATGAACTCGGGCTTGTACTCCGTCGGATGATGCGGGAGGCGCGCGCTAATGTGCTGCAGGCCGACAAGCTGATGGAGGAATCCGTTGGCATTTTCATCAGCCACGTGCAGGCGAACCGGAGTTTCTTCTTTTTTATGGCCCAGGGACTGGCGGGAGAGAGCCGCGCCGTACAGGAGGGGATTCGCAGTGAGATGCGGTTCTTTGCCAGTGAGCTCGCCAATGATCTGCGCCGGCTTCGGCTGGCGGAGCATCTGAGTGACGGGGATCTGGAGCTGACCTGCGACCTGATTGTCCGCAGCGTGGCGTTCAGCCTGACCGATCTGCTCGGGGTGTCACCGGACGATGACTACCAGATTGAGCAGATCCGCAAGCGGACCACCCGCTTCCTTCAGTTGATCTTTGTGGGCGCCGCTCACTGGAAGAGTGAGGGCGCCTGAATCGGGCATCTCAAATCAGCGACGCCATGCCGATGGCCACCAGCGTGGCCAGCACGGGAATGGCGACCGTGACCATGAAAATGTCCTTGTAAGCCTCTTTGTGCTTCAGGCCCATGATCGTCAGCATGGCGATGACGGCTCCGCAGTGGGGCAGTGAATCAATACCGCCGGAGCCCAAAGTTGCGATGCGGTGCAGCTCTTCCGGATCCACCCCCATGGAAAGGTAGTTTTCCGCAAACGTCTGCATGAAGATCTGCAGTCCGCCGGAGCCGGAGCCCACAATCGCGGAAACCACACTGACCGAAGCGAACACCGAGAGCAGCGGCGGTAGCGGAAGGTTCAGCACCCACTGGGCGAATGCGCTGAAGCCCTCGGTCTGGGTGACGACGCTGCCAAAACCGATCACCGCTGCGGTGTTGAGCAAAGGCATGATGGCATCGTTTGCACCTGTGCCCATACTCTCCATGGCTTTCTTGCGAAAATCCGGGAACAGCGCGACGCAGCTGGCGGCACCAATGACCAGCGCAATGCTTGGCCAGATGATGGGTTCGGCATTGGCAAAACCGATCAGCTCGCCAATTACGGCGGTCTCGTTGTCTGCCAGGCCCAGGGCAACCAGCAGTCTGGGCAGAATAATGGTTCCCAGTACCAACGCCAGCGGCAGAATGCTCAGTTGCCACTTCGGCCCGTGCTGGAGTGCCGGCGCCATGCTCTCCATATACTCGTCCTGGGCGTTCACAGAATACCCTTCACCGGCTGCACGAGCCCTGGTCCATTGACGTTCCAGATACACCATGCCAACCACAAACATCACAACAGCTGCGGTGAGACCGATCAAAGCGCCTGCAAAGAGATCCGTGCCCAGTGCTGACGCGGCAATGACGTTGTGAATGGACGGCGTGCCGGGCAATGCAGTCATGGTGAAAGTGCCCGCGCCCAGGGCTGTGGCCCCGCAGAACAGGCGTTTGGGCAGGTTGGCCTCTCGCATCAACGCGACGCCCAGCGGATACATGGTGAAGATCACCACAAATACCACCACGCCACCGTAAGTGAGCAGTGCACACACCAGCATGGTAATCAGAATGGTGTGTTTGGCACCCAGCCCCCGGGTAATGGCGCTGGCAATGGAACCGGCAGCCCCGCTGGAGGCCATCATCTTGCCGAAGACGGCCCCGGTCAGGAACAGCACAAAGAATTTACCGGCGAAGCTGAAAGCCCCCAGCGGACCAAAAGGGAAGTGCTGCAGCAACGCAGGAGAAATGCCCAGACCATTGGTAACCGCGACCAGCAGGCTTGATGCCAGTGCTGCAATCAGAATATTGACCCCGCGAAGGGCCATGACAATTAAAAGTACGAGACCAGCCAGAAGGCCCAGGTTGGCAAGCATGAAGATGAATCCCTCTCAGTCCCGGAAACTGGCGTCAATGCGATCGAGCTTGCGCAGCAGGCCCGGCCATGCCAGCTTGCCTCCGAGCCCCTTGGTGACCTGTTCAGCCTGCTGTTTGATGGTGTCCACAATCCCGCCGGGGACTGGCGTCAGCGGGCGATTGCCAGACAGCGCGCGGACCTGGATTTCGCAGGAGGTCTGCAGGATGTACATGGCCAGGAAGGCATCAGCAATGCTGGTGCCGGTGGTCAGCAGGCCATGATTGCGCAGAATCATGAAATTGGCATTACCGAGGTCTTTTTGCAGTCGTGCCTTTTCATCTTCCCGCAGCGCAACACCCTCGTAATCGTGGTACGACAGGCTGGCCAGCGCGAACAGGCTTTGCTGGGACAGCGGCATCAGGCCTTCCTGCTGGGCCGAAACGGCAATGCCGTCGGTTGTGTGCAGATGCATGACACAGGCGGCATCTTCCCGTACCGCGTGAATCGCGCTGTGGATGGTGAAGCCCGCGGGGTTGATATCGAAGTCATCGGGGTCGATCTTGTTGGCATCCTGATCCACACGCACCAGGCTGGAGGCGGTGATCTCCTCGAACATCATGCCGTAGGGGTTGATCAGGAAGTGATGCTCGTCACCCGGAATCCGCGCGGAAATGTGGGTAAAAACAAGGTCGTCCCAGCCGTAAAGCGCGACCAGCCGGTAGGCGGCCGCGAGGTCCGTACGAAGCTGCCATTCTTCTTCGCTGACGGAATCCTTTTTCGACGGAATTGAAAGCTGTGCTGACATAGCGTGCCTCTCTTGTCAGATGTTCTTGTTGTGCTCAGTGCCCGGTTGAATACTCTAGTGTAGTTAAGAGTGGTCGGCGAAGGGAGTGCATAAAATGGATCAGGGATTTTGAGCGGCGTGGGCTACTGACGCTGAGTTATGGCCGGATCACGCTGACTGACCCGGCCGCGATGCAACGTCATCTGGAGACGATTGATTAGTCTGATGGAGACAGAAGCAGGCTTTCCAGCTCGTCCAGTGCTTCTCCGGTATACACCGCAAGTTTCTGCATGCTTGGCAGCGTATCGCGACATCCCGTGAAGCCAAAGTTCAGCGAGCCCGCGTAACTTAGACAGGTAATGTTGAGCGCGCCGCCATGGGCGATCAGCGAAACCGGGTACGTGGCTTCCAGCTTGGCCCCTTCGTAATAAAGCGTGCGCTGGGGCCCCGGAACGTTGGAGATGGTGACGTTGAACACCGGGCGCATTCTTCCCCCCAGGCCGGACATCAATTGCAGGATGTAGGGCGACATCAGCAGCATGGTGTACTGGTTCAGGGCGCTTTTGGGCAGTTTCTGCAGGTGCTCCTTGGCGCGTCGGGTAGACCGCTTGATGTCCTGCAGGCGTGCCAGGGGTTCAGCGGTATCCGTTGCCAGTGACGCAATCATGAAACTGATCTGGGTGCCGGTGCCCTGGTCATCCGCGGGGCGGATATTGACCGGAATTCCGGCCGTGAGGGGCGTGTCCGGCAGGTTATCCTGTTCCAGCAGAAACCGGCGCAGGGCGGTACCACAGAGATACAGCACAATGTCATTGAGCGAGCCGCCGGACACCCGGGCCAGTTCCTTGAGCCGGTCCAGTTGGTAGTGCTGGGTGGCGAACCGGCGCTGGCCGGTGACCCGGTGGTTGAGGGTGGAAAGCGGCCCGGTAAAGGGTGCGGTCAGTCCATCCTCCGGATGGCGGGCGGAATGCACCAGTCGGTTCATTGCCTGCCACAGCCGCGGAGCCAGGTCTGCCTGCAGTTTCAGGGCGTCCTTCGCCTGAGAAAACGCTGCGGGAATGGTGGCTTCCTGATCGGTCTTACTGCCCCGGCGGCGTTCCGGCTTGACCGACCAAGGCGGTAGCATGTTGGTTTTGTGCGGGTCGGTGGTGAGCACCCGCTGCATCAGGCGAACGCCACTGATGCCATCAATCATGGAGTGATGCATTTTGGTATAGAGGCCGAAGCGGTTGTTTTCCAGGCCCTCAATTACGTGGCATTCCCAGAGCGGCCGGGAAAAATCCAGCGGGTTGGAATGCAGACGTGAGACCAGGATACCCAATTCACGCTCTCCGCCGGGCTTCGGCAGGGCCGAGTGGCGAACGTGATAATCCAGATCAATGTCCTTGTCGACTTTCCAGGCGGGAGCGATCAGCCGCCCTAAAAAGCCCGAATAGACCAGCTTTGAGCTCCAGGGCGGTGCTACATCACCGGACTCCTTCATCCGGTTGACCATATCCCGGAGGAAGGTGTCGGGGGCTCCTTCGGGTAAAGAGAAAATCTGCAGTGTGCCCACGTGCATCGGGGTGTCTTCAGATTCAACGGCTAACCAGGATGCATCCAGGGTTCCCAGGCGTTTCATTCGTGTCTCGTCCTTATGTCCTTGTTGTGCTTCGGCTGCTGTCATCAGCCCGCACGGATTATTAGTTATTTTGCGAAAGTATACGCAACATTACGGACCATTCACACGAATAACCGGGGTAATGGTTCCCTCAAGCGAGTTGTGTTGGCGGGTTGCGAACGTTACATGTTGTTGCGAAATCCCTGTCACGGAGACAAGCCGGCTTGTGCTAACTTCCATGGCTGACTAACTTCATAAAAACAACAATCTGGAGGCAACGTGGAGTCCAGTCCACTGATATCAGCGGGGTTACCGATCGCCCTTTTTATAATCATGATCGGTATCGGGATGACGTTGACGATTCGTGACTTCCGTCAGGTTGCGGTTTATCCGAAGGGAATGATTGTCGGAACCGTGGCGCAGATTCTGGTGATGCCACTGATCGCTTTTGCCCTGGCAAGCCTGTTGGCTGTACCGCCTGCCATTGCCGTGGGGCTGGTCATTATTGCCGCCTGTCCCGGGGGGACCACCTCCAATCTGTTTGTATTGCTGGCGCGGGGGAATATTGCGCTGTCCATCGTTCTCACTGTCAGTGCCAGCCTGATCACGATCCTGACCTTGCCCATGTTTACCAACCTGGCGCTGGATTTCTATTTGGGCACCCAGGAAGCCGTCGTGTTGCCGGTAGGGAAGACCGTCGGGATGCTGGTTGGCATCGTGTTATTCCCGGTCGCCATTGGCATGGTGGTGAGAACCCGAAACCCGGCGATGGCGAAGAAAGCTGAAGGCGTGGTCAGCATCTTCGGTGGCATTGTCCTGGCGGTCTTGATTGTCGGGCTGATTTACGGTGTGCGTGACCAGATCTGGGATTTGCTGAAACAGGCAGGTCCGGCCACCTTCCTGCTGAACATTGCCGGCATCACCCTGGGGTTGTTGGTTGGGCGGGGCGCGGGGCTCACCCAAAGGGAATCACTGGCAGTGGCTGTGGAACTGGGTATCAAGAATGGCACCATCGCACTGATGGTGACCCTGACGTTGCTTGAATCCAGTGCCATGTCGATTCCCGCTGCGGTATATGGCGTGCTGATGTTCCCTATAGGGTTTGTCCTGGCAATGTATGGTCGAAGCATTATCCCCCAGTCCTCTATCACGGCACCCGTTTCCTGAAAGGGTTATTGACACATTTGCCATGGCCCCCCTGCCACGAGGGACAGCGGGGCCGATGTTGTTCACTGGTACCCTGAGAGCTTCGCTCTGGAGCTCAGGACAATAACAATGACGTTTTACCCCACCCATAATTCCGCGATCTTCCCGCGGGCGATGGCCGCCTGCATGCTGTTCCTGCTGTCCACCGTTGCCTGGTCTGATGACGACCAATTGCGGTCCACGATCTATAACCAGTCTCTTGCTCTGGAAGAGCGTGTTGCTGCATTCCAGGAACTGACCGGACTGGAACCGGATCCGGATCGCGTTTACCGGGTGTGCATCTGGGACATTTTCGGGCGTTCCGGTCCCGTTTTTGCGGCAGCTCAGGAGCAACGCAAGAAGATCCTGGAATTCGGCGTCAATGTTGAAATGGTGCCTTACACCAGTGAGTCGGTAATGGTGGAGGAACTGAAATCCGCGACCTGTGATGCAGCCCTGATGAGTGGGCTTCGGGCGCGGATATTCAATCGTTACACCGGTACCCTGGACTCCATCGGCGGGTTCCCGGAAAGGGAACAGATGCGCCTGGCGCTGAAGCTGATGGCCGATTCCCGCAGTGCCGACCGCATGGTCAGCAACGGCTACGTGGTGATGGGCATTGCACCGGCTGGGGCCGCTCATGTGTTCGTTGATGACCGGGAAATAAATACGCTGGCCAAGGCCGCTGGTAAGCGGGTGGCAGTGCTGGACTACGATCCGGTCCAGGCGGAAATGATCTCCGGCATTGGGGCAACCCCGGTGGTGGCGGACATCGTGAACGCCCCGAACATGTTCAATACCGGCGTCGTGGATGTACTGGCGGCGCCCCTGGCGGCCTATGAGGTTATGGAGCTCTACAAAGGGCTGGAGCCCGATGGCGGTATTGTCGATCTGCCTCTGACCCATATCTCCGCGCAGTTGATCGGTCGATCGGAGGTGGTGCCCAACGAACTGGCGCAGTTCGTCCGGGAGGCGTTCTATCAGGGGTTTGATGAAATCGTCAGCCGGGTCCGCATGGAAGAAGAGAAGGTTCCGGATAAGTGGTGGATTGAGATTCCCGCTGAGGATCGTCTTGAATATGACCGAATGATGCAGCAGGCACGGTTGGAGTTGCGTGATAAGGGCTATTACAGCGCGGACATGCTGACCCTGCAGCGCAAGATCCGGTGCCGGGCGAATGGCGCCCGCGAGGAATGCACAGACCCGGTGGAGTAACCGATGACCGCCGACGTCCGAAGCCTGCCGGCCAGCCAGGGGCGTTCCCTGTCTGTCACTCTCGCCAGCTTGCCGATGCTGGTGATTCTGGTGCTCACCCTGCTGGCCTCGGTAGGGGAGACACTGCATTCCCGTTTGCTTGAGATTGGCGGAGAGACCTGGCCGGATTACTTCAACCTGCGGGTGATTGATCAGATCCAGGCGCCGGACTGCCAGGTCGTGGCTGACCCGGAATCCGCTGTGGAACTGGCGGTGGCGGCGAAGAAAGCAGAAATGGCTGCCGATCCATTCGCCGATGTCTTTGGCGGCAACCTCAACCGCGAGGAAATCCGCTCCTCCATCCTGGCGACGTCGGAGGCGTGCGAGCAGCGGCGAGCTGAATGGGATCGCCTGCAATCCCTTGATGGCCCTGGTGTACGGGCCTTTGCGTTGATGGAAACCGGCCTGTCCCGGGCGGTCGTCCTGATCACCGGTAATCGTCGTGTCCTGCTGGGATTCATGTTGCTGTTCTGTGCGGCGGCAGCGACGCTCGGGCGACAGCATATTGCGTTGCGTCCGGTCGAATCCCAGCGGGACGACCGGGTAGCCACCCTTGCCCAGTTGATTGCAAACAGCCTGCTCACGGCCTCCGCCTGGCTTTATCGCCAGCAGGAGTTGGCTCAGGCAGATGCCGGTATCCCGCTGGCTCATCTCTTTATGCATGATATCTGGGTGGCAGGGTTTGGAGCACTGACGCTGATTTCCCTTTGGCAGCTCCGGCAGCCAAGGGCGAACCTGGCGCCTGGCGGCAGCTGGCCCCGTTCGCTGCTGAGTGTGCCGCTGTACAGTTTCATGTGTATAAGCGCCACCATTCAGTTCGCGTTTCATGGTTTCTACCATGGCATCGCTGTTTACCTGAACATGATGGCGGAATTGTCTGCTCTGTTCCTGAATCTGGGGCTCTATGTCTGGGTCGGTATGCTGTTGGCCAGAACCCACTTGCCGCGCAAGGTGTTTGATCTTATCCGTCCCTGGCAGTTGCCGCCCAAATGGCTGGGCGTGGTGGTGCTGCTACTGACCGCCCTGCCTACCGCCTACAGCGGTGCTTCCGGTATCTTCATTCTCGCCGCCGGTCTGACGCTGTACCGTGAGTTGCGGCGAGCCGGTACTTCCGAGCAGTTGGCGCTGGCAACGACGGCCATATCCGGTTCCATGGGTACCATGCTTCGTCCCTGCCTGCTGGTGGTGATCGTTGCTACGCTGAACAACAGCGTTACCACGGATGAACTGTTCAGCGCCGGTGCCCGCGTACTGTTACTGACCGCCTCGGTCTATGCAGTCTACGTATTCCTGGTGGGTGGGGCATCCACTGGCCGTATTGCACCACTGAGGGATGCCGTTCCGGGCACCCTGCGGGCACTTTTGCCATTACTCCCGTATATTGCGATTTTTGCGGCTGTGGTGGTGCTGTGGAACGTTCTGCTGGGTCGGGGGCTGGATGAGTTCTCGGCGCCCGCCATACTGCCGGTGATTCTGTTGCTGGTCCTAGGTTATGAGCGACTGGTGCTGAAGGCCGGTGACCCTGATGCAGACGACTCAACTCACCGGACCGACGACATTCCTCCCCGTGGATTCTCACAATCGGTAATGCGGGCTACCCGGGAGTCCTGCGCCCTGATTGGCGCCCTGTTGATGCTGATGGCGTTGTCCGTGAGTGTCGGAGGGTTGATCGAACGTTCCGGTCTGCTAGAACTGTTTCCGGAGCAGTTGGGCTCGGTCTGGCTGACCCTGACCCTGCTTATGGGACTGCTGGTGTTCATTGGCATGATCATGGATCCCTACGGTGCGGTGCTACTGGTCAATGCCACCCTGGCGCCGATCGCTTTGAAGAATGGCATTGATCCCCTGCATTTCTGGGTCATGACCGTGCTGGCCTTCGAAATGGGTTATCTGACGCCACCGGTCGCGCTGAATCACTTGCTAACCCGCCAGGTGGTCGGTCTGCCAACGGCGTGGGAGAGTTTGCACGGCACCTTCTGGCAGCGGAACTTCCGCTTCATTTTCCCGGTACTGGTGATGGGTACCGCGTTGCTCGTCGTGACGTATATTCCGGTGGGGTGGGACACCGGCTTCCGACTGTTGTTGGGTATTCAGCCGTCACCGTAATGGTTATGCTCTGGCTTCAGGCACGATCGGAAATCCGGAGTGACAGGCATGAATTTTCTGAATGGCATTACGCTGTTGCTGGTGTACCAGCTGGTGGGGGAAGTCACAGTCCGTCTGCTTGACGTGCCAATCCCCGGCCCGGTGCTGGGCATGGTCATGCTGTTCGTGACCCTGCTGATCCGGGGCCAGGCACCGGAATCGGTTGACCAGGCTTCCTCGGCGCTGCTCAGCCACCTGTCGCTGCTGTTCGTTCCGGCAGGCGTGGGCATGATGGTGCATTTCGACCGCATTGCCGAGGAGTGGGTTCCGATTACCTTGGCATTGCTATTGAGTACCATTATAACCATGGTGGCTACCGCCCTGATCATGCAGGTGACCAGCCGCTGGCTGGTCGGGGCGCGTCAGGGTAATCAGGGTAAGGAGCCGGGCGGTGACTGATCCCGGTCTCAAGGATATCTGGGTTTATCTTTCGGCATCGCCACTGCTGGGCCTGACCATGACCCTGGTGGCCTACGGTCTTGCCTACCGCCTGTATCTGCGGACACGGTCCAACCCGCTGGCCAACCCCGTAGTCACCTCAGTTGTGATGTTGATCGGTGTGCTGATGCTGACCGGAACTACCTATGACGATTATTTCGAGGGCGGGCAATTCGTACACTTCCTGTTGGGGCCGGCCACTGTCGCCCTTGCGGTACCTTTATACCAGCAGTTCTCCAGACTGCGACAACTATGGTTGCCGGTGACTATCTCGCTGGTGTGTGGCGTAACGATTGCTGCCGGCAGTTCCATTGGCCTGGCCTGGCTCCTCGGGGGCTCCACTGAGATACAGATGTCCCTGGCTCCGAAATCGGCGACGGCTCCAGTGGCCATGGGTATTTCCGAAAAGATCGGCGGTCTGCCGTCCCTGACAGCAGTGCTGGTGGTGATCACCGGTATCACTGGTGCGGTTCTTGGGACCAAACTGTTTGAGTGGATTCGGGTCACAGATGATACCGCCAGGGGGATTGCCATGGGGGTGGCCGCCCATGGTATCGGAACGGCGCGGGCCTTTCAGGTCAGCCCGCAGATGGGCGCCTTCTCGGGGCTGGCGATGGCATTATCTGCTTTTGCCACCGCGCTGTTGGTGCCCTGGCTGGTGGATCTCATGCAATTCCTGGTCAGTCATTATGCACTGCACGGGTGAAAGACCGTGCCCATTCAGTCGTCTTCGTCCTGATCCTTCGGCGGGCAGTGATAGTCCTCCACCACCGTGCCCTCGTCGACACTTTCCAGGTGAACATCAAATCCCCACAGGCGATGGGCGTGCCGCAGCACTTCCTCGGTTTCCTTGCTGAGCGGAACCCGGTCGACCGGGATATGTCGCAGTGTCAGTGAGCGGTCGCCCCGGACGTCCACATTCCACACCTGGATGTTCGGCTCGCGGTAACTGAGGTTGTACTGGCGCGCCAGTTTTTCCCGCAGCGTGCGGTAACCGTCCTCGTCGTGAATGGCGGTGATTCGGTACACATCTTCCTGGTCGTCGTTCTGGATCGAGAACAGTTTGAGATCACGCATGACCTTCGGCGACAGGAACTGCTGGATGAAGCTTTCGTCCTTGAAATTCTTCATGGCGAAGTGCAGGGTTTCCACCCAGTCACTGCCGGCGATATCCGGGAACCAGTGACGGTCTTCTTCCGTGGGGTTTTCACAGATCCGTCTCAGGTCCGAATAGATGGAAAAACCCAGGGTGTAGGGGTTGATACCTGAGTACCACGGGCTGTCAAAGGGGGGTTGATAGACCACCGCCGTATGACTCTGCAAAAATTCCAGCATGAAGCCGTCATTGACCAGGCCTTTTTCATACAGGCTGTGCAGCAGGGTGTAATGCCAGAAAGAAGCCCAGCCTTCGTTCATCACCTGGGTCTGGCGCTGGGGGTAGAAGTACTGGGCCAGCTTGCGCACGATACGGATGATTTCTCGTTGCCAGGTTTCCAGCAAAGGGGCATTTTTCTCAATGAAATAGAGGATGTTTTCCTGAGGGTCCTCCGGGAAGCGTTTTTTTCGCCGGACCGGGTCGTCGTCATCGTCCATTTTGGGAATGGTGCGCCACAGGTCATTGATGCGGCGTTGCTGGTACTCCTCCCGTTCCTTCTGGCGTCTTGATTCCTCTGCAGCCGAGATTGGTGCGGGTCGTTTGTAGCGATCGACACCGTAATTCATCAGCGCATGGCAGGAATCGAGGATTTCCTCCACCGTATCCACCCCGTAGCGCTCCTCGCACTCGGCGACATAATGGCGGGCAAATACCAGGTAATCGATGATCGCACTGGCATCGGTCCAGGTGCGGAACAGGTAGTTGCCCTTGAAAAATGAGTTATGTCCGTAGGAGGCATGGGCAATCACCAGGGCCTGCATGGGCAGGGTATTTTCCTCCATCAGGTACGCGATGCAGGGGTTGGAGTTGATGACGATCTCGTAGGCCAACCCCATCTGTCCACGTTGATAGCCTTTGGACGTGCTCAGGAACTGCTTGCCGAAAGACCAGTGATGATAGCCCACGGGCATACCCACGGAGCTGTACGCGTCCATCATCTGTTCGGCGCTGATGACTTCAATCTGGTTGGGGTAGGTATCCAGACCGAATTCTTCGGCGCATTTGGCGATTTCCTCATCGTATTGCCGGATCAGGTCGAAGGTCCATTCGGAACTGTTGGAGATGGGTTCCCTGGCCTTTGACTGATCGTTGTCCGGAATGTTCGGGCGGTCGATGATGTCACTCATGCGGCTTTCCTCTCGAACAATTGGCGGAACACGGGGTAGATCTCGCCTGGATCGGCGATTTGTTGCAGGGCGAAGCTCTGGGGGTACTGCTCCTGGATTTTCTCGTACTCGTACCAGAGCATCTGGTGATCCTGCGGGGTGATCTCCACATAGGCAAAATATTGCACCAGAGGCAGGAGGCTCTCCGACAGGATCTTGCTGCACACAGGGGAGTCGTCGTTCCAGTTATCCCCGTCCGACGCCTGGGCGGCATAGATGTTCCACTCACTCGGAGAGTAGCGGGATTCGACAATCTTGTGCATCAGCTTCAGCGCACTGGACACAATCGTGCCACCGGTTTCCCGGGAGTAGAAAAATTCCTCCTCATCCACTTCCTTGGCACTGGTGTGGTGGCGAATGAAGACCACTTCAATCTTCTTGTAGTTCTTCTTGAGGAACAGGTACAAGAGAATGAAGAAACGCTTGGCAATGTCCTTGTGCATCTGGGTCATCGAGCCGGACACATCCATCAGGCAGAACATCACCGCACTGGTGGCAGGCTTGGGTTGCTTGACGTGCTGCCGGTAGCGCAGATCGATTTCATCAATGAAGGGAATGCGCTTTACATTGGCTTTGAGTCGCGCAATTTCCTCCTCAAGCGCCTGGACCTGATCATCATGGCTGAACGCCGCATCCAGATCTTCCGGAGCGGACTTCAATGCGGCGAGCTGTTCTTCCAGATCACGAATTTTCTTCTTGCGAGCACCGCCCAAGCCAAGGCGACGGGCATGGGCACCCCGGAGGGAGCGCACGACATCCAGCTTGGCGGGTATGCCCTGGGTGGTGAACCCCGAGCGGACATACTTGAAGGCTTCGGTGTCCTTGAGTTTCTTGCGGGCGAGGTTGGGCAGTTCCAGGTCATCAAACAGGAAGTCGAGGAATTCCTCCTGGGTGATCTGGAAAGCGAATTCGTCCATGCCTTCGCCATCCGGACTGGCCTGTCCTTGCCCCTGGCCCTGACCGCCCCCCTGGGGCTTTGGCAGGGTGTCGCCGGCCACGAACTCCTTATTGCCGGGGTGAACGATCTCCCGCTTTCCACCCTGGCCGTGGTGGAAAATAGGCTCCTCGATATCCCGGGAGGGAATGCTGACCTTTTCGCCGCGCTCAATATCCGTAATGGAGCGACGCTGTACGGCATCGGCCACCGCTTTCTTGATGTGGTGCCGGTAGCGGCGCAGGAACCGCTCCCGGTTCACTGCGCTCTTGTTTTTACCGTTCAGGCGGCGGTCGACTATGTGGG